>NZ_JBIBWV010000003.1:169151-341873 GCF_043081625.1 Streptomyces sp. NPDC014861
CGCCGCGTGGTTTTCCTCGCCCGCGGCCGGGCGCCGCGCCCCCCCGCCCCCCCCCCGGCCCCCGGCGGGGGGGGGGCCGCGGCAGGGTGCGGGGGCCCCCGGGCTCGCGGGGAGGCCCCCCAGCGGCTGGGCGGGGCGAGGGCGCGGGGCGAGGGCGCGGGCCGTCCCGCGGTTGTCGGTGGCGGCTGGAAGGATCGCGCGCATGACACCCTTGCTCCTCTCCGACATCGAACGAGCCGTGCGCAGCAGCTGGAGCGCCGAGACCTGCACACCCGAGTACCGGTCCCGCTGGACCGGGGACAACCCCGCGCGGGACCAGTGCGGAGTGACCGCGATGGTCGTGAACGACCTGCTGGGCGGCGAACTGCTCCGCGGCGAGGTCCACGTCGACGGCCAGCGCGTGGACTACCACTGGTGGAACCGTCTGGGCATGGGCGTCGAGATCGACCTCACGCGTGAGCAGTTCGGGCCGGAGGAGACCGTCACCGACGGCATCGTCATCCCCCGCCCGCCCTTCGGCGAATGGAGCCGGCTCCACGAGGAGTACACGCTCCTCCGCACCCGCGTCCTGCACCGCCTCGGCCGGCCGGACGCGCCCGGTGCCGAGGAGGAGCGTCCGGCGTGACCCCCGGGAGGACCGACGTGACGGAGCTGCGCGTCCGTCTGGAGGAACTGGCCACCCCGTCAAGGGTGTTCGTGGCGTCCGGACGGTTCACCGAGCCGGATCCCGACCTGCCGGAGCTGGCGGTACGCATCCGGGCCCTGCTCGCCGAGACGGCGGCGGACGGGGCGTGGCGGCGCTTCCTCCCCGGGTACGTGCCGCCACCCGTCCCGGAGATCTGCGCCGCGCTGGAACCCCTGGAGGCGGCCGAGGCCGTTCCGTTCCTGACCACGCTCGCGACCGTCGACCTGATCTGGCCGAGCCACCGGCACCGGCCGGCCGACGCCGCCGCCCGCGCGGCCGACCGCGTCGTCGCCCTGCTCGGCCCGGAGGGCAGCTGGTGGACGAACCACGACGCCTCGTGCGGCGCGGTGAACGGACTCACCCCGCTCTTCGACAGCCTCCTCGCCGGGACGGACGGCCGCCGCTACGCCCTCGCCCTCCAGATCGCCGACGACTGAGGCGCCGGCCGACCGGGAGGGCGAGGGCGCAGCGGCCCCGCGTCGTCAGTGCATCAGCAGCAGTCGCGTGTTCGACACGAGCTTGCGGTTGACGCTGGTGCTCTGCACGAAGATGGTGAAGTCGGCGTTGTGGTCGGGCTTGACGCGGACCTCCTCGTCGGGGAGGCCGAGCAGCGCCCGCGCCTCGGGCCCCGTGTAGACGCGGTCGGTCTGCTTCTCCAGCACGGCGATCCGCTTCCGGGCCTGGATCTTCTCGGACTTGCTCAGCTGGTAGAAGGCGCACCCGGTCCGATACGTGTGCCCGGACTCGGTCACCCACTCGCGGATCGCCGCGTCGCGCGTCACCGGGAGCAGCTCGTACCCGGCGGAGTCCACCGGGGTGAGGCCGGCCGCGGCGATCGTCTTGCTGTTGACGGCCTCGGCGCCGACGGAGAACACCGCCCGCGAACCCCGGATGCCCTTGGTGCGGCCCACCATGAACTTCTCCGTGGCCTGCTGGATGACCTGCCCGGCCTCCTCCAGGCCCCGGGTGCTGGTGGCGTCCCAGATGGCGACGTTGTCCTTCGGGAAGCCGCAGTTCATGGCCTCGCGCTTGCCCATCTGGTCCGGCACCAGGACGGCCAGCGTCCAGTTGTCGTCCTGCTTCTCGATCATCTCGGCGACGGCCGCCACCAGGGCCCGCGGCTCCTTGCTCGGCGCGTCCGGGCAGCGGTGGCTGGCGTTCTCCTGGCCGTCCGTCAGCACGAACGTCAGGAAGCTGTGGTCGCCGTACAGCTGCGCGGTCTGCGCCAGCTCCCGCTGCGACTTCAAGGCGGCGGCGAGCAGGGCGGTCATGCCCCCGACCCGGTACATCTCCTTCAGGGACGGCATCCGCAGCACGTCCTTGTCGTAGATGACGCACTGCACCTTGTCCGCGAACACGTACACGGTGACCCGGGTCTCCTGGTCCAGCTCCCGCGACCGGCGGGCGAGGTACTCGATCTGCTGGTCGGCGACCTCGACGACCTTGTTCCGCAGGTGCGACATGGACGAGCTCGCGTCCAGCACGAGGGCGACGTGATTGATGTAGTTCTGGCTAACGGACACGGCGAAACTCCCCGTCTTTCTGCCGGCTTGATGGTCCTACCGTCTCACCCGCCACTGACAATCGACCGAGCTCACGAACCGCCCCCACCAGGCCTTCGAGCGTCCGCCCGCACGGGGAAGTCGGCCAGGGCGAGCCGTCGGACACGCACGGCAGCCCTCGTCGGCGGTGCGCGTCACCGGCCCGTCGCGGCGCCTGCGAGCCGGGCTGTCGTCACGGACAGCCAGAGGAGCCCGAGACCGGCGCCGGCCGTGAAGGCGGCGACGGACCAGGCCGAGGCCATGAAGCCCGCGAGGACGCCCACCGGTACGACCCGCGAGGCGATCGCCCAGGCCCGCAGCCCGGCGGCGGCGAACGACCTGCCCAGGACGACGAAGGCCGCGCACAGGGCGACGTAGCCGACCATCCCGGCGAGCATGTGCACGGTGCCGTGCCCGGTCATGACGGTCGCTTCCGGCGCGCCGACGGGGAACCCGGCCCCCGCGTCGGCGGGGAAGCCCGCCGCGACCCAGAAGGACACGCCGAACACCCCGACGAGAGCGGGCCCCCAACTGCCGCCCGGACGTCCGCGGAGCACCCGTCGAAGCCCCCACGCACCGCCGACCAGCAGCACCCCCGTGACGAGGAAGCTCACGGTCTGGATCCATCCCTCCGCACCGAGCGCGAGCTGGCTGAGGGCGTTCCGTCCGAACGAGAACCCGTCCCGCAGCACCCCCTGGGCGACGCCGGCCGCCAGGAACAGCGGCCCGGCCGCGACGCCGCACGCCGCGCCCACCCACCCTCCGGTCGAGGCCCGTGCGGACGGGCCGGCGGAGTCCGCGGCGCGGGGGACGGTGAGCGTCTCGGTCATGACGGAGCCTTCCTGGCGGCGATGGTGTCACTCCTCCGACCGACGGCACGGCCCGCACTCATCGCTCCGCCGCGAAGGAATCCCTCCGCCCGACTCACCCAGGGGTGCTCCGAGGGGCCCCTTGGGCGTCGTTGGCCTCGAAGACCTGGCCGGCGGCGCACGGTTCGCCCGCGAACCGGCCGGTGCTCCCTCCGCCGACTCCCACCCGGTCGCCCTCACGGGCGAAGAGCCTGCCGTCGGCGTCGTACACGGCCGCCTCGCCGTTCTCCTCGCGCACCGACCAGCCGTGGCCCCAGGCGACGGTCGTCGGCTCGTCGCTCCTGGGGGAGGACACGGCGACGCAGTGTGTGTCGGTGACGACGAGACCCCGAGAGGTGGGCGTAAAGGCCCGGGAATCGGTCCCCCGCGCCCCGGGTGATGATCCTCGCGGCGGACTTCCCGTGCGCCGCGGCCCGCGAGTCGGCGGTCGCGGCCTTCACCGGTGAGGGGACAGCCGCCTTCGGCCCCTCCGCGCCGGTCCCTGCGCACGCGGTGATCGCGGCGGCGAGGAGCGAGGCGCCCGCGAGGGCGGTGACGCCGCGGAGGAGGGCGTTTCGCCCCTGCCCGGTGGGCGGGGCCGGGGTGCATCCACCGATGGACATGGGGCTCCTGTCGACGACACCGGCTGAGTCATGGCCATGTGGCCGTGAACCCGCCCTGATGCAAGGCGAGTTCACGACCGACTCTACTTCCTGCGGGGGAGCCGGGTGGGGGCGTCGTCAGCGGCCTCCGGCCGCACGGCGGGCACGTTCCCCAGGGCGGGGCGGTCTCCTCGCGTACGGCGGGCGAGCGGCCGGACGACGAAGCCCCGGGGCACTCGCCCCGGGGCTTCGGACCGAGACGACGGTCAGCGCGCCGGGACACTCTCCGGCGTCGTCGTCACAGCGGCAGACTTGATACGGAAGACCTCAGGCGCGGGCGGTCCCGCCCGCACCCTCGCTGCGGGAGCGGGTCACGCGGCGCCGCCGGCGCCCTCGCTGTCGTCCAGCCCCTCGACGTCGAACGATCCGAAGTCGCCCTCGCCCTCGCCGAGCTCCTCGTCGGTCGGCATCATGGCGTCGGAGAAGGCGCCCATCAGCTCGTCGATCTTCAGATCGGTCGCTCCGGCGGGCGCCACCGGCGTGACGCCGGGGCTCAGCTTCAGCGAGAGGCCGAACTTGTCGACCTTCGCGTTCTCGGTGAGCGGGGCGAGGTCGACGTACACCTCCTTCAGCTCGCCGTTCTTGAGCGTGAAGTCGGCGGTGACCTTGCTGTCGGGGGCGTCCTTCAGGTCGCTGCCCGTGGGCAGCTCCACGCCGGGCGGCAGCTCCTCGGAGAGCGGACGGATCTCGTCGAAGAGGTCCGTGATCAGGGTGCGGAACGACGCCGTGGCCGAGATCCGCTCGGTGCCCTCCTCGCCGCCGGCCGTCTTGAACTCGACGTCACGCGCGACGACCGCGCGCAGGCCCTCCAGAAGCTTCTTCTGGGTCTTCGCGTCCAGCGTGGGCTCCGCCGACGGCTCGGCGCCGCCCGTCTCCCCGCCACCGGCCGCGTCCTCCGCCGGACCGCTGCCCGGGGCCGCGGCGAGCTCCTCGCCCGCCTTCTCCATCTCCTTGGTGTCGAACTTGACCCACTCGCCCTCCAGCAGCTTCTTGAAGGCGCCGGCCTCGGCCGGCAGCTCCTCGGCCGGCGGCATGGGAATGCCCATGGTCTCCGTGAGCTCGGTGACGTCGGAGCGGAGGTACGTGTGGTCGCCGACGACCCGGTACTCCAGCAGGTCGCCGCCGGAGGTGCTGACCTTCATCGCCACGCCGACGTAGTCCTGCTCCCCGGACTCGTCGAGCGGCTTCTTCGACTCCACCGTGACGTTGATCTTCGCCCCGCTGATCAGCTCGGCGACCTCGTCGGGGAGCTCCTCGCCCGGCTCCGGTGCCGACGCGGCGTCGATCTCCTTGAGGGTCCGGGTGTCGACGTCCAGGTCCAGCTCGAAGGAGAGCGACTTCGTCTTCCCCAGCTTCTCGAACGCCTGGTCCAGCTTCTTCCCGGCGGACAGCTGCTCGACCGTCCCGCAGGCGGCCGAACCCGCCAGGACGGCGCCGACGACGGCGGTGGCGGTGATGGTCTTGCGTATGGCGGTGATGATGGTCTCCTCGGTGATCCGACCACGACGTGATCACCGGCAAGACTCACAGCCCGCTCACAGGGTTGCGCGACCGTGACGGACATCACTTCTCAGGCTCGTGCGGCCGTCCGTCCCGTCCGCCTTGTGCGCGGAAGAGCCGTTCCCGGCCACCCCGAAGTGCCCGCGCCGGGGCCGCGTTACAGTACGGCAGCGTGGACCCACTGAGACCCGGCCAGGACCCCGCGCGCATAGGCGCCCACACCCTCCTCGGCCGGCTCGGCGCGGGCGGCATGGGGCAGGTGTACCTGGCCCGTTCGCCGGGCGGCGGGACGGTCGCGCTGAAGGTGATCCGGAACGAGATCACCGGACACCCGGAGGTCCTGGCGCGGTTCCGCCGGGAGGTCGCCACGGTGCGGGCCGTCCGCAGCCCGCACACCGCGCAGCTGGTCGGCGCCTCGCTCGACGAGGCGCCGTACTGGCTCGCCACCGAGTACGTCCCCGGGCCGACGCTCCGTCAGGCGGTCGGCAGGCGAGGCCCGTTCGCGCCCGAGGAATGCCGCAGCCTGTTCAGGTCGCTCGCCGTGGCGCTGGAGAGCGTCCACGCGTACGGGATCACCCATCGCGACCTGAAGCCGCAGAACGTCATCCTCGCCGCCGGAGGCCCCCGGCTGATCGACTTCGGGATCGCGCGCGGCCCGGACGACACGGCCCTGACCCGGACCGGCGCGGCACCGGGGACCCCCGGCTTCACCGCCCCCGAGGTGCTGCTGCGCAACGAGACCTCCGCCGCCGCCGACGTCTTCGCCCTGGGCGCCACCATGGCCTACGCGATGACGGGGCGCCCGCCCTTCGGGGAGGGCCCCGCCGAAGCCGTCTCGTACCGGGCGGTCCACGAGGACATCGACCTCGGTGAAGTCGGCGGCATGGACAGGGTGTTGGTCGATCTGGTCCGGGCCTGCGTGGCGAAGGACCCCGCGGACCGTCCGCGCACGTCGGAGGTGATCGCCCGGTGCGAGGGCCAGGGCCGAGCACCCCTGCCGCCGACCCGCGTCGACCCGACGGACGGGCCGGGCGCACCCACGGGTACGGACACGGGTGCGGTGCCGACTCCCGTACGGCGCAGCCGGTGGGGCGCGGTGGCGCTGGTCCTGGCGTTGGCGGGTGCGGCGGGCACGGTGGCCTGGCAGGAGCGGTACCGGGCGGACACCGGGAGCGGGGACGGCGTCGGCGCGACCGGCGTGATCCCGTCGTCGTCGCCCGGGACGGGGGACGCGGAGCAGCCCACCCGCCCTCCCGCGGAGCCCGGGCCGAAGCCCGCCCCGGAGGTCGCGTCGGACGTGCGGTGGGTCCGCTCGAAGGACCCGAAGCAGGCGAAGCTCGGGGCGGGGGAGTGTGACCGGCTCCCGGAGGCGGGGCCGTCCGGCAGCAGGTCCTCGACCTCGGTCACGTACCGCTCCGGCGCCCCGTCGGCCGATGTCAGCTTCTCCTTCTCCGGAGGCGAAGGAGAGACGTACCGCCTGGTCGCCGGAGTGAAGCCGCCCGGCACGAAGGGTTTCGGCCACACCTCCCGGCCGGTCCGGGTCGGCACGGCCGGGAAGTCGCTGACCTACCCGAAGGACTTCCCGGGAGCCCCGCCCGTCACCGCCAGGGCCGGTGACTGGACGGTGGTCGTGTACCGGGCCGACGGCGATGACAGATCCGCGTGGAAGCGCTTCGGCTGCACGGGCTTCCGGGCGATGTCCGCCGGCGGTCGGTGAGCGGGGGCACGGCCGGCCGCGAGCCGCCGTGCACGCCCGGCGCCCTACCCCTCGACGTCCAGGGCCGTGCCGTACAGACGGTCCACCTTCAGACGGACGACCACCCGGCCCTCCGCCACCAACTGCTCCAGGAACGCGGCCTCGTCCTGCGGTCGCGCCGCCTCCGGGATCATGCCGAGAAGCTCCCGGCCGACCTCGTCGCCGGGGACGGCCGTCCGCTCGGAGACCTCGGCGTCGCCCTCGGCCACGGCGAACGACCACACGTTCCCGCCCTGCACGTGCAGGGCGGCCCGCGGATTGCGCCGCAGGTGGCCGACCTTGACGCGGTCGGCCGTCGTCGAGAAGCGGACCGTGCGCTCCTCGGGGTCCCAGCTGTACATCATGGTGGTCAGGTGGGGGTGGCCACTGCTCCTGACGCTGGCCAGTGTGCCGAACTGCTGCCCGCCGAGCAGGGCGGAGAGGGCGTCGTCGGTGAGCGGGCGCGGCGCCGCGGGTTTCGTCATGCCGGGGTCAACTCCCGTACGTGCCGCACCATTCCCACCCCGCCGCACGTCTCCGGCCGCTCAGGCTTGCCCGGTGCCCGGTGCCCGACCACTCCCGGCCACTTGCCGCCTCCCGTACGAGCCGCCCCCACCGAGCCGCCCCCACCGAGCCTCCCCGCCCGGCAGCGGCCACGTCCAGGCGCGCCCGGCTGCTGGTCGGCGGGCCCGCGGCCCCGGGGTCAGGCGGCGTTCGGACCCACGTCCGACGGGGTCAGCGGGCGACGGACGGGCGCGAGGGCGGAGTACTCGTCGGCGCCGACGTCCCGGGCGCCGGTGCGGGAGTGCCCATCGGCGTCCTCCGCCACGGTGAGCGAGGTGAGGGTGGCGGCGTCGACGGCGGGGCTGCCGGCGGTGAGGCGGTGGACCCCGTCGGAGTCCTTGCGCAGCTGGGGGTCGACGCGGCGGAAGCCGCCGGAGGGAATCGTGCCGTCGGCGGCCGAGCCCCACAGGATGTTCCCCTGCCAGGTGAACCCGCCGGCGGCGCCGAGGTTCACCAGGGTGCCGCCGGTGGCGACGAGGATGTTGTCGGCGACGACCACGTCCCGCGGCTCGTACGTCCGGTTCTCGCCGGAGATCGTGGCGGAGTTGCCGACGAGCGTGTTGTGCGCGATGACGGCCCGGTCGCACGCGTCGTTCCCGCGCCGCTGCTCGGTGGTCTCGCCCGCGTGGTGGTCGCGGACGGTGCCGCTGCCGATGACGAGGCCGCGGGAGGTCGTCCCCGAGATGTGGTTGTTCACCACGAGGTGGTCGTTGCCGTACAGGCGCACGCCGTTCTCGCCGCCGAGGACGTGGTTGCCCTCGACGGTGGTCGCGTTGCCGTGCCGCAGGACGATGCCGCCCTTGCCGTCGCGGAGGGTGTTGTACCGGATCGTGTTGCCGGAGGACTTGACCGAGATGGCCTCGGGGTCGCCGTCGCAGCGCTCGAAGAGGTTGTGCTCCACCACGGCGTCGGCGGTCGACAGGGCGCGGTGGCTGACGCCGAGGCGGATCGCCTCGCCGCCGTTGGCGCCGGTGTAGGAGTGATCGGCGAAGTAGTTCCGGAAGATGTGGGTCCGCTGGGCCATGGCGGTGGTCCCGGGCCCGTCCACGACCAGGAAGATGCCCTGCGAGCTCCGGTGGTGGAAGTGGTTGCGGTCGATCTTGGCGTCGTCGCCGCGGACCGTCACCCAGTCGAGCCCGGCGGTGTCGGCGAGCCTGAAGTCGTTGCGGGTCAGCCGGATGCGGGGGCAGTCCGCGGGGACGGCGAGGGTGGTCGTCTGACGGAAGGCGAAGCCGCTGATCGTGATGTCGCTGGAGCCGGAGAACAGGAAGCTGACCGACCCGCTGAGCACGGCGCCGCCGCGACTGGCGGAGACGATGGTGATGGGGGCGCTCGTGGTGCCGTGCCGGTCGGTCACGCGGATGCCGGCGGACGGGACGGTGTAGGTGCCGTCGGCCAGGACGATCCGGTCCCCCGGGACGGCGGCGTCGATCGCGTTCTGGAGCGCCGCGATGCTGGTCACGGTCACCGTGCCGGCCGCCGCGGCGGTGCCCTGGGCCAGGCCGGACAGCGGCACGGCCGCCGCCGCGCCCATCAGCGTCCCCCTGAGGAACGTACGTCGTCGCATGGTGCCTCCTGAAGTGGTCGGCCTCCACCCTCGACGTCACCCCTGCCGTCTCGCTGACGCCCCGCTAACGCGCCCGCGCCGCCGGTATTCCGCGCGCGTGGGCGCGGACCGCTCAGGGCAGGCATGCCGGTCGTTCGGGGCACGGACGCGGACCGCCCGGAACGAACACGCGGGCCGTTCAGGACAGGGAAAGGATCACGTCAACGTCGGAATTCTGCCGGACAGTGGGATCCGCCCTCTGCTTGTCTGAACTCATGATCCACGCAAGCGATTCCTCGCTCTTCCGCTCCCTGCACACCCCCTCGCGTCCGCTCGCGCTCGCCAACGTCTGGGACGTCGCCGGCGCCCGGATCGTCGAGGCCGCCGGTGCCTCCGCGGTCGCGACCACCAGCGCCGGTGTCGCCTGGTCGCTCGGCGCCCCGGACGGGGACCGCGTCTCGCGGGACCTCGTGCTGGATCTCGTCGCCCGCATCGCGGCGGCGGTCGAGGTCCCGGTCACCGTCGACATCGAGGGCGGCTACGGCCGGACCCCCGCCGAAGTGGCCGACACGGTGGCCCGGTTGGTGGAGGCGGGCGTCGCGGGCGTCAACATCGAGGACGGTACGCGTCCGCCCGGCGACCTCGTCGACCGGCTGACGGCGGCCAGGGCCGCGGCGGAGCGCGCGGGCGCCGACCTCTTCCTCAACGCCCGCGTCGACACGTACCTCAAGGGGCTCGGGGACCCCGCGACCCGGCTCCGGGACACCGTGGACCGTGCCCGCTCCTACGTGGACGCCGGCGCGGACGGCGTCTTCGTCCCCGGCGTCACCGACCCCGCCCTGATCAAGGACCTGGCCGCCGCCCTCCCCGTCCCCCTCAACATCCTGGCGGGCCCCGGGGCCCCGACGGTGGCCGAACTGGGCGCCCTGGGCGTGGCCCGCGTCAGTGTCGGCTCCGGCGTGGCCCAGGCCGCCTACGCCGTCGCCCGCCGCGCCGCGGTCGAACTGCTCGGCACCGGGGGCTACGACTCCCTGCGGGACGGCATCGACTACCCGGAGCTCAACAGCCTCCTCACCCCCTCCGACTGAGGACGGGCACGGCGGGGGAGGCCGTGGGGCCGGCCGGCGCGTGATTCCGGATATCGGACGGACCGATGATCGTCCCGATATGCTGCCTCGTCGTCGAGGCCAGGAAGGAACCGCGCCATGAGCAGCACCACGACCTCCTCCCCGTTCCCCGAGCAGACCGAGCTGAGGGGGGAGGGGCTCGTCCTGCGGGAGTGGACGGAGTCGGACCTGCCCGCGATGCCGGACCTGTTCGAGGACCCCGACGTCGCCTACTGGACCCCGATCGTCTCGCCCTTCGACGCCCGGGCGGCCGTCACGCGCCTGGAGCGGGCCCGCACGCTGCGGGCCGACGGTGAGACGCTGCTCCTCGCGATCACGGTCGACGGCGGCGCGGCGCTCGGCGAGGGCATGCTGCGGCGCATCCCGGGAGGCGTGGAGCTCGGATACGCCATCGGGCCCGCCCACCGGGGGCAGGGCCTCGCCGCCCGCGCGGTGCGGGTCATGGCGGCGTTCGCCCTCGCGGAGCTCGGCGCGGAGCGGGTGATCCTGGAGCTGGAGGCGGAGAACGCCGCCAGCGTCGCCGTGGCCGCCAAGGCCGGCTTCACCCTCCTCGACGTCCCCCTGATCGAGGGGGAGGAGAAGGGTCGCCCCTTCGTCCTCCAGACGTGGAGCCTGCCGCACGCGTCCTGACCGCCCCGCAGCCCGGGCCGCGCGAGGCCGCCGGTTCCTCCCGCCCCTCGCCGTCCCCCGGCGGCGGCCGCGCGAGGCCGCCGGTTCCTCCCGCTCCTCGCCCCCCAGCGGCGGCCGCGCGAATCATCCGTCCCCGCCCGCCGCCCGCCAACGCCCCGCGACCGTCCAGGAGTCGGCCGGTTCCGCCCCGAGCCGGACGAGATGGTAGAACCGGTCCGGCCGCCCCTGCGCGAGGAGTCGTTCGAGGCGGCGCCGCCGGGTGACCGGCGGACGGACGGTGGAGCAGTGCGTGCGGAGAGGGGAACAGGCGTGACCGACGGGGGACGGAATCCGTATGCCCAGGGGGCCGGCGGCGGTCGCGGCCACGGCTACGGACACCCCGCCCGCCCGGCCTGGACGCCGCCCCCGCCTCCTCCCGGCGGGGGCATCCCGCCGCAGCCCGGGTACGCCCCCTCCGCCCACCGGCGTTCGGGCTGGGTCCGCTTCCGGGAGGGCGACTGGCCCGCCCCCATGGACCTGCTGCGGCGGGTACGTCTCCACGGCTGTGTCTGGGCGCTCATGCTGCTCTGCCTCTGGCCGTTGCTGCTGACCGCGCTCTGGTACCCGCTGGCCCGCACGGCGGCCCGCCAGGCCCACCGCAGGTTCCCCGTCCAGGCGTACCCCCGCGTGGTGGACCCGTTCATGAAGCGGGTCCAGGACGCCCGCGCCTGGGCCGCGCTGGCGGCGAGCTGTCTGATCCTCCTCGTCTACGGCACGGGACAGGATTTCGCGGAGCTCCAGGCCCAGTACCTCCTGAGGGTCACGACGACACCCTGGCTGGTGCTCCTCACGGCCCCGCTGATCATCCTGGCGGTGTTCCGCCTCGCACCCCCGTCGGCCCGCCCCTTCATGCGCTCCCACCTGGGCTCCTCGGGCCGCGCGGCGCTCTGGTACTTCGGCGCGTTCACGGCCGTGCCGCTGCTCTTCGCGACCATGGTGGGGCTGAGCGAGCTCTTCGGGTCCATCCGCCCGGTGATCATGATGGGCCTCCTGTTCCCGTGTGTCTGGATGCTCAGCTTCGTGGTCTTCGCCTCCCTCACCCTCGTCCCCTCCGTCTTCGGCCTCTCCCGCGTCCACGCCGCGCTGCCCGCCCTGGTCACCGGCGTCCTCGTCTGGGAACTGGCCGCCGTCAACCTGGCCTTCTCCGGCATGCCGCCGGGTCCCGTCCCCGTCCAGCTCGCCGCGATCGTGGGCGGCCCCGCCTCGGTCACGGCGATCGCCTGGTGGGAGCTCAGACGGCTCCGGGACCGGTACGGGGTACGGCTCCGCGCCGCCTAGGCCGACCCCGATGCCCCCGCTTCCCCACGAGTCCCCGCCCCCCGGCCGGGCCGCGCTGGACCGGCTCGACGCCTACCTGGAGGCCCTCTGGGACGGGACCGCGGAACCGGACGCCCGGCCTGGAGTCGAGGCGGGTGCCGGGCCCGGCGCCGAGGAGCCGGAGCGGCCGCCCGCAGAGGGGGAGGACGACCCGGACGGACTCCACTCCTGGGCCCTCGACCGCCTCCGGCGCCTTCCCCGCACACCCCGGGACGACTTCGTACGCCGGGTCGGCGGCCTGCTGACGGAGTTCCGCGGGCGCCGCGGCCCGTGGAACGCGGCTGCGCTGCGCCTGCTCGACGATCCCTACACCTTCGTCGCGGCCGGCCCCCGGCGGCACCGCGACTGGGCGGACGACGTCCGCGCGGTGATGCGGCGGTCCGTCCGTGACCCCCGGGGTTGGATCCGGCTGGACCGCGACCGTCTCGACGACGTCCGCCACAGCTTCCCCGACCACCCCTTCGACCCCCTGGCCATCGCCGAACTCCCCGCCCGCCTTCACCCCGTGGGCCTCGACACGGCGGTCGCCGCGCTCGCCGTCATGTCCGAGGAGTGGCAGGCGGAGCCCGCGCCCGTCCGCTCCCGTCCGAGTCCCGACCGGGCCAGGATCCTGGCGGACGCCCGTACCCTCCTCGACCGGTACGGCCCCGCCGCCGGCCTCTGGACCAACGCCACCGGGGCCGCGGACGGCGCGAGCCCCGACTTCGTCGCCGCGGGACTCGCGGGGACCCGCTCGCACCGCTGCGCCACCACCGAGTACGTCAAGGGGCTGGACATCGTCGACGACCTGGGCGTGATCGCGGTGAACGAGGACGAGGTCGGCGTCTTCTGGTCGTTCGGCGCCTGCTGACGGCGAAGCGCCGCACAGCGGGGAGGGTCCGCGGGGCCGGCGCGTCGTGCGGTCCGTGTCATCCGCACGGCCCCCGCGAGGATGCCCCGCGCGCCGGAAGTGGGCAGGCTGGTGCCTCGGACCGGCTCACGGGCGGGCGGGGAGAGGACACCATGATGGAGGCGCGGACGACGGGCCACGGGACGAACCGGGCCGCGCGGCTGTGGGCGAGGCTCGCCCTGCTCGCGGCGGCCGGTTCCCTGGTCGTGCTCGGCCTGGCCGTCGGCGAGGGCGGGCTGACAGTGATCCTGGCCGGGTTCCTCGGGATCGTGCTCTGCGCCGCCGGCGTGTGGTGGCTGGTCGCGCACCGGGGCGCGATGCGGCTGCTCGGGGTGCTCGTCGCCGTCGCGGCCCCCGTCGGCGTGCTCGTCCTCTTCGCCCGCGACGGGCTCTGGCTGACGGCCCTGGCCCTCGTCCTCTGCTGGGGCGTCGCTCTGGCCTGCGCCCGGGCCGCCCTGCGCAGGTCGCGCCCGCCCCGACCGACACGGGCCGTGCCCGCGACGCCGCTGGCCCGGCCCGTCCTCATCATGAACCCGAAGTCCGGAGGCGGGAAGGTCGACCGCTTCGGCCTTGTCGAACGGGCGGAGGCGCTCGGCGCGCGTGTCGTCCTGCTCGACCCGTCCGCGCCGGCCGATGTCGCCGAACTGGCCCGGGAGGCTGTGGCGGACGGGGCGGACCTCCTGGGCGTGGCCGGCGGTGACGGCACGCAGGCGCTGGTGGCGGCGGTCGCGGCCGAGCACGACCTGCCGTTCCTCGTGGTTTCCGCCGGCACCCGGAACCACTTCGCGATGGATCTGGGTCTCGACCGCTCCGACCCGGCGCGGTGCCTGGACGCGCTGACCGACGGCGAGGAGCTGCGGGTCGACCTCGGCGACGTCGACGGCCGGCCCTTCGTCAACACCGTCTCCTTCGGGGTCTACGCCGATGTCGTCCAGCGCCCCGAGTACCGCGACGACAAGGCCGGTACGGCCCTGGCCGTCATGCCCGACCTGCTCGTCGGCGAGGGCGTGCGCCGACTCGACGCGCGGGTCGACGACACGGAGCTCTCCGCCCAGCAGGCGCTGCTCGTCAGCAACAACCCGTACATCTCGCCGGACGAGCTGAGCGGCGGCGGCCGCCGCCCGCGGCTCGACGACGGCGAGCTGGGCGTGCTCGGCATCCGGGTGGAGGACGCGGCGCAGGCCGCCGACCTCGCCGTGCGGGGCTCGCAGTCCTCGGGCCTGACCGTCCTGTCCGCCCACCGCGTCGAGGTGACCTCGGAGGACGAGGAGATCCCGGTGGCGGTGGACGGCGAGGCGCTGCGGATGCCCACGCCGGTGGTGTGCACACTCCGCCCGCTCGCCCTGCGGGTCCTGGTCCCGCGCGACCGCCCCGGCGTCGCGCTCCCCACGCCGCCGGTGCGGTGGCGGCGGATCTTCGACCTGGCCTTCGGACGTACGGTCGCGGGCACGGGAGCGGGCACCGACACGGGAGCGGGCACAGGCACCGACACGGGCAGCGGCGAGGGAACCGGCACCGGTTCCCGGTCCCGTCCCGGTGGATCGTCCGGCGGGTCCGGCGCTGCTCCGGAGGGGTAGCGCGCAGGGGACCGGCGTCTACCGTACGCACATGACGACCGCGCTCTCCTCCTTCGCCTTCGTGCGCCACACCGACGGCCTCCGCCACCTCTTCACCCGCGACGGGGAGCACCACGGCCGCGCCGCCTTCCGCAGGACCGACGGGGCCGTCCGGTGCGTCTGGTCGCCGGCGGAGGGGTGGCACTGCGCGATCGGCGGCGGCCTCGTCACCGCGTACCCGCTCGACGGGCGTGCCGACGGCCCCGAGCCGCCGGCGGGAGTCTGGCGCAGCTTCAAGGGCGACCGCTCCTACCTCTACGACCTGCGGGTCCACGACCCGGAGGCCTGACGGGCGGTCGAGGAGCGGCGCGCGACCGGGGCCCGGACCGGGGTGACGAAAATTCCTTCGACATCCGTCCCCGAGATCGGGGAGGCTGCGCGCGATGACCAGAATCGACGACACACCGCCCGCGTGGGACGAGCGCAGCCAGCTCACCACGTTCCTCGACTACGCACGCGACACCGCCCGCGCCAAGTGCGACGGCGTCTCCGCGGAGGACGCCCGCCGGGCCCTTCTGCCCGGCTCTCCGCTGATGACCATGAGCGGACTCGTGAACCATCTGCGCTGGGTCGAGTACTACTGGTTCCAGGTGGTCTTCCTGGGCCACGAGGACGAGGGTCCCTGGACGGACGAGGACCCCGACCGCGAGATGCGCGTCGCGGTCGACTTCCCGCTCCCGCGGCTCCTCGACGAGTACGCCGAGCAGAGCGCCCGTCATCGCGCCCTCGTCGCCGGACACTCCCTCGACACCCGCGCGCAGCGCCCGGTCCGGAGTGGTGTCCACGTCGACCTGCGCTGGATCCTGCTCCACCTCACCGAGGAGACCGCCCGCCACAACGGCCATCTGGACATCCTGCGGGAGATGCTCGACGGCACGACCGGCTAGACGCGTCGATCACGAGCGTCGCCGACGCTCGTGATCAGCACACCTGAGGCCGGTACACGAACCCGTTCAGCGGGGCGAGGACCTTCCAGCCGAGTGTTTCGTACAGTGCTCGGCCCGGGGCGGTCGCGGCCAGGAGACCCGAGGCCGCCCCGCGCTCGACGGCGGCCCCGGTGAGCGCGCCCATCACGAGCGTGCCGAGGCCGAGGCGCCGGTGCGCCGGCTCGGTGACGATCCGGTCGAAGACGCAGACGTCGCCGGTGAGTCCGGCGAGTCCGGCCGCGGCGGGCTCCCCGCCGGCGCTGTGGACCCGCACGGAGGCGACGCCGCCGGCGACCTCGACATCGACGGCGTACCCCTCCGGCGCGCGCACACGCGCGGGGCGCAGCGGGGCGGCCATGAGGAAGCAGGGCTCGACCGGCTCCCAAGCGGACGTGAACCAGGGCCGCATGGCCTCGGACGTCATGAACGCCTTGACGCACGTGGTGGGTTCGGCGACGGCCCCGATCAGCCCGCGTACGGCGGCGTCATCGGCCCCGAGCAGCACGTGCCGCACCACCTGGGTGGGCTGCCCCACCTCGACCCGCAGCCCCCAGGGCACCTCCACCGGCGCGGCCACCCGCCGCGCGACGGCCCACCCCTCCACCCACGAGCGCCCTGTCTCCCGCATGCGTTCCCCCTCGCCGTCCGCCCTCGCGGGCCGTTCGCCCACCAAGCTACTTCGCGGTGGCCGCGGTGCGGGGGCGCAGGGCCAGGGCGAGCAGGGGACCGGCCGCCAGGAGGAGGGCGAGGACCGCGTAGCCGAACGTGAGGGTCGAGACCGTGGCGACGGCGGCCACGAGGAGCGGGCCTCCGGCGTCGCCGAGTTCGCGGCCGAGTTCGGCCGATCCCATGGTCTGGCCCATGCGTTCCTCAGGGGTGGAGGCGGCCAGGGCGGCGAAGCCGAGCGGGGTGATGAGGCCGGTGCCGGTTCCGATGAGCGCAGCGGCGAGGAGGACGCCGGCCAGGCCGGGCAGGGTGGCGGCCGCGAGGCCCGCGGCGGTGACGAGGAGGCCGGTGAGCAGCCCGGTGCGGGTGGTGAGGCGTCCGGCGTCGAGAGCGCGGCCGGCCCGGGGCTGGACGACGGCGGCGGTCGCGGCGAGGACGGAGACGGCGGCCCCGGTGGCGACGGTGCCGAGTCCGGCCGCGGCTCCGGTGACGGGCAGGAAGCCCACGCCGACCGAGAGGGCGGCCGTGGCGGCGGCGAGCGCCGCGGTGGGGGCGAGGAAGGAGCGGTCGGCCAGCCGTCGGGCGAGGTCGGCGACGGTCTGCCGCTCGCGGGGCAGGGGCGGTACGGCGGGTACGGCGAGCGCGGCCCAGACGGCGACGGCGGCGGCGCAGAGCGCCATGACCGTGAACAGCAGGCGCAGGCCGCCGGCCCAGACCAGCAGGCCGCCGAGCAGCGGGCCGAGGGTGTAGCCGAGGGATTTGTGGAAGCCGTACGAGCCGAAGGCACGGCCGCGTCTGGCGCCGGGGTTGAGGCGGGCGACCATGGCGGACGCCGAGGGGGAGAAGGCGGAGGCGGCGGCGCCCTGGCCGAGCCGGGCCGCCCACAGCCAGCCTGGGCTGTCGGCGACGGCGTACAGGGCGGAGGCCGCGGCGAAGGCGACGAGGCCGCCGAGAAGGACCGGCTTGCCGCCGACGCGGTCGGCGAGCGAGCCGAAGACGGGTTTGAGGAGGACCTCGGCGCCGTCGTAGAGGGCGAGCAGTCCGCCCAGGACGAGCAGGGAGGTGACGGCGTCCTCGGAGAAGCCGCCGAGGTTGGCGGCGATGCCGTGGGCGCCGAAGGCGGTGGTGAACCCGGCCGCGTACAGGGGCCACATGGCCCGTCGCGGTGCGGCGCCTGCCGGAGCGGGGGGCATCAGTCGGTCCTCGATTCCCACGGTCGAGAATGTAGCAGGCGTTACACACGTGGACCATCCGTCCGCGAACCGGATCGCGCGACTGCCGCCAGGGCAGCTCGGTGCCCTCCGCGCACCGGTGGGTGCCGCCCGAGGTCAGCGGCGAGCCGTGAGGCGGCCGCGCCGGATGCCGTAGGCGGCCGCTCCGAGGGCCAGCACCGCGGCGCCCGGGACCACCGAGGAGAGCGGCAGGGCGAAGGCCAGGACGAGGCAACCGGCCAGCCCGAGGACGGGGACGACCCGTGCGGGGCGGCCCTCCTCCGGGGTCAGGGTCCACGCGGAGGCGTTGGCGACGGCGTAGTAGGCGAGCACGGCGAACGACGAGAAGCCGATCGCCCCGCGCAGATCGGCTGTGGCGGCCACCGTCGCCACCACCGCGCCGACCGCGAGCTCGGCCCGGTGCGGCACCTGGAACTTCGGGTGGACCGCGGCCAGGCCGTGCGGCAGGTGACGGTCACGGGCCATGGCCAGAGCCGTACGCGAGACGCCCAGGATCAGGGCGAGCAGCGAGCCGAGCGCGGCCAGCGAGGCGCCGACGCGGACGACGGGGACGAGCGGGTCTGCGCCCGCGGCTCGTGCGGCGTCCGACAGGGGCGCGGTGGACTCGGCCAGCCGGTCCGGGCCGAGCGTGATCAGCACGGCGACGGCGACGGCGGCGTACACGGCCAGCGTGATGCCCAGGGCCAGCGGGATCGCCCGCGGGATCGTACGGCCCGGGTCGCGCACCTCCTCGCCCAGGGTGGCGAGGCGCGCGTAGCCGGCGAAGGCGAAGAAGAGCAGGCCCGCCGCCTGGAGCACCCCGCCGACGCTCGTGCCGGAGCCGACGTCCAGCCGCGCGGCGTCCGCCGACCCGGAGGTGAGGGTGACGACGACCAGGGCGGCGAGCACCGCCAGGACCGTGGCGACGATCACCCGAGTGAGCAGCGCGGACTTCCGCACCCCGGCGTAGTTCACCGCGGTCAGCGCCACCACGGCGGCGACCGCGACCGCGTGGGCCTGGTCCGGCCACGCGTAGGAGCCGACCGTCAGGGCCATCGCGGCGCACGAGGCGGTCTTGCCCACCACGAAGGCCCAGCCCGCCAGGTGGCCCCAGAAGTCCCCCAGCCGTTCGCGCCCGTAGACGTAGGTGCCACCCGACGCCGGGTACCGGGCCGCGAGCCGGGCGGAGGACGTGGCGTTGCAGTAGGCGACCGCCGCCGCGATCGCGAGGCCGATCAGCAGCCCGGAGCCAGCCGCCCGCGCCGCCGGGGCGAGCGCGGCGAAGACGCCGGCACCGATCATCGACCCCAGGCCGATCACGACGGCGTCGAGCAGGCCGAGGGTGCGCCGCAGCTCCTGGGCACCGCCGGCGGCCGATGGCTCGTTCATGGACGCGTCCCGCCTCCGGGCAGTTTTACGGGGGTTCTGGACACCTGTGCGTGCCCGGGTCGGCGTACGAGGCCGGGTATCGGGCTCACGGGGTCGCCTCGTCGGTGCTGTGGAGCGCGGTGAAGACCTCCTCGGCGTAGTCCTCGCACACCGCCACGCACTCGCGGAGGCGGGTGCCGGCCTCGGCGGCCTCCGGGGCGCCGAACACGTCGCGTGCGGTGAGGTCGCGGTGCCAGCGGCGCAGCCGTTCCAGGCTCTGCTCCTCCTCCTCCTCCAGCTCCGCCAGCGTGAACTTGGCGTTGCGGATCTCCTTGGCGATCTCGTCCTCGAGCTTGCCGCAGTCGGCGAGGAACTCCGCCCACTCCTCCGAGCGCGCGGCGGTGAACATCGCCTCGAAACGGCTGGCGTCCTCGGCGGTGCGACCGGCCGCCCGGAGGGTGACGGCCTGGCCCCCGGCGCCGTCCGCCAGGGCCAGCGCGCGCCGCACGCCGTCCGCGAAGACCGGTACGTCCGGCACCGCCCAGACGCCCTGCCCCAGGGAGAGGGCCCCGATCTTGCGCAGCTCCCGCCACACCGCGACACGATGCCGGGACGGGTCCGCGGGCAGCTTGATCACCAGGACCAGCCACGGAACTGTCTTCTCTGCTCTCGTCACAGAGGCGAAGCTATCAAGCGTCACATCTCCCGGCGTGACGGGACCGGAGCGGTGCGCGAGCGGTCAGGGCGGTCGGCACCTGCCCTGTCGGGGAGGAAAGTTGAGGCTTCGAGGGGTCGATTTGCACTTTTCGCACGGGTGTTGACTTCTCTACCGACCGGTACGGATGATCTCGGCCATGGCCGCTACCCCGGATGCCCTTCCGAAGTTCCCGCCCGGTTTCCTGTGGGGCGTGTCCACCGCCGCCCACCAGATCGAAGGGGCCGTCTCCGGGCGGTTGCCGTCCGTCTGGGACGCGTTCAGCGCCGAGCCCGGGCGGATCAGGGACGGGTCCACGGCGGAGGTGGCGTGCGACCACGTGGCCCGCTACCGGGAGGACGTGGCGCTCGTGCGGGACCTCGGGGTGGACGCGTACCGCTTCTCGATCTCCTGGCCGCGCGTCCTCGCGCCGGGAGGACTGGACTTCTACGACCGGCTGGTCGACGAGCTGTGCGCGCAGGGGGTGCGTCCGGTGCCGACCCTCTTCCACTGGGACCTCCCGCTGGCGGTCGAGGAGGCGGGCGGCTGGCTGGAGCGCGACACGGCCTCCCGCTTCGCCGCGTACGCGCAGACCGTCGCGGAGCGGCTCGGCGACCGCGTGAAGAAGTGGATCACCCTCAACGAGCCCGCCGAACACACCCTCCTGGGGCACGCCCTCGGCGAGCACGCCCCCGGCCGGAAACTCCTGTTCGACGCCCTGCCGGTCGCCCACCACCAGCTCCTCGCGCACGGCCTCGCCGCCGGCGCCCTGCGCGCGGCCGGCGCCACCGACATCGGCATCGCCAACTCGCACGGACCGACCTGGCCGGCCTCCGCGGATCCGGCCGACGCCGGCGCCGCCGACCTCTACGACATCATCCTCAACCGGCTCTTCTCCGACCCGCTGCTCCTCGGCCGCTACCCGGACGGGTTCGGCGAGCTCATGCCGGGCGCCGACGTGGCCGCCGACCTCAGGCTCATCTCCGAGGGCACGCTCGACTGGTACGGGATCAACTACTACCAGCCGACGAAGGTGGGCGCGCCGCGCGCCGAGGACGTGGAGTTCTCCGGCCTCACTCTCCCCGCCGAACTGCCCTTCTCCGTCCGGGAGATCGAAGGACACCCGCTGACTGACTTCGGCTGGCCCGTCGTCCCGGACGGTCTGACCGAACTCCTCACCTCCTTCCGCGACCGGTACGGCGACCGGCTGCCGCCCGTCGTGATCACCGAGAACGGCTGCGCGTACGAGGGCGTCGACGACCAGGAGCGGATCACCTACCTCGACGGGCATCTCCGGGCGCTGCACCGGGCCCTGGAGGCGGGCGTCGACATCCGCGGCTACTTCGTGTGGTCGCTCATCGACAACTTCGAGTGGGCCGAGGGCTTCACGAAGCGGTTCGGGCTCGTGCACGTCGACTACGCGACCCAGGAACGCACCCCGAAGGCGTCGTACGGCTGGCTGCGGGACGCCCTGCGGGCCCAGCGGGCATGACCGCCCTCGCCCTGGAGGAGCCGGCCGAACGGGTCGGACGCGGCTGGACGGCCACGCTGTCGCTGGCCAACGGCGCGATATGGGTCGGCTGGTACGGGCCGCTGCAGATCCTGCTCGCCCAGCAGGCCGAGGGGTTCGCGCCCGGCTCCGGCCTGTCGAAGGAGTCGCTGCTCGCCTGGGTGACCGGCGTCGGCGCGGTGGTGTCGCTGGCCGCGAACCCGCTGTTCGGGGCGTTGTCGGACCGCACCGTGTCCCGCCACGGGCGGCGCACGCCGTGGATCGTGGCGGGGTCGGCCGGCGGCGCGCTCTCCCTGCTGCTGCTCGGGGCGGCGGACGCGGTGTGGATGCTCTTCGTCGGCTGGTGCCTGGTGCAGCTGACGCTGAACGCGGCCTTCGCCGCCGTCACCGCCGCCGTGCCGGACCGGGTGCCGCGCGGCCAGCGCGGCGTCGTGGGCGGCTGGCTGGGTGCCGCGCAGATCCTCGGGGTGGTCGCCGGCACGGGTCTCGCGACGGCCGTCGGCGGGATCGGCGCCGGATACGCGGCCTGCGCCGTGTTCACCCTGCTGGGCGTGGCCCCGTACGTACTCCGCCACCCGGACCTGCGGCTCGACGCCGCCTACCGGCCCGCCTGGTCCTGGCGGCGCTTCGCGGCCGGGTTCTGGCTGAGCCCGCGCGCGTACCCCGATCTCGCGTGGGCCTGGCTGACCCGCTTCCTGATCAACCTGAGCAACGCGCTCGTCCTGCTCTACCTCTTCTACTACCTGCGCGACCGGCTGCACCACCCCGATCCGGGCACCGGGGTGCTGATCCTGACGGCGGTCAACGGCGTCACCCTCCTCGCCACCGTGGTCGCCGGCGGGGTCTGGTCGGACCGGATCGGGCGGCGGAAGCCGTTCGTCCTCTGGTCCGGTGTCCTGATGGCCGCGGCGACCGGGATGCTGGCGGGGTGGCAGACGTGGAACGGGGCGCTGGTCGCCGCCGCCCTCCTCGGGATCGGATTCGGCGTCTTCACCTCCGTCGACTTCGCGTTGATGACCGACGTCCTGCCGACCGCCCACGACCGCGGCAAGGACCTCGGCGTCATCAACGTGGCCAACGCCCTGCCCCAGGTGGCCGCCCCCGCCCTGGCCGCCCCGCTCGTGACCCACCTGGGCGGCTACCGGGCGCTGTACCTGGTCTCCGCCGCACTGGGGCTGGCCGGCGCGGTCCTGGTCAGGCGGATCAGGGACGTGGACTGACGACAGGCGCTAGCCGGCCCGCCGTCGGTGGAGGTGGCCGTCGAGGGGGAAGTCGGGTGGAGTGGCGGGCAGCGTGCGGTCGTAGGCGTAGCCGCACTTCTCCGCGACGCGGCAGGACGCCTCGTTGTCCACCTGATGGAGGGCTTCGAGCCACAGCAGGCCGTCGTCGGCGAAGGTGTCCACGGCCCACGTGGTGAGGGCGGCCAGGGCCCGGGGGGCCACACCCCGGCCACGGGCGCGGGCCGCCGTCCAGTAGCCCACCTCGGCGGAGGGCCTGCCGGGGGCGAGGTTCTTGAGGACGGTCCCGCCGACGAGGAGCGGGGACGTGCCGTCCCCCGTCACCTCCAGGACGGCGAAGCCGAACCGCAGGCCCCCGGCCCAGTCCCGCTCCTGCCCCCGGATCCAGCGCGCCCCCTCGTCCTCGCGTTCGAACGACAGGCTCGTCCAGCGGCGGAGGGCGGGATCCCCGGAGATCCCCACCAGGGCGGCGGCGTCCTCCGCGCACCAGGGCCGGAGAACGAGCGCCGGAGCGCGCGGAGTCGGGGCCACGTGGAGCGTCACAGGTGCTTGCATCGCTCGATCGTACGCGGCACCCCGCCCGCCGACCGGGTGGTTCGGCGGGATGAACGGCCGTCCACCGGACCGGTGGCCCGGGCGGCGGCCTCTACGGTGCGCCGGGCAGCAGGACCGTGACCAGGAGACCGCCGGCGGGGCGGGGGACCAGGGAGAGCGTGCCGCCGTGGGCGCGGACGATGCTGTGCACGAGCGCGAGGCCGAGGCCCACGCCCGCGTGCTCGCCGGTGCGGACGCGTTCCGTCCCCCGCTGGAAGGGCTCGGTGAGGGTCGGTACCAGCTCCGGCGGGAGCGGGGCGCCCGAGTTCTCGACCCGGATCTCGCTGACGCCGTCGCGGGCCCCGGTGCGGACCGTGACGGTGCCGCCGGACGGCAGGTTGTGCACGACCGCGTTCTGGACCAGGTTCGTCACCATCCTCAGCAGCAGCTCGGGGGAGCCGGAGGTCCAGGCGGCCGCGCCCGTCACGTCGAGCGCGATCCCGCGCCGCTCGGCGAGCGGGAGCAGCGTCTCGGCGGCCTCCTCGGCGACGAGGGAGAGGTCGACCCGGTCGCGGCCGACGAGTCCGCGGTCGCTGCGGCCGAGCAGCAGCAGCGCCTCGGTCAGGCCGATCGCGCGCGTGTTGGCGGTGCGCAGCCGCGCGAGGAGCGCGTCGCGGTCCTGGGCGGGATCCTCGCGGGCGAGGTCGAGCAGCGCCTGCGAGACGGCGAGCGGGGTACGCAGCTCGTGGGAGGCGTTCGCGGCGAACCGCCGCTGCTCGGCGACGTGCGACTCCAGCCGGTCGAGCATGGAGTCGAAGGCGTCGGAGAGCTCGCGGAACTCGTCCTCCCGGCCCTCCATCCGGATCCGGTGGGAGAGCGAGCCGGTCCCGGCCGTCCGCGCCGCGGCCGTGATCCGGGTGAGCGGCGCCAACATCCGGCCCGCGAGCAGCCACCCGCCGACGAGGCCGAACACGAGGAGGAAGCCCATCGCCACCGCCGCCGCGGGCGCGAAGGTCCGCACCAGCAGGTAGCGGTTCGGGGAGACCCCCAGGAGGCCCTGGGAGTTGTCGGGGACGTACCGCAGCAGGAACCCCCACACGACCGCCAGCAGGAGGGCGCCCGCGACGGTCAGGAAGCCGGCGTAGCTGAGGGTGAGCTTCAACCGGACGCTGAGGCCGGGGCGCCTACCCACCCGCGGGCTCCGGGCCCGGCGAGCCGGTGTCGATGCGGTAGCCGACCCCCGGCACGGTGGCGATGATCCACGGCTCGCCCAGCCGTTTGCGCAGGGCGGAGACGGTGATGCGGACGGCGTTGGTGAACGGGTCGGCGTTCTCGTCCCACGCCCGCGCCAGCAATTCCTCCGCGCTCACGACCCCGCCCTCGGCGGCGACCAGGACGTCGAGCACAGCGAACTGCTTGCGCGTCAGCGCCACGTACCGCCCGTCACGGAAGACCTCCCGGCGGAACGGATCGACGCGCAGGCCGGCCAGCTCGCGGACCGGGGGGCGCGCGTACGCCCGCCTGCGGTCGAGCGCCCGCAGCCGCATCACCAGCTCCCGCAGCTCGAACGGCTTCGTGAGGTAGTCGTCGGCGCCGAGCGCGAATCCGGACGCCTTGTCGTCGATCCGGTCGGCAGCCGTCAGCATGAGGATCGGGATGCCGCTTCCGGACGCCACGATCCGGCGGGCGACCTCGTCGCCGGACGGCCCCGGGATGTCGCGGTCGAGCACGGCGAGGTCGTAGGCGTGGACGGCGAGCAGTTCCAGGGCGGTGTCGCCGTCACCGGCGATGTCGGCGGCGATCGCCTCCAGCCGGAGACCGTCCCGGACGGCCTCGGCCAGGTCCGGCTCGTCCTCCACGATCAGTACACGCATGCCGGAAGCCTAGGGCCTGCCTTCGGACCCCGGTCCGCCGCGCGGCGCCACCAGCGGCGGGACGCGAGCCCGGCCAGGACGGCGCCGGCGGCGTTGACGAGGACGTCGTCGACGGACGACACCCGGTCCAGCCGGAGGACGTACTGCGCGGTCTCGACCAGCACCGAGCAGCCCGCCCCGAGCGCCAGGATCCTCGGCACCGACGCCAGGGCCGCGTACCGCATCGGCGCGAAGAAGCCGAGCGAGGCGAAGACCAGCAGATTGCCGCCGATACCGAGCGGGCCCATGGTGACCAGGTCCCGCAGGGGTACGAGGCTCACCCGCGGCGGCGCCACCCCGGCCCCGCCGCCCGGCATGAGCGTCAGCCACAGGAACGGCACCGTGCCGTGCACCATGCCCACCTCGGCCAGCGACCTCCGCCACGGGTCCGCGACCCCGGCGCCCCGTCGCACCCGCGCCAGGCCCCACGCCACCAGCAGGGCGACCGGCACCGTGACCAGCGTCATCAGCACCACGCCGTTGAACGTGCCCAGGCAGTGGTCCCACCGCCCGGCCACGCACGCGGGCGCGGACATCAGGAGCGGCCCGCGCAGCGCGTACAGGGCACCCGCCAGGCCCAGGAACGCCAGGCCCGCCCCCACGGTCGCGCGGGTGCGGCGTAGCGGGTCCGGCGGTGCGGTGTCGTCGTTCATGCGCCCATGGGACACGGCGGGGGGTTGCACCGACGTATCCGCTTTCCGATACGCCGGCGATAGGCGCCCCGTCCTCCCACACCGCCGGACGCGGCGCGCGTCAGCGCAGCCGGCGCGCCCGCAGCACGATGTCGTGGTGGTGGTGCGCGCCGGCGCCGCCGTCGGGCGCCACGCGGGGACGCTCCTCGTCCACCTCGACCCGCCAGTCGTCGCCGAGCAGCGCGGAGACCATCGAGGGCCAGACGTAGTCCGCGGGGTCGAAGCCGCTGTCCTGCTCCGCGTGGTGCTCGTCCATGCCCGCGTGGTGCACGACCAGCAGCACGCCGCCGGGGGCGACGGCGGCGAGCAGCGCGTGCTCGGCCGCGGCCTCCGGGGTGCGGAGCAGGGCCGGGTACTGGGCGGAGACCAGGTCGAAGGAGGCCGGCGGGAGCGCCGCGTCGGTCAGTCCCGCGTGGACCCAGCGCACCTCCGCACCGGCGTCCCGCGCGTGGACGGCGGCCCTGCGCAGCGCCACGCCCGAGACCTCCAGGGCGGTGACGTCCCAGCCGGAGCGGGCGAGCCAGATGGCGTCCGCCCCCTCGCCGCAGCCGACGTCGAGCGCCCGGCCGGGGGAGAGGTCGGCGACCTCCGCGACCAGGGCGCCGTTGGGCTGCCCGCTCCACAGCCGTTCCCGCTCGGCGTAGCGCGCGTCCCACTCGTCGCGCACGGCGGGGTCACCGACATAACCGTCGGCGATCGCGGGACTGTCGGAGGAGGGGAGGCGGTCGGCGGCGGGGGCGTCGGTGGCGATGTCATCAGGCATGGGCCCACCGTCGCCCAGCCTTCCGGGCCCGGGCCAGTCCTCTTGCCGAAACGGCAAAACGAGCCCCACGCGCGCACGTCCGGGTCGCGGCCCCGGCACGTCCCGGGGCGGTCGACCCAGGGACCCGCGTCGCGGGGCGGACGGGAGTTCGACGCCAGGACCTAGGGTCGGGCCATGACCGACGACGCGCTGCGGATCACCGTGCTCGGCTCCGCCACCCCCTTCCCCCGACCGGGGAACGCCTGCTCCGGCTATCTCGTCGAGGGCGGTGGCGCCCGGGTGTGGGTGGACGCCGGAAGCGGCACGCTCGGAGAGCTCCAGAGGTACGCCCACCTCGGCGAGATCGACGCGATCTGGATCTCCCACCTGCACGCCGATCACAGCGCGGACCTGCTCACCGCCTACTACGGACTGCTGTACGCGGGGCTCGAACTCGCCCTGCCCGTGCCTCTCTTCGGGCCGCCCGGCACCGCCGACCGGCTCGCGGCCTACCTCACCAACGGCCCCCGACGCAGCCCCGTCGAGCGGGCCTTCGCCTTCGAGGAACTGGCCGACGGGCACGTCGCCGCCGTCGGCGGACTCACCCTGCGGGCACGGGCCGTCGAACACGGCATGCCCGCGTTCGCGCTCCGCGTCGAGGACGCCGGGGGCCGCTCGCTCGTCTACTCGGGGGACTGCGAACCCTGCCCGGCGCTCGTCGAACTCGGCCGGGACTGCGACCTCTTCGTCTGCGAGGCCGACGGGGAGGCCGCCGGACACCACTCGGCCGCGCAGGCCGGGCGGAGCGCCGCCCTGGCGGGGGCGCGGCGGCTCGTCGTGACCCACGTGGGGCCCGGGACGGAGCCGTCCGAGGCGGTCGCGCGGGCCGCCGCCGGATTCCCGGGGGAGGTCCGGCACGCCGACCCCGGCGCGTGCTTCAGGGTGTGAGGCGCGCGGCTCTGGTCACGGTCTTGGCTACAGGCGTCCGAGTCTCCCGGCCCCTGCTCAAAAGGGCGTCCGAGTCTCTCAAGGGCGTCCGAGCCTCAGGGCCCCGGCTCCAGGAGCCCGAGCCTCAAGGCCCCGGCTCCAGTCGTCCGCGTCTCACGGCCCCGGCTCCAGGCGTCCGAGCCAGGCCGCGAGGAGGGGCTCCAAGGCCTCGGCCTCGTCGGGGGTCAGCAGGTCGAGGAGCCGGCGCTCGTTGCGCATGTGGTCGGTGAAGGCGCGGTCGATCAGCTCACGACCGGGGCCGGTCAGGGCGACGATACGGCCGCGCTGGTCGTCGTCCGCGCGGCGGCGGGCGACGAGGCCGGCGCGTTCCAGCCGGTCGATGCGCTTCGTCATCGCGCCCGTCGTGACCATGGTGTGCGCGGCGAGCTCACCGGGGGCGCGCTCGAAGGGGGCGCCGGCCCGGCGCAGGGCGCACAGGACGTCGAACTCCCCCTCGCCGAGCCCGTACCGGTCGTAGACGAGGCGCAGCTCGCCGTCGAGGCGGTCGGCCAGCCGGTGCAGCCGGCCGATGACGCCCTGGGGGGAGACGTCGAGGTCGGGGCGTTCGCGGCGCCAGTCGGCCTGGATGCGGGCCACGCGGTCCCGCGGGGGTGGATCGTCCATGGCCGCCATCATAGCTTCCGTGGAAGATATATATTGGCTTCCATGGAAGCCAATCGCTGGGTCGTCCTGACCGCCGTCGCGCCGGTGGCCTGGGGGGCGAACTACTTCGTCACCCACGAGTTCCTGCCCGCGGACAGCCCGTTCTACGGCGCCGCCCTCCGCGCGCTGCCCGCCGGAGCCGTCCTGCTGGCCCTGTCGAGGAAGCGGCCCCGCGGCGACTGGTGGTGGCGCTCCGCCGTACTCGGACTGCTCAACGTCAGCCTCTTCTTCGTCCTCGTGTACGCCGCCTCCCAGCAGCTGCCGACGAGCGTCGCCTCCACGGTCATGGCGGTGTCGCCGCTGGCGATGATGCTCATCGCGTGGGCGCTGATCGCGGAGCGGCCCGGTGCCGCCCACCTGGCAGGGGCCGTCGTCGGCCTGACGGGAACGGCCCTCATGCTGCTCACCGGGGACGGCACCGTCAGCACCGGCGGGATCCTCGCCTCCGTCGCCGCCATGCTCGTCTCGGCCTTCGGCCACATCCTCGCGAAGCGGTGGAGCACCGACGTCGACGTGCTCGCCTCGACCGCCTGGCAGCTCACCGCCGGCGGCCTGCTCCTGCTCCCGCTCGCCGCGGTCGTGGAGGGCGCGCCGCCCGCGCTGTCCCCCTCGGCGCTCCTCGCCTTCGGATACGTCTCCCTGGTCGCCACGGCCCTGGCCTTCACCGCCTGGTTCGCCGGACTGCGGCACCTGCCCGCCGCGACCGTGGGCCTGCTCGGGCTGCTCAACCCGGTGACGGGCGTCCTGCTGGGCGTGGCGGTCGCCGGGGAGACGCTGACCCTCCAACAGCTCGGCGGCCTGGGGCTCGTCCTCTGCGGCGTCGTCCTCGGCAGACCGGGGCGGGCCGGGCCCCGACGCGGCGGACGCGCCCCCGGACCGCCCTCCGCCTCCGACTCCCGCGCGCTCCCGGGGCCACGGCCCACCGGCCGGCCTCCCGCCGGATGACCACGGCGCGGACGGAGGCGGCGAACGCCTCGGGCGCCCGGACCGACGGGGCCGAGGGGACCGCATGGGCGTGGCGGCGGTTGTGGGGACCGCATGGGCGTGGCGGCGGCCGAGGGGACACCGCCGGTCCGATCGGCCGAGGCCCAGGAACCGCGAGCACCCGTAGGCCGGTCTCCCCGCCGTCCCGCCACTATCCTCGTCCGCTGTGACCGGCTCCCAGCGGCTCCCGCTCCTCTTCCTCGACGTCGACGGCCCGCTGATCCCGTTCGGCGCCGATCCCGGCCGGTATCCGACCTTCGCACCGGCCGAGCGCACACTCCACGGCGCCGACGTGAACCCGCTCCTGTCGAGGATCGACCCGGCGCACGGAGCCCGGCTCGCCGCGCTGCCCTGTGAACTGGTCTGGGCGACCACGTGGATGGACGACGCGAACACGTGCGTCGCCCCGGTGCTCGGGCTCCCGCCGCTCGCCGTCGTCGCCTGGCCGGAGCCGTCCGACGCCGACGCCGAGGACGACGGGCGCGAGGGACTCCACTGGAAGACCCGTCCGCTTGTCGCCCTGGCGGCGGGCCGGCCGTTCGTCTGGATCGACGACGAGCTCACCGACCGGGACCGGACCTGGGTCGGCGCCCACCACCCGGGCCGCGCCCTGCTCCTGCGGGTGGACGCCCGCGTCGGCCTCACGGACGTCGACTACGCGGCCTGCGACGCGTGGCTGCGCAGGGAGGGGGACCGGCCGGCCTGAGCGGCGGAGGACCGTCAGGCCTGTGCCGCGGCGGCCCGCGGTACGAGGAGGGGCGCCGCGGTGGCCGCGAGGACCTCCTCGACGGTGACGCCCGGAGCCCGTTCGACCAGGGCGAAGCCGTCGGGGGTGACGTCCACGACGGCGAGGTCGGTGATGACGCGCTGGACGACCGCGCGGCCCGTCAGCGGCAGACCGCACGTCTCGACGAGCTTCGGCGTGCCGTCCTTCGCGGTGTGCTCCATCAGGACGATGACCCGCCCGGCGCCGTGGACGAGATCCATCGCCCCGCCCATGCCCTTGACCATCTTGCCGGGGATCATCCAGTTGGCGAGGTCGCCCGCCGACGACACCTGCATGGCGCCGAGCACGGCGGTGTCGATGTGCCCCCCGCGGATCATCCCGAAGGACAGGGCCGAGTCGAAGAAGGAGGCGCCGGGCAGGGTCGTCACCGTCTCCTTGCCCGCGTTGACGAGGTCCGGGTCGAGTTCGTCCTCGGTGGGGTACGGGCCCACGCCGAGGATGCCGTTCTCCGACTGGAGCACGACCTCTACGCCCGGCGGGAGGTGGTTGGGGATGAGCGTGGGGAGCCCGATGCCGAGGTTCACGTAACTGCCGTCGGTGAGTTCCCGGGCGGCGCGGGCCGCCATCTGCTCGCGGGTGAGGGTCATCAGGCGTCGCCTTCCTGTCGGACGGTACGGCGCTCGACGCGCCGCTCTGCGGCGGGGTCGCCGGGCGTCACCCGGACCACGCGCCGGACGAAGACGCCGGGCAGGTGGACCTCGTCGGGGTCGAGCTCGCCCGGTTCGACGAGGTGGTCGACCTCGGCGATCGTGACCCGCCCGGCCATCGCGGCCAGCGGGTTGAAGTTCCGCGCCGAGGAGCGGAAGACGAGGTTGCCGTGGCGGTCGCCGACGGTCGCCCGGACCAGCGCGAAGTCCGTCGTGATGCCCTCCTCCAGGAGGTACGGTCGCCCGCCGAACTCCCGCGTCTCCTTCGGCGGGGACGCCACCGCCACGCTGCCGTCCGCCGCGTACCGCCACGGCAGCCCGCCCTCGCCGACCTGCGTCCCCGTGCCCGCCGGGGTGTAGAAGGCGGGGATGCCCGCGCCGCCGGCCCGCAGCCGCTCCGCCAGTGTCCCCTGCGGGACGAGCTCGACCTCCAGCTCGCCGCTCAGGTATTGCCGGGCGAACTCCTTGTTCTCGCCCACGTACGAACTCGTCATCCGGGAGATCTGCCCCGCCGCGAGCAGCAGGCCGAGCCCCCAGTCGTCGACGCCGCAGTTGTTCGACACGATCCTCAGAGCGTCGACCCCCCGCTGCCACAGGGCGTCGATCAGCGTGCCGGGTATCCCGCACAGCCCGAAGCCGCCCACCGCGAGGGAGGCGCCGCCGGGGATGTCGGCCACCGCCTCCGCCGCGCTCGCGACCGTCTTGTCCAGACCCATACGGACCCTTTCCCTCGGGCGACCGGGAGACCTCGCAGGTCAGCGCCGGTGGCCGATACGACCGATGGGCAGCGAGCCTAGGCAGGCGCCCCCCGGCCCGCCCATGGCTGCCGTCCACACACCGACCCCGGGGGAGATGGTGACGACCACCTTCCCCGGGTCGCCCCCCGCCCTCGGAGCTGGAGCGTCCCCCGACCCCGGGACACGGTCCGCCCCTCGGCCTCCGGACCCGGTCCGCCGCGCATCCGGTCCGCCCCCGGTCCCCGGATCCGGCCCACCGCGGACCCGGTCCGCCCCCCCAGGCCCCTGGACCCGCCCCGCTCCGCCCCGGCCTCCGGATCCGGTCCGCCCCCGACCCATGGACCCTGTCCGGCCCCGATCCCCGGGCACGAGACCGTCCGTGGGCGCGCCGGAGGCGGATGGTGCCGCCCACCACCACCGGACGGCCAGGAATGGGCGATACGCCCATGTGTCGGGCCGAAACGGCGTCGTAGCCTCTCGCGGGTCCCCGCAACCCGACCCCACGGAGGCACCCCGTGCGACTCTCGCCCGGCTCCCCACCCCGCGCCCCGCGCCGCAAGGCTCTCGCCGCCCTGGCCCCGCGCCGCAAGGCCCTCGCCGCCCTCGCCGTCGCCGTCCTGGCGGTCACCGCCGTTCCGGCGGCGGCCGTACCCGGTCCCACCGCCCGGGGAGGCGACGCCGGTCACTGCGCCCGCGTGCACCAGCTCCGCGTCCCGGGCGCCGAACTCCAGCGGGCGGCCTGTCTGGACGAACTGACCACGGCCGGCACCGTCGCCACCGGACACTCCGACCCGGCCGACTGGGCGGGACTCACCCCCAAGGACCTGCCCGTCCCCACCGGCGTCCCCGGCATCCAGATCGACGGCTACTTCCCCGACACCTCCACCACCAACACCAACCACGGCTGGAACCACGACGCCCAGTTCGTCATCCGCCTCCCCGACCGGTGGAACGGCGGCCTCGTCGTCGCCGGCACCCCCGGGAACCGCGAGCAGTACGCCAACGACCGGGCCATCGCGGACTGGGTGCTGGCCCGCGGCTACGCGTACGCCGCCACCGACAAGGGCAACACCGGCCTCGCCTTCCACCGCGACGGCCGCACGCCCGGGGACGCCGTCGCCGAGTGGAACGACCGCCTCACCCAGCTCACCCGCGCCGCCCGGTCGGCCGTCGCCCAGCGCTACCACCGGCCCCCGGCCCGCACCCTCGCCACCGGCATGTCCAACGGCGGCTACCTCGTGCGCTGGCAGCTGGAGAACCATCCCGAGCTGTACGACGGCGGCGTCGACTGGGAAGGCACCCTCTGGCGTGCCGACGGCCCCAACCTGCTGGACTTCTTGCCCAAGGCGCTGCGCGCCTACCCCGTGTACGCGGCCGGCGGCGACGGCGCCGAACAGGCCCGCCGCGACCTCCACGCGGCCGGCTTCCCGGCCGGCTCCGAGTTCCTGTGGCCGTACCACCACCAGGTCTACTGGGACCTCACCCAGCGCATCTACCGCGAGGAGATGGACCCCGGCTACGACGGCGCGACCGAGGCCGGGACCCCGTACTGCGCGACCGGCACCCCGGGCTGCGACACCGACTACGACTACGCGGCCAGGCCCGCCGAGGTACGCCGGGCCGTCGCGAAGATCGCCCTCACCGGCCGCATCGGCAAGCCCCTGATCACCCTTCACGGCACCCTCGACACGCTCCTGCCGATCGGCGAGGACTCCGACGTCTACGCCCGCATGGTCCGGGACGCCGGCCGGGGGCCGCTGCACCGCTACTACCGCATCGAGGGCGGCACCCACACCGACTCGCTGTACGACGTCTTCCCCGACCGGCTCAGGCCCCTCGCGCCCTGCCACCGCAGCGGCTTCACGGCCCTGGAGAAGTGGCTCTCCCAGGGCACCCGCCCGCCCGGCTCCAAGACCGTCGCCCTGCTCGCCGACGCGGACCCCGCGACGCTCGTGAACCACTGCCCGCTCGGCCGCTAGCGGCCGTCGACGGCGGGGCCGGCGACCGACGGCGCCGGGCCCCGTCCACCGGAAGTGGTGGACGCCACCACAGGAACGCCTCACTTTGTGGTGACCTCGTCCATGGGAGGGCCCCGGGGCGCTCCCTACTGTTTCCCGCCATGATGAACACATTTCCCACCCCGACCGTCCTGCCGGCCGGCGCGGCGACCGACCTGAGCGGACGCACCGCGCTGGTGACCGGCGGTGGCGGCGGCATCGGCCGGGCCTGCGTGCTGGCCCTGGCGGAGGCGGGGGCCACCGTGCACGTCGTGGACCGGGACGGCGCCGCCGCCGAGGCGGTCGCCGAGGCCGCCGGCGGAGTGGCGCACGTGGCCGACCTCGCGGACCGGGCCGCGATCGACCGCCTCCCGGCCGACGTCGACATCCTCGTCAACAACGCGGGCCTCCAGCACGTCGCCCCGCTCACCGAGTTCCCCCCGGAGCGCTTCGAGCTCATCCAGAAGGTGATGGTCACCGCCCCGTTCCTGCTCATGCGGAGGACGCTGCCGCACATGTACGGGCGGGGCTGGGGCCGTGTCGTCAACGTCTCCAGCGTCCACGGCCTCCGGGCCAGCGCCTACAAGGCCGCCTACGTCGCCGCCAAGCACGCCCTGGAAGGGCTCAGCAAGGTCGCCGCGATCGAGGGCGCCCCGCACGGCGTGACCAGCAACTGCGTGAACCCCGGATACGTCCGCACCCCGCTGGTCGAGGGGCAGGTACGGGACCAGGCCGCCGCCCACGGCATCAGCGAGGGCGACGTCCTGTCGAACGTCATGCTGGCCCGCTCGCCCGTCAAGCGGCTCCTGGAGACCGAGGAGGTCGCCTCCGCCGTCCTGTGGCTCTGCGGCCCGCACTCCGGCTACCTGACGGGCGCCTCCCTGCCCCTCGACGGCGGCTGGACCGCGGGCTGACCCCGCGCGCCCCGCCCCATTCCGCGCTCGCCCGGTCCCCGCCGTCTCCGGACGCTCGCGGAGTCCGACAGCCGACCACCGACACCCCCGCCCGGGCGTCCTCGGCGCCGGCGGACGAAGCCGGTCCCTCCCGGGGCAGGGCGGAGGGAACGGCTTCGGCCCTGTGCGCCGCGTGCCGCGTCGGATGCCCGACGCGGCACGCGTGCCGGTGGATCCCGCTGACCGGGGGAGCGGTCCGGTTACTTGGGCATCAGGACCGTGTCGACGATGTAGACGTTGGCGTTGGCCGTCTTGACGTTGCCGCAGACGACCTTGGAGGAGTCGTTCACGGTGAACTCCTGGCCGGAGCCCTTGGTGGTGATCATGCCCTTCTGGAGGGTCTCGAAGGAACCGCTCTCCAGCTGCTGGGGAGCGAGCTTCTCGCCGACGACGTGGTAGGTGAGGATCTTGGTCAGGGTGGCCTTGTCGGCCAGGACCTTGTCGAGGTCGGCCTTCGGGATCTTGGCGAAGGCGTCGTTCGTCGGCGCGAAGACGGTGATGTTCTCGGCGTTGTTGAGCGTGTCGACCAGACCGGCCTGCTTGACGGCGGTGACGAGCGTGGACAGGGCGGGGTTGTTGGACGCCGCCGTGGCCACCGGGTCCTTCGCCATGCCGTCGAAGGAGCCCGCGCCGTCCTTCGGCACACCGGCACACGCCGGGCCGAAGGGCTGGTCCATGGCCGTGGCGTCCTCGGTGGGAGCCTCGTCGGCCGTGCTGGAGGCGGCGGCCGAGGACGGCGCGGACGCCTTGCCCTCCTCGCCGGAGTCCGAGCAGGCGGCGAGGGAGAGGGGGAGGACGGCGGCCGCGGCCACCGCGACGGCGCCACGACGGATACGGAGAGAGTTCATGGTGGTGCTCCTTCGATGAATGATCTGGATGTGTACGACAGGGCTGGTCATGCTCCGTGGGCGCGGTCGCGCCCACGGTGGTCTAGGTGACGGTGACGAACACGCTGTGCCGGCCGCTCGCGCCGTCGGGGACGGTCCTGGTGCGTCGCTCGGTCTGGACCCGTCCCGTGCCGTCGGTGGCGCGGACGGTGAGGTTGTGTCCGCCGGGCGCGGCCTGCCAGCGGTACGACCACTGGCGCCAGGTGTCGACGGTGTCCTGTGCGGCGAGGTCGGCGTCCTGCCAGGGGCCGTCGTCCACCTGGATCTCGACGCGGGTGATGCCGCGGTGCTGCGCCCAGGCGACCCCGGCGACGGTCACGGTGCCGGCGGCGGGACGCGCGAACGGCTTCGGCGTGTCGATCCGGGACTGCGTCTTGACGGGGGCCCGGCGAGCCCACTTCCGCTTGACCCAGTAGGGGTCGTAGGCGTCGAACGTGGTGAGCTCGATGTCCTCGATCCACTTGCAGGCCGACACGTAGCCGTACAGGCCGGGGACGACCATGCGGACGGGGAAACCGTGGTCGAAGGGAAGGGGTTCGCCGTTCATGCCGACGGCGAGGATCGCGTCGCGACCGTCCATGACGTCCTCCACCGGCGAGCCGAGCGTCATCCCGTCGACGGAACGGGCCACGAGCTGGTCGGCCCGGCCGCCCGCCGACGGCGGTCTCACCCCGCACTCGGCCAGCAGGTCCGAGAGGCGGACCCCGAGCCACCGCGCATTGCCGGCGTAAGGGCCACCGACCTCGTTCGAGACGCAGGTCAGCGTGATGTCCCGCTCGATGAGGGGCCGGCCCAGAAGGTCGTCGAGCGTGTAGGTCCGGGCGCGGGGGACGCCCTTCCCGTGGATCCTCAGCCGCCAGCTCCCCGCGTCGACCTTGGGCACCACGAGCGCGGTGTCCACGCGGTAGAAGTCCTTGTTGGGGGTCGTGAACGGAGTGATGCCCGAGACCCTGAGCTGGACTCCCTTCGGCACGGGCGGAGCCGGCGAGGCCGGCGCGGGAAGCACGAGGCCCTGGCGGGAGGCGACGGCCCCCCGCGCCTGACGGCCGGTGAGGTACCTGCCGAGCAGCCCGGCCGACGTCGCGCCCACGGCTGTGACGCCCGCCGCGACGAGGAAGCCACGCCGGTTCCAACCCCCGCCGCCCCCGCCGCCCTCGGGGGCGAGGGGACGGGAAGCCTGGCCCGCCAGGACGTGAAGGACCAGCGCGCCGGCCAGCGCCCCGAGAAGCGACGGCAGGATGTCGCCGATTCCCCGGGAGTCGGGTCGACTCACGGCGGCCGTCGCCCCGACGAGCCCGAACAACAGGACACCGCATGAGCCCGTTCGCCGGTGCCGGAGGGCGACAACGCCCAGCGCGGCCGCGATCAGGGCCAGGACCACGAGGATGCCGAGCTGGAGGACCGTCTTGTCGTCCTCGCCGAACGTGCGGATCGCGAAGTCCTTCACCGCGGCCGGAGTCCGGTCGATGACGGCACCGCCGACGACCGTGACGGGCCCGGCGGCGGGCCGGACGAGACCCGCGACCAGCTCGGCGACGGCCAGCGCGGCGAACCCGGCGAGAAGCCCGGCCATGGCGCCCGGCGCGGTGCGGGAGAGGTTGCTGCGGAATCTGCTCACGTGCGGTATTCGGTGAGCTCCGCCGAACGGATTGGTCGGTCACCCGGATCGGTGACCGTCTGATGTTCTGTGCGACTCGGGTGCGAGTGGCGGCGGTTGCGCACCCGCCCGTGCGGCGGTCGCCGTCGCCACCGTCCCCGGTGGGACCGCTGAGCCCTCCTTTCTCGCGCGGGCCGAGCGGGCCGTCCGTGGCCCGGATCGGTGCGGGGAGCCCGGCGGCTCCGCGCGGGAACCGGCCCCTCGCGACGGCGGCTGCTCCACGCGGGAACCGGTCCGTCGCGGCGGCGGCCGCTCCGTGCGGGAACCGGTCCGTCGCGGCGCCGGGCACTCCGCCCTCCGCTCCGACAGGGCCTCGGTCCTGCCCGTCGGGGGCGAGGCGGCGCGCGGCAGGTTCACCCGGCCGGCGCAGGCGGGGCGAGGTCCGCTGAGCCGTGCGGGTGGCATTCCTCCCGGAACCCGGTCCGCCGCGACCGCGGTGACGAAGCCCTGACGAGTCCCGGCCTCCCGGCAGGGACCGACGAAGGAGTGACATGCGCAACCGCACCACCACCGCGGCCTCCGCGGCCGTTCTGGCCGCCCTGTGCGCGGCGCCGGCACTGGCCGCGGCTTCCGGCCCCGTTCCTCAGGTCCAGCCCGCTCGCGACCACAAGGCCCTGCACGCGATCGGCCTCACCGGGGACCAGCGCCTGGTCGAGTTCGACGTGCGCAGCCCGTCCAGGGCCTGGTCCCTGGGCAGGGTCTCGGGCCTGTCCGGTGACACCCGGCTCGTCGGGATCGACTTCCGGGTGCAGAACGAGAAGCTGTACGGCGTCGGCGACAAGGGCGGCGTCTACACCCTGAACACCGGTGACGCCAAGGCCAGGAAGGTCTCCCAGCTGACCGTCGCCCTGGCGGGCAGCACGTTCGGCGTGGACTTCAACCCCGCCGCCAACCGCCTCCGGGTCATCTCGAACACGGGCCAGAACCTGCGGCACAACATCGACGACCCGGCCGCCCCGCGCACGACCACCGTCGACGGCACCCTGACCAACCCGACGACGCCCCCGTCGACCGCCACGGGGGTCACCGGCGCCGCGTACACCAACAACGACCTGAACACCGCGACCGCGACCACCCTGTTCGACCTCGACACGATGGCCGACCGGGTCTCCCTGCAGTCCCCGGCCAACGCCGGCACTCTCGCCCCCACCGGCAACCTGGGCGTGGACGCCGCCCTCGACGCCGGTTTCGACATCCACCACGACCCGGCCGCCGGTACGAACCACGGTTTCGCGACCCTCCGGAGCGGTGCCTCTTACCGTCTCTACGCGGTCGACGTACTGACCGGCAAGGCCACCGGCCTGGGCGCCTTCCCGAGCAGGCTCCAGGTCACCGACCTGGCCCTGCCCATCGACCAGAGGTAGCGACACCCCGGTCATGCCGGTGGCCCCGGGTCCTTCGGGGAAGGCCCCGGGGCCACCGCCACCTCCGGTCGGCGGTGGCCGCCCCGGCATCAAGAACTCGTCAAGATTGCCGGAGTAAGGCAATGCGACCCTCGCCGTCGGCCCATCAGAATGGCCGAGGCGGCGATGGGGCGCTGCCAAGAATGCCGGAATCCGGAAGCCTCCCGGCCGTGCCGGCACTCTCCTGGCTGTTCGTCAGGTGCCTGTTCGGGCCGCGGCGCCGGGCGTTGCCCTCCGATCCGCGCCGGGGCGCGGTCGGTGGCGCTCCGTCAGGCCCGGATCCCGCGCGCACCGCCGTCCGAGCGGCGGGGTCTCCACTCTTCGATCGACACGGGGTTTCTCATGGATGCCATCACCTCGGGCATCGGCGTGCTCGTCGCCGTTGTCCTGCTCGCCGCCGTCGCGGCGCTGTTCATGGTCGGCAGACTGTTCCGCAAGGTGGAGCAGGGCAAGGCGCTGATCGTCTCCAAGATGCGGAAGGTCGACGTCACCTTCACCGGGCAGGTGGTCCTGCCCGTGCTGCACAAGGCCGAGGTCATGGACATCTCGGTGAAGACCATCGAGATCTCGCGGACCGGCCGTGACGGTCTGATCTGCCAGGACAACATCCGCGCGGACATCCGGATCTCGTTCTTCGTCCGCGTCAACAAGACCGTCGAGGACGTCATCAAGGTCGCCCAGGCCATCGGTACGGCCCGGGCGAGCGACCAGGCCACGCTCCAGGAGCTGTTCAACGCCAAGTTCTCCGAGGCGCTCAAGTCGGTCGGCAAGCAGATGGACTTCACCGACCTCTACACCAAGCGCGAGGAACTCCGCTTCCGGATCATCGAGTTGATCGGCATCGACCTCAACGGCTACAGCCTGGAGGACGCGGCGATCGACTACCTGGAGCAGACCCCGCTCACCCAGCTCGACGTCGGCAACATCCTCGACGCCCAGGGCATCCGCAAGATCACCGAACTGACCGCCGTCGAGAACGTGCGCACCAACGAACTGCGGCAGCACGAGCAGAAGGAGATCACCCGCCAGAACGTCGACGCCCGCGAGGCCATCCTGGAGCTGGAACGCCGTCAGGCGGACGCCGAGATCAAGCAGAAGCGCGAGATCGAGACGGTCCGGGCCCGCGAGGAGGCGGAGACGGCGAAGGTCGTGGAGGAGGAGCGGCTGCGGGCGCAGAGCGCGTTCCTGCGGACCGAGGAGCAGCTCGGTGTCCAGCGCGAGAACCAGGCGCGCGAGGTCGTCGTCGCGCAGAAGAACCGCGAGCGGGTCATCGCCGTCGAGAACGAGCGGATCGAGAAGGACCGCCTCCTGGAGGTCATCGCCCGCGACCGTGAGACCGAGCTGACCCGGATCGCGGCCGAGAAGGAGGTCGAGGCCCAGCGCCGGGACATCGCCGAGGTGATCCGGGAGCGGGTCGCCGTCGACCGGACCGTGGCCGAGCAGGAGGAGTCCATCAAGCGGCTGCGGACCGTGGAGGAGGCCGAGCGGGAGCGGCAGGCGCTGGTCATCGCCGCGGAGGCCGAGGCCCAGGAGAAGCTCGTCAAGGACATCAAGGCCGCCGAGGCCGCCGAGCAGGCCGCGATCCACCGGGCGGCCGAGGAGCTGACGCTGGCCGAGGCCCGCCACAAGGCCGCCGACATGGACGCCCGCGCGAAGATCCGGCTGGCCGAGGGGGTCCAGGCCGAGGCCGCCGCCGAGGGACTCGCAGCCGTCCAGGTCCGCGAGAAGGAGGCGGACGTCATCGAGAAGGCCGGCCGAGCCGAGGCCGACGCCACCGAGGCCCGGCTGCGGGCCGAGGCGGAGGGACTGCGGGCCAAGGCGCTCGCCGAGGCCACCGCCATCGGGGAGAAGCTCAAGGCGGAGGCCGAGGGCCTCAACCAGAAGGCCATCGCCGTCGCCGCGTTCGACGAAGCGTCGCGCACCCACGAGGAGTACCGCCTCCGCCTGGAGGCGGAGAAGGACATCCGGCTCGCCGGCCTCGACGTGCAGCGGCAGGTGGCCGAGGCCCAGGCCACCGTCCTGGCCACCGGGCTGGAGAACGCGGACATCAACATCGTCGGAGGCGAGTCCGTCTTCCTCGACCGGCTCGTGCAGTCCATCGCACTCGGCAGGTCCGTCGACGGATTCGTCGACCACTCCGCGACGGCACAGGCGCTCGCCGGCCCGTGGCTGAACGGGGAGGGCTCCTTCACGGAGGACCTGACCAAGGTGCTCGGATCGCTGTCCAGCACCGACGTGCAGAACCTCAGCGTCTCCGCGCTCCTCGCCAAGGTCATGAAGTCCGGTCTGCTGGACGCGACCGTACCGGCCACCGCGCCGACGGAGACCGCCGCGCTGAACGGCGCGGCCACGAACTGACCGCCCACGGGGGTGTGGTCAGAGCGGGCCCGGTGCCGGCGAACGGGGGAGTCACCGGCACCGGACCCGTCCCTCACCACGGTACAAGGAGCGCACGAGGATGAGCAGCGGAATCGACCAGGACACGTACAGGGTGCTGCGCGACCGCCTCACCGCCCGGTCCGGCGAACTCGCCCGCCGCGCCGAGGCCCTGAACGAGGCGCGGATCGCGGAGTTCGGATCGGGACACCTGACCCTCACGGGTACGGCCCGCCTCCGGACCGAGCGCGCCGGTCTGCCCAGGGACGTCGCCACCGTGGGCGACGGCCTGCTGCTTCTCGGCCGCCACACGCCGACCGCGGGCGGCGCCGAGCCGTCGGTGGCCGACGTCTTCACCCTGTACGACCGGGACCTCGCCCCGCTGCCCGAGGACGCCGTGCCCGGCCTCCTCGACGATCCCGGCTTCCGGCGCGAGTTCACGGCGCTGCACCGCTACTTCCGCGGTGCCCGCCTGCTGCGCCTGCGGCGGGTCGAGGACCGCCTGCTCGCCGTCTTCCGGACGGGCGAGAAGCCGGGCGACCTTCGCGTGTTGCGCTGGACGACCGGCTCCTCGGACGGGACGCGGTTCCTGGACGCCCAGGGCGAGCGGGACCACTTCATGCCCCCGTCCCAGGAGCTCGACTGGGTGGAGACGACGCGGGACGACCACGTGGCGGGCCGTTTCCCCCACATCGCGATCGACGGCCGGATCTTCGTCTCCACGGTCGGCGGAGCGCTGACGCTGAAGACGGAGGACGACACCGAGACCTCCGAAGGCGTCCACTCCGAGCCGGTGGACGAACCGCTCCAGTCGCTGGCCGACGCCGAGGTCGCGTACGCCACTGTCGGCCCCCTGACCGTCGTGCGCGTGCGCCCCTACAAGGAGCGGACCCGCAGGCATCTCGTGCTCAACGCCCTGACCGGGGCGGTGGTCCGTCTCGACGGCCTGGGACAGGCGTGCCTGAGGCTGCCCGACGACGCCGGCCTGGTGTTCCCCGGCGGATACTGCCTGGCCTCCGGCACGGTCAGGACGTTCGAGGGCGAGACCGCGGGCCTCGCCTTCGACCGCGCGATCCGCTCGCCCAACGGAGAGGACATCCTCTACGTCTTCCAGGACGAGTCCCAGGGCCGAACCCTGCTCCTTCCGTACAACCTCGTCCGCAAGGAGATCACCAACCCCCTCTCCGGTCACGGACACGCGCTGCTCGACGACGGGACGATGCTGCTCCTGCGGGACGGCGGCGGAGAACCCGCACGGGTCCACCCGGTGCAGCTCTGGCGGACGCCGTACGTCGCCGACACCCACGCGGCACCGGTCGAAGGCGGCCCGCTGAGCCGCTTCGGCAACGCCGACCTCGTCCGGGGGATCTCCGACTGCCTGTCGATCGCCCGGCAGGTCACCGAGCTCACGCCGGCCGGCGAAGTGTACGAGGCGCTGCGCGCCGCCTGCGTACGCGCCGGAGACACCCACCACTGGCTCGGCGAACCCGAGACCGGAGACCTGCGCGCCCCGCTGGACGAACTCCTCAGCACGCTCACGCAGGTGCTCGACGAGTTCGAGACCGTGTCGACCCTGCGCCGACAGGCCGCGGAAGCCCTCGCCGAGTCCACCGAGGACATGGCCAGGCTGGTCCGGCGCATCCAGGGCGAGACCCCCGCGACGGCCGAGGAGTGGATCTCCCGGATCACCGGACTGCGCCAGGCTCAAGGCCGCCTGACGACCCTCAAGGAACTGCGGTACGCCGACACGGACGCCATCGACGCCCTGGCCGCCGATGTCGGGTCCGACATCGCCTCCGCGGCCCGCCGGGCCGTCGCCTTCCTCGGCCGCGAGGACGCCTTCACCCCTCACCACGCCGAGGCCGAGAGCCTGGCCGCGCGGGCCGCGGAGCTCGCCACCGCGGCGGAGTCGGGCCCAGTGGCCGACCGGATCGACGAGCAGACCCTGGCCCTGCGGACCCTCAGCGAGATCATCACCGGCCTCGACATGGCCGACGCCACCGTCCGCACCGCGATACTCACCCGGATCGCCGATGTCCTCGGTGCGCTCAACCGCGCCCGCTCCGTCCTCACCGTCCGGCGGACCGCGCTGCTCGAACGGGAGGGCGCGGCGGAGTTCGCGGCCGAACTCGCCCTGCTCGGCCAGGCCGTCACCGGCGCGCTCGCCGCGGCCCCCACACCGGAGGCGTGCGACGACCAGCTGGGCCGCCTGACGGTCCAGCTGGAGAACCTCGAAGCCCGCTTCGGGCAGTCGGAGCGCTTCCTGGAAGCCCTCGCGGAGAAGCGAGGCGAGATCCGGGACGCCTTCACCGCGCGCGGGCAGTCCCTCCAGGACGCTCGTGCCCGGCGGGCGGAACGCCTCACCGAGTCCGCCGCCCGCGCGCTGGACACGATCGGCCGCCGCGCGTCGGACCTGGCCGACCTCGACGCGATCCACACGTACTTCGCGTCGGACCCGATGGTGGCCAAGGTCCGCCGCACGGCGACGGAGCTGCGGGACCTCGGTGACCGGACCCGGGCGGAGGGACTGGAGAGCCGCCTCGCCACGGCCCGTCAGGAGGCGGGCCGCGCACTGCGGGACCGTACGGAACTCTTCTCCGACGCCGGCGACACGATCCGCCTCGGCCGGCACCGCTTCGCCGTCAACCGCCGGACCCCCGAACTCACCCTCGTCCCGGACGGAGACGCCCTCGTCCTCGCCCTCACCGGCACCGACTACCGCGCACCCGTCTCCGACCAGGCCCTCGCCGGCGCCCACCGCTTCAGGGACCGGCCCCTGCCCTCCGAGTCACCGGACGTCTACCGGTCCGAGCACCTGGCCGCCCGCCTCCTCACCGAGCACGGAGCCGACCGACTCGCCGGGGAGGACCTCCACGCGCTCGCGCGGCGGACGGCGGAGAGCGCGTACGACGAGGGGTACGAACTCGGTGTCCACGACCACGACGCGGCGGTCATCCTGCGAGAGGTCCTCGGACTCCACGGCACCGCCGGCACACTCAGGCACTCCGGCCGGGCACGCGCGGCCGCCCAGCTCCACTGGGGCCTCACCCTCACCGCCGCCGACCGCGCCCGATGGACCGAGCGGGCGATCTCCCTGACGCACGCCCGCGACCTCTTCTGCGCGCCCTCCGCGCTCGACGGACTGCGCGGCACGCTCGCGCGGGAGACCGGGGATCCGGCCGCTGCGGCGTACCTCGTGGAGGAGCTCGCCACCGAACCCGCGGGCTTCGCCCTGTCCGCCCCGGCCCGCACCCTCCTGGAGAAGTTCCGCCGCGCCGTCGGCACCTCCCGGTACGACGACTCCCTCACCGCGCTCACGGCCCCGGACGTACGCCGACAGCACGTCGAGGCATGGCTCGGCGCCTACCTGGCGTCGTCCGGCGAGCCCCACGACGAGGACGTTCTCGCCGAGGCGGTCGCCGTCGAACTCTGCCCCGGTCTCGAACGGTACGACGTCGAGGGCCCGACCACGGCGCGCGCGACGGGCCTCCTGGGCGCCCACCCCCGGATCAGGGACCGCGCCCTGGCACTCCGGCTCGACGACTTCCTGGCCCGCACCGAGGCGTTCGCCCGCGAGGACGTACCCGCCCACCGCGACCACCGGCAGCGACGTACGGCCCTCGTCGCACAGGAGCACGCCCGGCTCCGCCTGGACGAGTACCGTCCCCGGACGACGGCGTCCTTCGTCCGCAACCGGCTCGTCGACGAGGTCTACCTCCCCCTGGTCGGAGACAACCTCGCCAAGCAGCTCGGCGCGGCCGGCGAGGCCGAGCGGGGCGACTCCCAGGGCCTGCTGCTGCTCCTGTCCCCGCCTGGCTACGGCAAGACCACACTGATCGAGTACGTCGCCGACCGCCTCGGCCTGCTCCTCGTCAAGATCGACGGACCGGCCCTCGGGCAGCGCACGGTCTCGCTCGACCCCCACGAGGCGCCCGACGCCACCGCCCGCCGCGAACTGGAGAAGGTCGCCTTCGCGCTCGCGGCGGGCGACAACGTGCTGCTGTACCTCGACGACATCCAGCACTGCTCGCCGGAGTTCCTCCAGAGGTTCATCCCGCTGTGCGACGCCACCCGGACCCTGAACGGCCGCGACCTGCGCGGCAAGCGCTTCGCCGTCTGCATGGTCGGCAACCCCTACACGGCGTCCGGGCACGCCTTCCGGGTCCCCGACATGCTCGCCAACCGCGCCGACGTGTGGAACCTCGGAGACGTCCTCACCGGCAAGGAGGACGTCTTCGCCCTCAGCTTCGTCGAGAACGCCCTCACCTCCCACCCCCTCCTCGCCCCCCTCGCCGGTCGCGATCCCGCCGACGTGGACCTCTTCGTCCGCCTCGCGGCAGGGGATCCGACCGCCCGCCGCGACCGGCTCACCCACCCCTACGCCCCGGCCGAGTCCGACCGGATCCTGGCCGTCCTGCGTCATCTCCTCACGGCCCGCGAGACCGTCCTGGCCGTCAACGCCGAGTACATCGCCTCCGCCGCCCGCTCCGACGCGACCCGCGCCGAACCGCCCTTCCGTCTCCAGGGCTCCTACCGCACCATGAACAAGATCACTGCCCGTCTCTCGCCCGCCATGAACGACGCCGAACTCGCCGCCGTCATCGACGACCACTACACCGCCGAGGCCCAGACCCTCACCACCGACGCCGAGGCCAACCTCCTCAGGTTCGCCGCTCTTCGCGGGACCCTCACCCCCCGGCAGGCCGACCGATGGGCCGAGATCCTCACGGCCCACGCCCGCACCCAGGCGCTGGGCGGCGCCTCCGACGACCCCCTGTCCCGGGCGGTCGCCGCCCTCGGCACCCTCGCCGACAGGATCGCCGCGATCGAGACCGCGATCACCCGGGCGTCCGACCCCCGCCGGTTCCTCGCCGCCCCCGCCGACCCGCCCGGCGCACCGGTCCCCGGAGCCGAAACCCCGCCGCCCGGCCGGAGCTGACCATCAGAGGGGGCGCGGACGGCGGCGCGTCACCCGGCTCCGCCCGGAGCGACGGCGGCGGGGGATGCGCGTCGCGAACCGCTGACCGTCCGTCCTTGTCGTGGGAGGGTGCTTCGCGTTGGATGGGGACAGCGCTGTCGGGCAGGAGGAGCAAGCCGTGGGACGCCGAAGCAAGTGGGCACTGTGGGGAGGCGTCGCCGTGGTCGCGGCGGCCGCGGTCCTGATGTGGTTCAAGCCGTGGGCACTGTGGGTGGACGAGACGGTGGACGAAGCCCTTCCCACGAGCGCGCCGACGACGCTTCCCAGCGAATCCGCCGGTGGTGAGCCGCCTTCGCCCGCCCCGGCGCCCGCCGGTCCGACGACCGTGGCGCAAGGTGAGTTCATCAGCCACGAGCACGAGACCGCCGGCACGGCGAAGGTGGTCCGTCTCGCGGACGGCACCCACACCCTGCGGATCGAGGGACTCGACACCAGCAACGGGCCCGACCTCCGGATCCTCCTGAGTGACGCCGCGGTGGTGGAGGGCACGGCGGGCTGGCACGTCTTCGACGACGGCCGGCACGTCACGCTGGCCAAGCTCAAGGGGAACAGGGGAAATCAGAACTACGCCCTGCCCGCCGATGTCGACTGGTCGGACTACAGCAGCGTCAGCGTCTGGTGCGACCGCTTCGACGTCTCCTTCGGAGCCGCGTCCCTGGCGCGTCTGTGACGGGGGCCTCCCGCGGTGCCCTCCGCAGGCCGTGCCGCCCCCCTGCGTCGATGGGGAGGTCCGTGACGAGCACGGCACGGCCCTCCCGACCGGGCGGGTCGGCGAGATCCGCGGGCGCGCCGAGGGCGTGACGGAGGGCTGCTGGAAGAACCCCGGAGGGCCGCAGCCCAGCCAGGTCGAGCGGTCCTCCTGAACTGCGGAGGTCGGCGGCGAGGCGTTCCGGGAGTTCGAACGTGGCGGAGGACGGCTGCTCACGTCCGGGCAGCCGTCCGGAGTCGCGCTCGAGCGAGGCCCGTCCCCGCCGACCGCCGTCGCCCGCCCGCCGCCCGGGGAGTTCCGCTCCGGGGGAGCCGGGCCGGTCAGCCCTGTGAGGCCTCGCCGAGCAGGTCGCGTGCCCACGCCGCCCGTCGTGTTCCGGCCGGATACGGCAGGGCCTCGGCCGATGCCTCGGCCCGGGCCAGCTCCTCGGTGCCCTCCGGGGCCCTGCCGAGCCGGTGCAGGGCCCTCCCCCAGGCGATCCGCGCCTCGACCTCTGCGAGCCGTTCGCCCGTGCGCTCGGCGCGCGCCGCCTCGGCCCGCGCCAGTCGCATCGCGATGTCGGGGCGTCCCGACAGGAGTTCCGCCCAGGCCACCAGGACCGGGGCGTCGTCGGCGTGGCCGTCCAGAGCCCGCAGCGCCTCCTCCGGGCGGCGCGCGTACAGCGCCAGTTCGGCTTGTGCCGTGCGCGCCTCGTGTCCCGCCTGCCGGTCCCCGAGCGCGGTGGCGACCACCTCTGCGTGGTGTGCCACCGCCGCCGCTTTCGCCGCCTCGCCCAGGAACGCCCACACGCGTGCCATCGTCGCCAGCGCGTGTGGAAGGCACCAGGCGTCGTACGCCTCGGCGCCCGACACGGCCTGCTCGGCCAGGGCCCGGGCCGGCTCGGGTTCTTCGAGCAGGAGACGGAGCTCCGCGAGGTTCGCCCGCTCGAAGGCGGCGGCGACCGGATCGCCGGACTGTTCGGCCAGGGCGAGTGCCCGGCCTCCGATCTCCACGGCCTCGCGCAGGCGGCCGGAGCGCCGCGCGTTCTCGCGCAGTGTCGACAGGACCGATCCGAGCAGAGTGGGATCCCCGTACGCCTCGGCCGGTGCCAGGGCCTGGTCGCCGGCCTCGCGTGCCTGGTCCAGGCGTCCGGCGAGGCCGAGACTGGCGGCCTGCAGGGCGAAGGCTCGGGCCGTCAGCCCCTGTCCCCGTGTTCCCGGGACCTTCCGCGCGGCCGTCAGGGCCTGCCGGGCGGCCTCCGCTCCGGCCGCGTACCGCCCCTGGGTGCAGCGGACGACGGCCAGGGCGAGGCAGTGGCCGGCCGCCGGTTCCGGTGCGGTGTCGGTGGTCACCGGGTGCTCGCGCAGCGTCCGGTCGGCGGCGCCGGGGGCCCGGGTCTTGGCGAGGGCCTCGGCCAGCAGGGCCGCGGCGAGGACCGTGTCGTCGGGGTCGCCGCGCCGCTCGAACTCGGCCAGGGCGAGCCTGAGGGCATCGGCGGCCTCCTCGAAGTGGCCCATCCTGCGCAGGACGTGGCTGTGCGCGAGGCGTGCGCGGGCGGCGTCGACGTCGAGGCGGGCGACGAGGTCGCGGTAGTAGCGGTCGGCGGTGTCGTTCGCGTACAGCGCGGCGGCACGTTCGGCGGCGCGGCGCAGGTACCCGGCCGCGCGTGGGTCGTCCGCGCGCGCGAAGTGCGAGGCGAGGGCGTCGACGGCGTCCGGCCGCCGGCGCAGGACCGCCTGGGCGAAGGCGGTGTGCAACCGTCGGCGGCGGACCGCGGAGAGCTGCTCGTAGCAGGTGAGGCGGACGAGGGGATGACGGAAGGCCACCCCCGCCTCGGGGCGTCCGGCCATGACCACCTGCCGTTCCTCGACGAGCGAGGCGGCGATGGCGCGCTCCACGGCGTCGGTGGCGGCGGCGCCGGACACCGGGGGGTGCAGGGCGTGTGCGGCGACGTCGAGCAGCTCGGTCAGCGCGGCCTCCCCGCCGGCGACGGAGAGCGCCTGGACGACCCGTCGCGTGTCCGCGTCGAGCCGGAGGAGCCGGTCGGCGACCAGTTCCCGCACGCTGTCGGGGGCAACGTTGTCAAAGGATCCGTCGTAGGGCAGGCCGCGGGCGAGTTCGAGGGCGAACAGCGGGTTGCCGAGGGAGAGTTCCCACACCCGGTGGGCCCGGTCGTCGCCGGTGACGTCGGCGGTCGCGTCGCGCACCATCGCCAGGCACGCCTCCTTGCCGAGCCGCCCCAGCTCCTCACGCGCGCAGAGCCGTTGGCGCGTGAGCGAGGCCATGACCGAGCGGCGCGCGTCGCCCTCGGGAAGTTCCTCCTCCCGGTACGTCACCAGGAACCGCAGCGGTGTGCCGCGTTCCGCCGCCCGCCGGGCGAGATGGCCGAGGAGTTGGTACGAACCGGTGTCGGCGGCGTGCAGGTCGTCGAGGACGACCAGCACCGGGCGGAGCGCGGCCAGGTCGCCGAGCAGGGCGGTGCTCGCCCGGAACAGCCGGTCCCGCTCCTCCTCCGGGCTCCGCTCGTCCGCCGCCCGAAGACGCCCGAGCGACGGCAGGAACGCCGCCAGCTCGGGATACTCGGCGCCGACCCGGGCGCGCTCCGCGGCGTCCCGTTCGGCCAGCCAGCCGTCCAGGGCCTCGGCGAACGCCCCGTACGGCGTGTGCCCCTCCGCTTCGTGTCCACCGCCCCACAGCACGGCCGTGCCGGACCGCGCGGCCCGCCGCGCGGTCTCGCGGGCCAGCCTGGTCTTGCCGACGCCGGCCTCGCCGGTGAGCACGGTCACCGGTGACCCGGCGGCCGAGAGCAGCCGCGCCAGCACTTCGTCGCGGCCCCGCAGCGGTGCCGCGGAGGGGGCCCGCAGGGGCGCCGGCAGGGACGGCGCGGGCAGGGTGGGTGCGGGGGCGTCGGTGAGTGCCAGCCGGTGCAGCCGTTCCGTCTCGGGCCTCGGCCGCACTCCCAGTTCCGTGTCGAGCGCCTCGCGGCACAGGTGGTACTGGCGCACCGCGAGCCTGCGCAGCCCCCGACGCAGGTACGTCTCCATCAGGATCCGGTGGGCGGCCTCCTCGGCCGGGTTCGCCGCGAGCACCCGTTCGGCGGTGGCGGCCGCTTCCTGATGTCCGTCCGCCGCGAGCTGGGCCGTCGCGAGCGCGAGCAGCACCCGTTCCCCGAGCCCCGCGAGCCGGTCGCGGCGGGTCGCCGCCCACGTGGCGTAGCGGTCCTCGGGCAGCAGCTCACCGGCGAAGTTCCGTACCGCGTCGGCCAGCGCGGCGATGTCCCCGGCGGCGAGGGCGGCGAGGGCCGTGTCCTCCGCGTGATCGGTGTCGATCCACACGGTCCGCGGATCGAGCAGCAGCAGTGAGCCGTCGGAGACCAGGTACGACGAGGCGGTGCGGGGGGCCAGCTCCGGTTCCAGTGCGTGGCGTGCGGCGTGCAGGGCGACGCGCAGACTGCGCAGCCCGGCTCGCGGATCGGCGTCGGGCCAGCAGATGTCCACGGCCTGGTCGCGGTGCAGGCGGTGTCCGGGCGTGACGGCGAGCAGCTTGACCAGGGTGCGGGCGCCGGGCCGTGGCCAGCGTTCGGTGAGGGCGGGGCCGTGGTCACGTGTGGCGCGAAAACCGCCGAAAAGGTGCAGCCGGAGCAGTGGAGCGGCGGATTCCGGCCGGTTGGTCTGTCGCTCGCTCATGTGGGCGCCACTGTAACCGAGCACGCCTGGGCCCCCCTGGGCGGTGTGCCAGGGAGGCCTCGGCGTCAGCGGTTCACCTCAGCGGGAGCTCAGGAGAGCTTGTACGTGGTGACCTGGTGGATGCCGTTGTCGGTGACGAAGTAACCGCCGCCGAACAGGGCGGCTGCACGGTCCCGTCCGTGGTCGTCGCTGTTGAGCGAGAGCAACTCGTCGACGCCGTCGCCGTCCAGGTCGCCCGCGAAGTGGTTGCGGGCACCCGTGAGGCCGATGCTGCCGACGGACGGAGCCCAGGAGTCCTCGGAGTCGAGGATGCTCGGGTCCCAGAGGTACAGGCCGCCTTCGGAGCCCGCTCCCAGGAGCTCACGCCCGCCGGGACCGGTCACGAAGCCACCGCCGTACGACTGCGGCGTGACGAGTTGCGTCGTGTCGTCGCCGTTCGCCCGGTAGCGCCGGAACGAGGCCGTACCGCCCTCGTACAGCACGCCGTCCTTGGCGAAGTAGCTGTTGTGCGTCCACAGGCCGCCCGCGAGTCCGGAGTGGAGCACCTCGCCGGTGCGGCCGTCGCGGATCTCGAAGAAGTTCTGCGGGCTGAGCGCCGCGGTGTCCCACTTGATGGGCGCGCTGACGGCCCACAGGTAGACCACCGCGTGCCCGTCGGCGTAGGGGATCTCCTTCGAGGCGAAGACGCCCTCGTTCGGGATGGCGGTGCGGATGCCGCCGACCGCCGTGGCGGGCGCCGTCGGCGCCACGGACCAGCGGACCTTGCCGGTGCGGGCGTTCAGCGCGACCGCGTTCGTCACCGGGGTGTCGAGGTCGAAGGCGTTCAGGCTCGCGTACGAGGCGTACACCCTGCCGTCGTTCACCGACGGGTCGGTGAACCGCACGTCGCCGGCCCCGGTGGGAGCGCGGTACGTCCACAGGGCGTGGCCGTCGCCGTGGTAGGCGCGGACCGCGTCCGTCGGGACGAGGAGGTCCAGTTCGCCGTCGCCGTCGAGGTCGGCCAGGGTCGTCGAGCGGACGAACTGGCCCTCGGGGGCCTCGACGGTGGTGAGCGTCCGGCCCGTCCTGCCGTCGAGGACGACCGTCGCGGTGTCGGCGGCGACGACGATCTCGGTCCGGCCGTCACCGTTCACGTCACCGGTCCGGATGTCGTGGACCGCGCCGGGGACGGTGGCCTGCCACAGCTTCCGCGGCTTGCCGCCGTCGACGAGCGACGGGCCCGAGTAGGCCCACACACCGTTGGACGAACCGCCCATGATCAGGTCGGACGTGCCGTCCTTGTTCAGGTCGGCGCTCTCGGCGTAGGCGATGTCGCCCTGCAGCGGCGTGACGTTCTCCGCCTTGCCGCTGCCCAGCTTGAACGTACGGACGTTCTGCGACTGGTCGACGACGCGCACATGCGTGCCCCGGGCGTCGGTGAAGACGTCCTGGTACATGGGCGCCGCGGCGACGCCCTTCGACTGCCACTTGACCGCGCCCTTCCCGGAGTACACGGTCAGCGAGGCGTAGCGCAGCCCGCCGCGGTTCTCGGCCTCGTCCATGGCGCGGTCGTCCTGGGCGGAGGTGATCAGGAAGCCGTCGGCCACCCGAAGACCCCAGACGCTGGGCGCGTCCCTCCCGTTGCCGGCGTTCCGCTTGATCGTGCTCGACCACAGGACCCTGCCCGCGTCGGTGCCGTCGACGGCGCGGACGGTGCCGGCACTGATGTACAGGTTCTCGTCGAGCGAGGACTCCGCGACGGCGTACTCGTCCCCCGCCTTCGCGCCGAGGTCGCCGACCGCGAGCGCGGTCGGCACCACGTTCTCCCGGCTGTCCAGCGTCGAGCGCAGCCCGGCCCTGAGGTCGTACGCGGCGACCTCGTAGCGCACGGCGTCGGTGGTGTCCGCCTGCTCGATCGCGACGATCCGCTCGCGGCCGGTGTCCACCCGCAGCTGACGGGCGTACAGCATGCTGTCGCTCTGCCAGGTCACCGAACCGTCCGCGGTGTCGAGCACGAGGACCCGGCCGCGGGCGGAGACACCGGTGGTCTTGGCGAGGTTCCAGGACACGGCGACCTTGCCCCTGCCCAGGTCCTGGATGTCCCCCCAGTTGGCGCGCCGGGCCTCGCCGGTGTCGTACGTCCATGTCCGGGCCGGGGTCAGGGTGCCGTCGGCGGCGGCCGAGAAGCCGATGCCGGTCAGGGTCATGGTGGCGGCGGCCGGGACGCGCGGGTCGCCGCTCATCCGGGGTGCGTCCGCGACCAGCAGGGTCCCGTCGACGATCTTCACCAGGGAGGCGCGGTTGTACAGCTTCGACCACAGCGTCCGGCCGGTCCTTCCGTCGAGGACGGTGACGAAGGTGCCGGTGTTCAGCGTCGAGCCGGGCACGGTGAAGGGGCGCGGGTAGGGGGTCGTGCCGACCTGGGCGGAGAACACCAGATCCGGGCTGCCGTCACCGGTCAGGTCACCGGTGGAATAGCCGGAGTCGGAGTTGGCCGAGAACGGCGAGACCGCGTTGTAGCCCATCAGGATCTGCGCCGGGTACGGCTCCACCCGCCACACCTGGGTCGGCTTGACCTGCCAGTCGGTGAAGAAGGAGCTGCTGGTGCGGGCCCACGTCTCGCTGCCGTCGGCGGCGTGACGCTGCACGTACCCCATGCTGTTGACGGTGAAGTACTCGCCCCTGGTGCCGATCGGCACGGTGGCGCCCATGCCGCGCACACCCTCCAGCGTGGACTTCGCGGTCATGGTGACCTTGGTGGCCGGGTCGACGGCGCTCGTCGACGCGTCGCCCGTCACGGAGCCGCCGGCCATGGTCTCCGGGGAGCTGTCGGCCCGCGGGGCGATCGTGTCGTCGTCGGCGGCCCCCTCGTACGGGTCCAGCGCGGCGCGGGCGGCCAGCGCCTCGGCCTCGGTGCTGCTCAGCTTCATCGCCGGGCCGCTGTCGTCGGTGGCGGCGGCCAGGGCCGTCGGGGCGATGCTCAGGCACAGGCCCGCCGCGACCAGGGCGGAGGCGAGCCGGAGGCCCCGCCGCGAGAGGTGGGTTCTCATCACTTGACTCCCTGCGAGAAGCGGACGGCGGTGCCCGCGGTGAGGACGGGCTGGTTGTACGCGTACTGGAGGGCGTCGGCGCCGGACTGGTCGGCGATGCCGACGGTGGCGCCCGCTCCCTTGTCCGCCACCGCCTTGTACTGGAGGGTCACGGCGCCGGTGGCCTCCTCGAAGACGATCTCGAAGGTGGAGCGGCCCGGCGTGCCGTCGGCGTAGGCGGCGTCGTTCCAGACGACGGCGAACCTGCGGTCGCCCGCGGTGCCGGTGGTGACCGTCTGCACGGACGACTTCCTGTCCAGCGTCAGGTCGTCCCACAGCGGGGCGACGATGCCCTTGACGCCGTTCGTGCCGGTCGTCGGCAGTGCGGTGTTGTGGTAGTCGCCGACGCGCGGGGAGAGGAAGTTGAGCAGGCCGTCGGTGGTGACCGAGGCGGAGGTGTACGAGACGCCGTAGTGCCTCACCGGGAAGGGCAGGGTGATCCTGGCGGAGTCCTCGTCACCGGTGAGCGCGACCTTCTTGGAGCCGGCGATCCAGGAGTACGCCGCCGGGGCGCAGCTGTTGCCGCTGGTGTCCGCGCGGTTCGGGACCCGGACGTTCTGCTTCAGGCCGGCGGTGCCGACGGTCACGGTGCCGTTGTGGACGCCGTTGCACAGGACCGGCGCGGCGGGCCTCACGATCAGGCGGTAGGAGCCCTCGGCGACCTCGGCGAAGCCGTACGCGCCCTTGGCGTCGGTGGTGACGGTGGCGAGCGGCGAGCCGTTCAGCTCGACCGTCGCGCCCGGCAGCGCCTTGCCGGTGACGTCGAGGACGGTCCCGGTGACCTGGTGCGAGGGGACCGCGGTCAGGGCGACGTCCTGGGTGAGCGGCGTGCCGGTGGTGAGCTGGACGCCGGTGACCGTACGGGGCGCGTAGCCGTAGCCGCTGAGTGCGAAGTCGTACGTGCCGGGGGCCAGGGAGAGGCGGTACGCGCCGTCGGAGCCGGTGCTGACCGAACGCGCGCCGGTGGCGGTGCTCGTGGCCTTGACGGTGACGCCGGAGACGGCGGCGCCGGTGTCCTCGTCGGTGACCTTGCCGGAGACGGTGACGGCGGTGTGCGGGGCCTTCTCGATGGAGGCGAGGATGTCGAGCTTGCCCTCGCCCCACACGTTGTTCGTGCCGGCGGTGCCGCCGCAGTGGGTGTCGTCGACGTCGCGGGCGCCCTGGTTCAGGAGCGCGCGGGTCGCGTCGATGTCGCCGATGAGCGAGGGGGCCGCCGACCAGAGCAGTGCGACCGCGCCCGCGACGTGCGGCGTCGCCATCGACGTGCCGTTGATGGTGTTGTAGGACGAACCCGGCCAGGTGGAGCGGATGTCGACGCCGGGGGCCGAGATGTTCGGCTTCATCGAGCCGTCGACGAGGGACGGACCGAAGCCGGAGAAGTTCGCGATCTTCCCGGAGACGTCGTACGCGCCGACGCCGTACGCCGGGGCCTGCGCGCCGGGGGCGCGGGTGGTGGAGCAGGTCGTGCCGTCACCGTCGTTGCCGGCGGCGAAGGCCTCGAAGATGCCTGCGGCGTTCCACGCTTCGACGATGTCCTGGTAGAAGGTCGTGTTGCCGCCGCCCCAGGAGTTGTTGACGATGTTCGGCGCGAGATCCGGGCGCGGGTTCCGGCCGTTGCGGTCGGTCGGCGCGAGGATCCACTGGCCGGCGGCGAGGAGCGACGCGTCCGAGCAGGAGGACGACTCGCAGCCCTTCGCGGCGATCCACTCGGCGTTCGGAGCGACACCGACGCCGTTCGCGCCGACCATCGTGCCCATGGTGTGGGTGCCGTGGCCGTTGTTGTCGCAGGGGACGCCGCCGGTGCCGCACTGGCCGGTCGGGTCGTACCAGTTGTAGTCGTGCGTGAAGCCGCCGTTGCCGTTGTTGCCGCGGTAGCGGGCGACCAGGTCCGGGTGGTCGTACTGCACGCCCGAGTCGACGTTGGCGATGACGATGCCCTCGCCGCGGTCGTCGTACCCGTTCCAGACGTCGTCGGCGTTGATGTCGGCGACGCCCCATTCCGGAGTGACGGCCGCATCGGCGGCCGAACCGGAGGAGGCCGTACGCGCCGTGGTGACCGGGCCGTCGGCGGCCTCGACGTCGTCGAGCGCGTACTGCTGCTCCTTGACGATCGAAGCGACGTCCGAGCGCTTCGCCAGCCGCTCCACGAGCTTCTGGCCGCCGTGCACCTTGACGGCGTTGGCGATCCAGTACGCCTCGTGCCCGACCTTCTCCCGGTCGAGAAAGGCCGTCAACGACTCCTGGGAGGAGTCGGCGTGTGCGCGCAGCTCCTTGTACGCGGCCTTGGCCTTCGCCGCGTGCGTCCGCTGCTTCCTGACGCCGGACAGGTCGGCCTGGTCCTTGAGGACGACGAAGAAGGACGCCTCACCGCCCTCGTCCACGGCGTCCAGCAGGGCGGCGTCCACCGTGGCGGACGGCGCGGCGTCGGCCGCGACGGCGGGCGGGCCGGTCAGGACGGCTGCGGCGACCAGAGCGGCCGCTGCCCAGGCGGTGGATCTGCGCAGGGGAGATCGTGGCAGGTGCATCGGGATGCTCCTCGGGGAAGGTTCGGGGAGCCCGGACGCTAGACAGCCGCCGTTACTCGGGAATTACAGCCCTCCGCCCGGGCCGCCCGGCCCGCGCGGGGGCATGCCGGCCGGGCGTCCTCGCCCGTACGCGCGCACCCCCGTCGGGCCGCGCGCCCTCGCGGCGGAGGCGATCGCCATGACCGGCACCCACGAGGGGACCAGTGCCCGAAGCTCGTAGGGCGTGATCGTCATGGGCGGGCCCCATGGCTGTCGACACATCGGGGTCCGTCATGCCCAGCACATGGACGAGGAACTCCGTCAGAGGCGAGGAAGCGACCGGATTGGCGTTCGTGGCGCCGGTGGAGGCGCCGACGCCGGCGAGCCAGGACAGGGTGCTTTCGCTGCCTCACCGGCGGCAGCCCTCGACCATCCCCACAACCGGCTCCGCCTACGACGCGCTGGAGCAGATGGCCTCGGTCCAGGTCGCCTGGAGGTCACGGCAGACAACGGCGAGAGTGCCCTCCCAGCAGGCGATCTCATGGCTGCAGCCGTCCTTGTGCGGCAGGATCTCATCGAGGATCACTGTCCCGAGGTCCGTTTCTCGGCCCTCGTCGACGGGATCGATGACGAAGCTGGACACCCCCGCGTAGCGGATCAGCAGGTCTTGGTCGTGCTTCCAGCAGTTGTGCCGGAACTCGATCTCCATGTCCTCGCCGCCGGCACCCCGGACGGCCCGAAGCGTCAGGTCCTTCACACATCGCCTGCTGTGGAAGTCGTAGTGGTCCGTGTCCATGGCGAAGGCCCGGGCGCCTGGCGGCAGGTCACCGGAGATCGAGGACAGACGGCTCAGGTAACGAGCCGGGTCCAGGACCCCTGACAGCTCACCGACCTGAGCATCGAGAGTGACGTACTTCATCGGCCTGCGCCCCCGCTCACGAGTTCCCACTGGCCGACGAATCGTCGCACGGACTCACCGAATGAGTTGACGTCTCGGAGGGCTACACGGATCAGGGGTTCCCCGGGGCGGGGGCGAGTCGGGCGGCGGCCGCTTCCCAGGCGGCGCCGTCACCTTGGGGGGTGTAGTGCCGCAGGTGCTGGGTGGAGGCGATCAGCCGGCGCATGTCGGCGAGGTCGCCGACCAGGCCGGCGGTGCGGGCCTGGACGAGGATGTTGCCCAGGGCGGTGGCCTCGGTGGGGCCCGCGACGACGGGAAGGCCGGTGGCGTCGGCGGTGAGCCGGCAGAGCAGGTCGTTGCGCGATCCGCCGCCGACGAGGTGGACGCGGGTGATGTCCCGGCCGGCGAGCTCGGCGGCCTGCCGCAGGACGCGGCGGTGGGCGAGCGCCAGGCTTTCCAGGATGCAGCGCACCACCGCGCCCTGGCTGCCGGGAACACGCTGCCCGGTGCGGGCGCAGTGGTCCCGGATGCGGGCCGGCATGTCGCCGGGGGCGAGGAACTCCGGTGCGTCAGGGTCGACGAGCGAGGCGAAGGGCTCGGCGCGGGCCGCGTCGGCGAGGAGCGTCGGGATGTGCGTGGGGAGGTTCTCCTTCTCCCAGGTGCGCCGGCACTCCTCCAGGAGCCACATGCCCATGATGTTGCGCAGGTAGCGGATCGTGCCGTCGATGCCGCGCTCGTTGGTGAAGTTCGCCGCCCGGGACTCCTCGCTCAGGACCGGGGCGTCCAGTTCGAGGCCGGCCAGGGACCAGGTGCCGCAGGAGATGTAGGCGAAGTCCGGCTCGGTCGCGGGCACGGCGACGACGGCCGAGGCGGTGTCGTGCGAGGCGACCGTCGTCACCGGGGTGCGCGGGTCGAGGCCGGTGTACGCGGCGACGTGGGGGAGCAGGGTACCGGCCGGGTCGCCGGGGGCGCGGAGCGGCGGGAACAGGGTGGGGTCGAGGGAGAGCCGGTGCAGGAGGTCTTTGGACCAGGTGCCGGTGCGGGCGTCGAAGAGGCCGGTGGTGGAGGCGTTGGTCTCCTCGGCTCCGATCGAGCCGGTCAGCCAGTGGATCAGCAGGTCGGGGATGAGCAGCAGGGTGCGGGCCGCGTCCTGCTGGGCGGTTCCTTGGGCGGAGGCGAGCTGGAAGACCGTGTTGAACGGGAGGTGCTGGAGGCCCGTGATGCCGTACAGCTCCTCGGGACCGACCCTGGCCCAGACGGAGGCGGCCGCGGCGTCGGTGCGGTCGTCGCGGTAGTGGTAGGGGTGGCCGAGCAGAGCGCCGTCCGTGTCGAGGAGTCCGTAGTCCACGGCCCAGGTGTCGACACCGATGGAAGCGACACCACCGCGGCGCGCGGCTTCGCGTAGTCCGTCGAGGGTGCCCTGGAAGAGGGCCAGGACGTCCCAGCGCAGCCCGTCCGGCAGCCGCACGGGTGTATTGGGGAAGCGGTGGACCTCGGTGAGGTCGAGGTTGTCCGGGCCCACGCGGCCGACGATCACCCGTCCGCTGGTGGCGCCGAGATCGACCGCGGCGAACGCGGACGCGAAGGCGGAGGACGGTGGAGTGGTGGTCACGTGGATACCTCTGTGCGACGGACGGGGCGTCAGTGAAGGACAGGGAAAGAGCGGACCGGCGGCACCTGGGGCACGGTGTCAGGGCCGGTTCCCGTACGGCTTCGCGCCGCCGGTCCGCGGGTGCGCCTGGGGCGAGTGCGTCAGTCACCCACCCCAGGCGCGGTCGAGGGGCCTTCAGCGCAGGAAGGCGGCGGCGACGCCGGCGTCGACGGGGATGTGGAGTCCGGTGGTGTGGGTGAGGTCGCCGCCGGTGAGGGCGAAGACAGCGCCCGCGACGTGCTCGGGGAGGACCTCGCGCTTGAGCAGGGTGCGCTGGGCGTAGAACGCGCCGAGCTCCTCCTCCTCGATGCCGTAGGTGGCGGCGCGCTGCGCGCCCCAGCCGGCGGCGAAGATACCGGAGCCGCGGACGACGCCGTCGGGGTTGACGCCGTTGACGCGGATGCCGTGCTCGCCGAGTTCGGCGGCGAGCAGGCGGACCTGGTGGGCCTGGTCGGCCTTGGTGGCGGAGTAGGCGATGTTGTTCGGCCCGGCGAAGACCGCGTTCTTCGACGCGATGTAGACGATGTCGCCACCGAGGCCCTGTTCGATCATGACGCTCGCGGCCTCGCGGGAGACCAGGAAGGAGCCGCGGGCCATGATGTCGTGCTGGAGGTCCCAGTCCTTGGCGGTCGTCTCCAGTAGGGGCTTGGAGATCGAGATGCCGGCGTTGTTGACGACGAGGTCGACGCCGCCGAAGGCGAGGACGGCCTCGCGGAACGCGGCGCTGATCTGCTCCTCGGAGGTCACGTCCACCGTGACCGCCACCGCCTTGTCCGGCCCGCCCAGCTCCTCGGCGACCGCGGCGGCGTTGTCACCGTTCAGGTCCGCGACGACCACGCAGGCGCCCTCGGCGACCAGCCGCTGCGCGATGGCCCTTCCGATGCCCGAGCCCGCACCCGTCACCAGCGCCACGCGGGTGGCGAGCGGCTTCGGCTTCGGCAGGCGCCGCAGCTTGGCCTCCTCCAGCTCCCAGTACTCGATGCGGAACTTCTCCGCCTCCTCGATGGGGGCGTACGACGACACCGCCTCGGCGCCGCGCATCACGTTGATCGCGTTGACGTAGAACTCGCCCGCGACCCGGGCGGTCTGCTTGTCCTTGCCGAAGGAGAACATGCCGACGCCCGGAACGAGGACGATCGCCGGGTCCGCGCCGCGCATGGCGGGGGAGCCGGCGGTGGCGTGACGGGCGTAGTAGGCGGCGTACTTCTGCCGGTACTCGACGTGCAGCGCCTTGAGCCGGGACACGGCCTCCTCCAGCGGGGCCGTCGGCGGCAGGTCCAGGACGAGGGGGCGGACCTTGGTGCGCAGGAAGTGGTCGGGGCAGGAGGTGCCCAGAGCCGCCAGACGCGGATGCCGGTCGTGGGCGAGGAAGTCCAGGACGGTCTCGGAGTCGGTGAAGTGCCCGACCTGGGGACGGTCCTGGGAGGCGAGGGCGCGGATCACCGGGGCGAGCGCGGCGGCCCGCTCACGGCGTTCGGTCTCGTCCAGCGCCGCGTAGTCGTCCAGCGGGGCGCCGAACGGCTGCTCCTTGCCTCGCTCGGTGAGGAACGCCTCCGCCGTGCGGATCATCCACAGCGCGTTGGCCTCGCACTCCTCGGAGGTGGCGCCCCAGGCGGTGATGCCGTGCCCGCCGAGCACCACGCCGACGGCCTCGGGGTGGGCCTCCTTGATCGCCGCGATGTCCAGGCCGAGCTGGAAGCCGGGCCGCCGCCACGGCACCCAGGCCACCTTCCCGCCGTAGCACTCCGCCGTCAGCTTCTCGCCGTCGGCGGCGCAGGCCAGCGCGATGCCGGAGTCCGGGTGCAGGTGGTCCACGTGCGCGGCGTCCACCAGGCCGTGCATGGCGGTGTCGATGGACGGAGCGGCCCCGCCCTTGCCGTGGAGGCAGTAGTCGAACGCGGCGACCATCTCGTCCTCGCGCTCGACGCCCGGGTACACGTCCTTCAGGGCCCGCAGCCGGTCGAGGCGGAGGACGGCGAGGCCGTCCTCGGTGAGGGTGCCGAGGTCGCCCCCGGAGCCCTTCACCCACATCAGCTCGGTGTCGGATCCGGTGACGGGGTCGGTGACGGCGCCCTTGGCGGAGGCGTTGCCGCCGGCGTAGTTGGTGTTGCGGGGGTCGGAGCCCAGCCGGTGTGCGCGCCCGAGGAGGGCTGCGACTTCGGGATGCGTGGCCATGGGAGATCGGTCCTTCGGTGTGAAGCGTGCGGAGGAGGAAGTGAGGGGCGCCTGATCGGCGCGAGAGCCGTTCAGATCGGCGGGCCTGCGGGAGGAGCAGCGTGCTCAGGCGCCCCAGCCGGCCTGTTCGCCGCCGACGCGCTCGGAGGCGATCCGCTCCTGCCACCCGGACGCCGCGTACGCGGCGACGGGGTCGGGGTCCAGTCCCTGCTCCTCGCGGACTTCCCGCAGCAGGGGGCGTACGTCGGTGTTGTACGCGTCCATGAGCACCGCGTTGGCGGCGAGGACGTCACCTGCGGCCTGGGCGGCGATGAGCGCGTCGCGGTCGACGAGGAGGGCCTTGGCGGTGGCTTCCTGGACGTTCATCACGGAGCGGATGACGGCCGGGATCTTCGCCTCGATGTTGTGGCACTGGTCGAGCATGAAGGCCACGTTCGTCTCGGACCGCAGTCCACCGTTCCTGGCGACCTCATGCATGATCCGGAAGAGCTGGAAGGGATCGGCGGAGCCGACCATCAGGTCGTCGTCGGCGTAGAAGCGTGAGTTGAAGTCGAAGCCGCCGAGTCGTCCCTCGCGCAGCAGCAGGGCGACGATGAACTCGATGTTGGTGCCCGGCGCGTGGTGACCGGTGTCGACCACGACCTGTGCCTTCGGGCCGAGCTTGAGGCAGTGGGCGTAGGCGGTGCCCCAGTCCGGCACGTCGGTGGTGTAGAAGGCCGGCTCGAAGAACTTGTACTCCAGCAGGATCCGCTGGTCGTCGCCGAGCCGCGCGTACACCTCGGCGAGGGACTCGGCGAGCCGGTCCTGGCGGGCCGTGATGTCGTCCTGGCCGGGGTAGTTGGTGCCGTCGGCGAACCACAGCTTCAGGTCCGTGGAGCCGGTGGCGTCCATGATGTCGACGCACTCCAGGAGATGGTCGACGGCCTTGCGACGCACCCGCGGGTCGGGGTGGCAGACGCTGCCAAGGCGGTAGTCGTCGTCCTGGAAGGTGTTGGAGTTGATCGCGCCCAACTCCAGGCCGCGCTCCTGCGCGTACGCGGCGAGGCCGGCGTAGTCGTCGACCCGGTCCCACGGGATGTGCAGGGAGACCTTCGGCGCGACACCGGTGAACTCGTGAACCTTCGACGCGTCGTCGAGCTTCTCCCACGGGGTCCTCGGGACGCCGGACTGCGCGAACACTTTGAAGCGGGTGCCGGAGTTCCCGTAGCCCCAGGAGGGGGTCTCGATGCGCTGGGCCTTGAGCGCGGCCTTCGCGGCGTCCCGTACGACAGTCATTGGGCAACCTCGGAACCAGGGCCGCGCGCTGTGCGACGGCGTTATGAATCGTTTCACCTCTACCGAAGCATCGAATCGATCGCTGGTCAAGGGTCTGCGATCAACTCGATGTGAAACGATTCACCCAGTCATGTGACGGCACTCTAGGATGTCGGGCATACGGATTTCGATGCGAACGGATGGTCGGCAGTGGTGGGCATCAAGGACGTGGCGCGCCAGGCGGGGGTGTCCGTGGGGACGGTCTCCAACGTCCTGAACAGGCCCGAGCGCGTCTCCCACGAGATCCGGGCCCGTGTCCACGCGGCGATCGACCTGTTGGGATATGTCCGGAGCGAGTCCGCGCGGCAGCTCCGCGCGGGCCGCAGCCGCATGCTGGGGCTGTTGGTCATGGACACCGGCAACCCCTTCTTCGCCGTCCTCGCCCGAGGAACCGAACGGGTGGCCGCCGAGGCGGGCCTGGGAGTGATGGTGTGCAACAGTGCCGAGAGCGCCGCCGCCGAACAGGGCTATCTGTCGCTCTTCGTCGAGCAGCGTCTTCGCGGTGTCCTGTTCGCGCCGGTCGCGTCCGACGGTGAACCGTGGCAAGCGCTGCGGCGCGCGAACATCCCCTTCGTCGTCGTCGACCGAGCGGTCGACACGCGCACCGCCTGTTCAGTGGCCGCTGACGACGTCCTGGGAGGCAGTCTGGCGGGCAGGCACCTGCTGGCCGCCGGTCATCGACGCATCGCCTACGTACACGGTCCAGGCCATCTGCGGCAGGTCCGGGACCGGCGCGAGGGGCTTGCCCGCGCGGTGGAGGAAGCGGGGCTGGGCAGCGACACTGTCGTCGACATCCCTGCCGAGAAGCTGGACGTCAGCGCCGGCCGGGACGCCGGAGCACGGCTCCTCGGGCTCTCCCCCCGGCCGACGGCTGTTTTCTGTGCGAACGACCTCCTGGCCCTCGGTGTCATGCAGACGACCTTCGACGCGGGCGTACGTGTCCCGGACGACCTCGCCGTCGTCGGCTACGACGACATCGAGTTCGCGGAGGCGAGCCTCATCCCGCTGACCTCGGTACGCCATCCGGCCGCGGAGATCGGCCGCCTCGCAGCCGGGCTCCTGCTGCAGGAGATCGAGCCGTCGGACCCGGAGCGCGACCATCAGCACACCGGCATCGTGCTCCAGCCGGAGCTCGTCGTCCGCAGGTCGAGCATCCCGCAGCCCTGATCTCAGATCCTGCTCGCCCTCTCCCCGGAGCGTCAGGCGGCACCGCCGGTCCGCACGGGCCCGCGCTGGGCGAGGCGGGAGAGGACGCGCAACACCTCGTCCCACTCCTCGTACGGAAAGACGGCGAGCAGTTCACCGTTGATCCTTTCCGCGGCCGGAGCGAGGGCGGCATGCAGGTGCTTTCCCTCATCGGTCAGGGCCAGCAAGGTCCGCCGTCGGTCCGCCGGGTCCTGCGTGCGGCTGAGGTGGTTCTGGTCGCTCAGCCTGCGCACGATGTGATGGGCCGTGGACCTGTCCAGCGATGTCAGCTGCGCGACGGTGCTCTGGTCGATTCCCTCCCTTTCCCGCACTGCGTTGAGCACGGCGAACTGCTGCGAGGTCACCGTCTCGGAGACGAACTTGCTCCAGAGCGACGTGTGGACCTGCTCGGCGCGCCGGATCAGGTGGCCGGCGTAGCGGTCGAGATCGAGGGCCCCGCTCATGCTTGGCTCCTGTGGGGACGAACTTACGCGGGGCGGTGCCGGACCGACCTTTCGGATTCGGCTCCGCCCCGCGCGGGACATGGACGTGTCACCCGCGGCGGTGCCCGGGGCGGGACGCGTACGGGGTGGCCCGGGATCCGTCCACTCCGACTTCGAGCCTGCCGATCCTCTCGATCTCGACGACGACGCGGTCCCCGTCGCCGAGCGGGCCGACTCCGGCCGGGGTGCCCGTCGCGATCACGTCGCCGGGGTACAGGGTCATCACCGAGGAGGCGTAGGCGACCAGCTCGCGCACGCCGAAGATGAGGTACTCGGTGTTGGTGCTCTGCCGGGTCTCGCCGGCCACGTCGCAACGCAGGTCGAGCCGGTCGGGGTCCTCGATCTCGTCGGCGGTGACGATCCACGGGCCGAGGGGGGTGAAGGTGTCGAAGGACTTGCGGGTGGAGCGGTCCTCGCCGGAGCGGACGGTGATGTCCAGCAGGCAGGTGTAGCCGAAGACGTGGTCGAGGGCCTCGTCGGCGCCGATGTGCGACGCGGTCCGGCCGATGACGACGGCGAGTTCGCCTTCCTGGTCGGTGCGGACGTCGGCGTAGGGCAGGACGACGTCCTGGTCCGGGCCGATCACGGACGAGTTGGCCTTCAGGAAGACGCCGAGGTCGGCGATGGAGGTGGGGTAGTCCATCTCGGCCTTGTGGTCGAGGTAGTTGACCGGGGCTCCGATGATCTTGCCGGGGCGGGGCAGCGGGGCCTCCAGTGACACGTCCGCGAGTGCCAGGCGGCGCCCGACGGTCGGGTCGAGTACCGGACCGGAGGCGTCGGACAGCGCCTCGATGTACTGCTGGAGCGCGCCGGCCGGACCGGCGGGGGAGCGGGTGACCTGGTCGGTCACGTCGGTGAGGGTGTCGCCGTCGACGACGCCGAGGCGTCCCTTGTCGAACAGGGCAAGGCGCATCGTGGCCTCCTTGGTGGTGGGGAAGAAGCAGGGGAGTGATCAGGCGCCGGGGTCGGTGCTCTCGCTGCGGTAGAGGCCCAGGGACCGCATCACGGGCTCGTCGCTGTACGAGAACAGGACCGCGTCGGCGGACTTCGAGGTGTTCAGGTGCCGGTAGGAGGCCCAGCCCGGGATGGCGAAGGTGTCGTTCTCGGCCCAGTCGAGGCGCGTGCCGTCGACGATGGTGGCGCCTTCGCCGCGGACGACGCTGAAGACGGTGGAGGCGGTGTGGCGGCTGCCCGCCCCCTGGAAGCCGGGGCGCAGCCGTTGGATCCGGCAGGCGATGGTGGGCATGACGGGGCCGCCGGTCCAGGGGTTGGTGTACTCCAGGACGATGCCGTCGACGTCGCTGCCTTCTGCGGTGTCCGCGATGGCCTCCAGGGCCCGGCTGGTCTCGGTCCAGGTGTAGCGGGTGACGGGTGAGTTCGGCCCGTCGGGCGTGATCCAAGCGGGAGTCAGGCGGCCGTGGAGGAACTGGCGGCTGCCGGCGTCGTCGGGGCGGGTCACGGGCTGGAGTCGCTGCGGGTACTTCTCGTAGAAGCCCGCTTCCAGCGCGTTGACCAGGGGGTAGTCCAGGGCGTCGAGCCAGATCATGGGCGCGTCGCCCTCGTGGGTGTGGTCGTGCCAGTGCCAGCCGGGGGTGAGCAGCAGGTCGCCGGGGGCCATGAAGACGCGCTCGCCGTTGACGGTGGTCCAGGCGCCGTCGCCCTCCAGGATGAAGCGGAAGGCGTTGGAGGTGTGCCGGTGGGCCTGGGCGGTCTCGCCGGGCAGGATGATCTGCAGGCCTGCGTACAGGGTGTTGACCGTGGCGGGCGGGTCGGTGAGCCCGGGGTTGACGAGCATGAGGACCCGGCGTTCGGCCTCGTCCAGGGACAGGGTCTGCGAGAAGTGCAGCAGGTGCGGCCGCAGCTCCTTCCAGCTCCACCGGTAGGGGACGGCCCTGCTGCGGGGCTGGGCGGGGAACAGGTTGCCGTAGAACCGCCACAGCGGTGCGGCGCCGAGCTTGTCGAGGGCCTGGTAGGCGGGGTCGTCGGTCACGGTGTCTCCTCGCGGTGGTCGCTCACGGGGTGGGTGCGGGCCGGGGGTCGCCGGCGGGGGTCCACACCCAGGCGATGTCGTCGAAGTCCTCGGGGGTGCGGTCGGACAGGAGCTGGTTGCGCAGGAAGGCACCCATGCCGTCCAGGTGGCAGATCTCGCCGAACCGTCGCGCGTTCGTCTGGATCGACGCGGCCCGCTCGGTCCGCAGGGCGGCGTACGACGCGAACGCCTCCTCCGGGCGGCCGTGGTCGCGCAGGGCGCGGCCGAGGGCCACGGCGTCCTCCAGCGCCTGGCAGGCACCCTGGGCCAGGTACTGCAGCATCGGGTGCGCGGCGTCCCCGAGCAGCACGATGCGGCCGTGCACCCAGTCCGTGATCGGGAGCCGGTCGAACAGCGGCCAGCGCCGGTCGCGCGCGATGAGCGGCAGCGCGTCGCGCACGGTGTCGCAGGCGCCGGTGAACCGTTCCTCCAATTCGGCCTCGGTTCCCCAGTCGTCGGAGTCGGGGTCGTAGTGGTCGCTTTCGAAGACGGCGACCTGGTTGTAGAGCTCGCCGCGCCGTACGGGGTACTGCACGAGGTGCATGCGCGGCCCGGCCCAGACGATGACCGACTCCGTGGTGGCGTGCCGCGCCATCGCGCCCGTCATGCTGCTGACGGGCAGGGCGCCGCGGTAGGCCACGTACTTCGAGCAGACGGGGGCGCCGTCTTTCACGAGGCTCTGCCGGAGCCGTGAGTGCAGGCCGTCGGCGGCCACCACGGCGTCCGCCGCGAGCCGTTCCGGCGTCTCGGCGAAGTGCAGGCGCACCTCGGCCGGTGTCTGGACCGCGTCGGTGACGGTGTGTCCGGTGCGCAGGGTGATCGACGGGTGCTCCTCGCAGGCGGCGAGGAGGGCGCCGTGGAGGTCGGTGCGGTGGGTGACGAGGTAGGGGTGCTCGAAGCGGCTGCGGTAGGCGTCGCCGCCCAGGTCGAGGGCGGTGATCTGCCGGCCGGTGAGCGCGTCCATCATGACGAGCCGGGGCGGGGCGACGGCGGAGCGCCGCACGGCGTCGAGGACGCCGAGTTCATCCAGTGCCAGTGAGGCGTTCGGGGCCAGCTGGAGGCCGGCGCCGATCTCGCCGAACCGGGCGGCCCGCTCCACCACGGTCACGCGATGGCCGGAGCGGGCTATGGCGAGGGCGGCGGCCAGGCCGCCGATGCCGCCGCCGACGACGGCGATGTGCAGGGGCGAGGACGTCATGGGCAGGTGCCTCCTTGATGGGCGGGATCAGTCCGCCTCCCGAAGCAAGAGGTTCTGCGTCGGGATCATTGGTGTACGGACGGCCGGGGCGGGAGCGGGCCCTCGACGCGGGTCCGCGCGCGGACCCGCGGGGGTGTGGCAGCGGTCAACAGGCAGCTGTGGCGCTGCCGAAGTGCACGGGTGCCCCGGTGCGGGCATGAATGTCCTCGACGGTGACGCCGGGTGCGGTCTCCACCAGGGCGAGCCCGCCCTGGGTGACGTCGAGGACGCCGAGATCGGTGATGATCCGGTCGACGCAGGCCCGGCCGGTCAGCGGAAGGGTGCACTCGTCGACGATCTTCGGGCTGCCGTCCTTGGCGGTGTGTTCCATCAGGACGATGACCCGGCGCGCTCCATGGACGAGGTCCATGGCCCCGCCCATGCCCTTGACCATCTTGCCGGGGATCATCCAGTTCGCCAGGTCACCGGTGGCGGAGACCTGCATGGCGCCGAGGACTGCGGTGTCGATGTGACCACCGCGGATCATGCCGAAGGAGAGGGCGGAGTCGAAGAACGAGGCGCCGGGCAGGACGGTGACGGTTTCCTTGCCGGCGTTGATGAGGTCGGGATCGACCTCGTGCTCCTGGGGGTAGGGGCCGGTGCCGAGGATGCCGTTCTCGGAGTGCAGCACCACATGTACGTCGGCCGGCACGTAGGCGGGGATGAGGGTGGGCAGGCCGATGCCGAGGTTCACGTACGAGCCGTCGGCCAGTTCGGAGGCGGCTCGGGCTGCCATCTGGTTGCGGTTCCAGGCCATCAGGCGCGCACCGTCCTCTTCTCGATCTGCTTGTCGGCCGCCTGGGCGGGAGTGAGGGGCACGACGCGCTGGACGAAGACGCCGGGCAGGTGGACCTGGTCGGGGTCGAGGGCGCCGGGTTCGACGAGTTCCTCGACCTCGGCGATGGTGACGCGGCCGGCCATGGCGGCGAGCGGGTTGAAGTTGGCGGCGGCGCGACGGAAGACGAGATTGCCGTGCCGGTCGCCGCGCCAGGCGCGGACGAGGGCGAAGTCGGTGGTGATGCCGTGCTCCAGGACGTGGGGGCGGCCGTCGTACTCCCGGGTCTCCTTGGCCGGGGAGGGGAGGGCGACGCTGCCGTCGACCGCGTAGCGCCAGGGCAGGCCGCCGTCGGCGACCTGGGTGCCGACTCCGGCCGGGGTGTAGAAGGCGGGGATTCCGCAGCCGCCGGCCCGCAGGCGCTCGGCGAGCGTGCCCTGCGGGACGAGCTCGACCTCCAGCTCTCCGCTGAGGTACTGGCGGGCGAACTCCTTGTTCTCGCCGACGTACGAGCCGGTGACCCGGCTGATGCGGCCGGCGCCGAGCAGAATCCCGAGTCCACGGCCGTCGATGCCGCAGTTGTTGGAGACGACCTGGAGGCCGGTGGCGCCCTGGGCGTGCAGGGCGCGGATCAGGGTCTCGGGGATGCCGTTGAGCCCGAACCCGCCGACGGCGAGCGAGGCGCCGTCGCGGATGTCGGCGACGGCATCGGCGGGTTTCCGGATGACCTTGTCCACGGTTCCGCGTGTCCTTTCAGGTGAGGGGGCCCGGCAGTACGGCGGACCATCCGCCGTCGGCGACGAGATGGGCGCCGGAGACGTAGGAGGCTTCCTCGGAGGCGAGGAAGGCCGCGACCCGGGCGATGTCCTGAGGGGTTCCGAGACGGCCGAGGGGGATGTGCCGGGCGGCGTGGCGCAGGGGATGGGTTTCTGCGAGAAGGTTGTCGCGTGCGCCCTCGGTGTCGATCAGGCCCGGGCTGACGCAGTTGGCGCGGATGCCGTGCGCGGAACCCTCGGCGGCGAGCTGGCGCGTCAGGGCGATCACCCCTCCCTTCGCGGCGGAGTGTGCGGTGCGGTGGTTGGACAGCGAGGCCCTGATTCCGGCCGTCGAGCCGATGGTGACGATGCATCCGCGGCTGCGGGTCAGGTGGGGCCACGCGGCGCGGGCGGTGAGCCACACCGAGTCCAGTTCGGAGCGCACGGTGGTCATGTAGTCGGCATAGGGCTGCTCGGTCAGGGATCCGAAACGCACCGAGCCGGCGTTGGTGAGGACGATGTCGATGCCGCCGAACGCCTCGGCCGCTTCCGCCACCCAGGTCTCGACGGATTCGGGCCGGGTGACGTCCAGGGGCCCCGGAGTGAGCGCGGTGCCGCCCTCACGGCCGATCTGCCGCTGCGTCTCCACCGCCTCGTCGTGCAGCAGGTCTCCGCCGACGACCAGAGCGCCCTCGGCGGCGAAGTGGAGCGCCACGGCCTTCCCAAGACCGCGGGCGGTACCCGAGATCAGAGCGACCTTGCCCTCCAGCCGCTTCACCGGACCGACCCGTCGAGCAGTGCGTCGGACACCGACTTCACCCCGCCGTGTGAGGTGAGGCCGCCGTCGACCGGTATCTCCGCGCCGGTGATGAACGACGAGTCGTCGCACAGGAGGAAGACCACCAGAGGGGTGACCTCCTCGACCGTGCCCACACGGCCGAGGGGTGTCTCGCGGATGTTCGACTCCCGGAAGGCCGGTGCGGCGGAGGCCGTCATCTCGGTCTCGATGAATCCGGGGTGGATGGTGTTCACCCTGATCCCCCGTGGGCCCAGCTCCAGAGCGGCGGTCTTCGACAGCCCGCGCAGCGCCCACTTGCTCGTGGTGTACGCCACCGGGTAGTGGGCGGTGAGCGCGGCGGAGGACCCCACGTTCACTACGGAGGAGCCCGGCGGCATCAGGGGAGCGAGGTGCTGGATGCCCAGGAGCGGGCCGTTGACGTTGACGGCGTGGACGCAACTCATGTCCTTGGCGGTGACCTCGTCCAGCCGGGCACGCCAGGTGATGCCGGCATTGTTGACCAGGCCGTGCACGGCGCCGTAGGTGTCCCGGAGATGGACGGCCAGGTCGGCCCAGTCGTCGGCCAGGGTGACGTCGAGCCGGCGCACGCCCTCTCCGCTGTTCACGTCCGTGGCGATGACCGTGGCACCCTCACGCTCCAGGGCTGCCACCTCGGCCGCGCCCTGGCCGCGGGCGGCGCCCGTGACGACGACGACCTTTCCCGCCAGGCGCCCGCCGTTCACGGCCGCTCCCGGTTGCGGCGCCGGCCCTTGGGCAGCGCGACCGGCTCGGTGCCGGGAACCACTCGGCTGGTGAGGGAGCCGATGGCCTCCACCGTCAGCGTCACGGTGTCGCCGGGCTTGAGTGGCGGCGGGACCTGCTCGCCGTTCCGGCCCCACAGTTCGGCGAGGCAGCCGCCGTTGCCGCAGGTGCCGGAGCCCAGGACGTCGCCGGCGACGATCCGGGTGCCGCGCGAGGCGTAGGTGGCCATCTCCTCGAACGTCCAGCTCATGTTGGACAGCAGGTCGCTGCCGACCTTCTCGCCGTTGACCTCGGCCGTCAGCGCAAGCCTCAGGAAGCCCTCGCCGTCCCGGTGGGGCTCCAACTCGTCCGCGGTCACCAGGTACGGTCCGAGGGTGGTGGCGGTGTCCTTGCCCTTGCACGGGCCGAGCCCGACCTTCATCTCGGCGGACTGCAGGTCCCGCGCCGACCAGTCGTTGAAGATCGTGTACCCGACGATGTGCTCCCGCGCCTGCTCCGGGGTGAGGTCACGGCCCTCGCGGCCGATGACGGCCGCCACCTCCAGCTCAAAGTCGAGCACGGACGAGCCGGGGGGCATGGGGACGTCGTCATGGGGGCCGAAGACGGCGTGGGGGTTGGTGAAGTAGTAGGTGGGTGCCTCGTACCACTGGGCGGGCACACCGGACTCGCCGCTGACGGAACGGCGCACGCCCTCGACGTGCTCCTCGAAGGTCACGAAGTCCCTGATGGAGGAGGGCTGGAGCGGCGAGAGCAGCCGGACCTCGGAGACGTGCGGTCCGGGCGGGACGTCCAGGGCCGCGGCCCCGGCGGCGAGAAGGCCCGGCAGACCGTCGGTGTCACGGATCAGGTCCGTGAGCGAGGTGACTCCGGGCAGCGGGAACAGCGTGCCGTCGTCCTCGACGACGGCGACGCGGTTCCGGTGCCGGTGTTCGTAAGCGGCGAAGCGCATGGTGCGGCTCCCAGATGGAGGAACGGGGGACACGGGACCGGGCCGTCCGGGACGGAGAGAAGGCCCGTTGCCGGCCTTCTTCGGGCGGCCCGGTCCCGTGGACCGGGGCCGGGAACACGACGGTGGCAGTCAGGGCGGACATGGTCCGCCGCGTTCCCGGGGATCGGGCGGCCGGAGGCCGGGCCGACTGGACGCCGGCTGCCGGCCTAGACCGGCGGGGCGAGGAAGCAGCCGCGGTCGGGGTCGTTGAACGACTCCTTCGCGACGAGCTCGTTCATCGCGTTGGCGGTGCCCCACTGGTCGGTGACCTCGGGCTGCGAGAAGTCGTAGACGTGGGGGTGCCAGGTGTCCTCGTCGAGGTTCTCCAGCTCGGTGGTGTACTCGACGGTGTTGCCGTGCGGGTCGAGGAAGTAGGTGAAGGTGTTGTCACCTGCCATGTGCCGGCCCGGCCCCCAGATCTTCGTGTGACCGGCCCGCAGGACCCGGCCCGAACCACGCATGTACTCGTCGATGCCGCGCATCTCGAAGGAGATGTGGTGCAGGGAGGTGTGCGGGCCCTTCGCCAGCGCCATCGAGTGATGCTGCGAACTGATCCGCATGAAGTGCATGACCTCGCCCATGTGGGGCGAGCTGAGCGTGTCGGACAGCCGGAAGCCGAGGTGCCGCTCGTACCAGGCGCGGGTGCGCTCCAGGTCGGGGGAGTTGAGCACGACGTGCGACAGCTTGACCGGGATCGCCTCCTTCTCCTCGATCCTGCGGTGCCGGCGGACCGCGACGTCGGCGGAGACCTCGATGGTGCGGCCGTCGACGTCGAAGAAGCGGAAGCCGTAGCCGCCGCCGGGGGTGTCGACCGTGCCGGGCTGCGAGATCAGCTGCACCCCGCCGGCCAGGAGCTGCTCGGCGAGCGTGTCCACGTCGGCCGGGGTCGCGGCGCCGTAGGACACCAGGTCGAGACGCTTCTCGTCGGCCTTGCGCAGCCGGACGACGTACTGCTCGGGGCTGCCCTCGGCGGCGAGGAAGGAGATGCCGGAGTCCTCCGCGACCTTGGTCAGCCCCCACACCCCGGCGTAGAAGTCGAGCTGCTTGTCGTAGTCGGGCACGGCGAGGTCGACGTGCCGCAGGTGGGTGAGCAGGCGGTTGTTCGTCATGGGATGCCTCCTCAGGCGGGGGAGAGGTTGAGCAGGGCGGCGGCGTTGCCGCCGCGGACGGCGTGGAGGTCGGCCTCGGACAGGTCCGCCGCACGCAACGCGCCGACGGGGTCGTCGGACCCCATGTCGAAGGGGAAGTCGGAGCCGAGCACCACCCGGTCCGCGCCGACCGTTTCGATCAGCGCCCGCAGCACCTTCGGGTCGTGCACGAGGGAGTCGAAGTGCAAGCGCCGCAGGTAGGTGCTGGGCAGCTCGGCGCAGCCGGCCGACGCGTCGGCCCGGGCCCGCCAGGCGTGGTCGCTGCGCCCGATGTGGGTGGGCAGGTATCCGCCGCCGTGGGCGGCGACGATCTTCAGCGCGGGGTGCCGGTCGAGGACGCCGGAGAAGATCAGGTGCGAGAGGGCGACGGCGTTCTCGGTGGGCTGGCCCACGGTGTTGGACAGGTACCAGCGGTCGAGGCGCTCGTCGAGGGTGCAGCCGAAGGGGTGCAGGAACACGATCGCTCCGGTCTCCTCGACGCGCGCCCACAGCGGCTCGTAGACCGGATCGGACAGCTCCCGGCCGGGGGCGTGGCTGGAGATCTCCACGCCGGCGAGCCCTTGGTCCAGCGCGTGTTCCAGGGCGGGAACGAGGAGCTCGGGGTGCTGGAGCGGAACCAGTCCCAGCCCCTTCAGCCGGTCGGGTGCCGCCGCGATGTGTGCTGCGGTCGCCTCGTTGGCCAGGCGGTGGATCTTCTCCGCCGTATCCGCGTCCGCCCAGTAGTGGTAATGCGACGGCGAGGGACTGACGAGCTGCACGTCGACGCCCTGCGAGTCCATCCGGGCGAGCCGGACGGCGGGGTCGGTCAGGGCCGGAATGCGGTCGCGGACCATGGGGCCGCTGACGGCAAGGGCATCGGGACCGTTGCGGCGGGCGTCGAGCGCCTTGGCCTCGGCGTGCCCCGGGAGGCCTGCGACGAGGGCCTCGATCTGCGGCAGCAGGACATGGGCGTGGACGTCCACGGTCGGCGCGGTCACGGGAGCTCCCTGAGCATGGTCATGGTGCGGGCCATCAGCCCGGGCACGTCGGCATCACGGACGCCGTCGAGCTGCCACTGGCCGATCTGTACCGAGCCCTCCACGACCGGGCGGACCCGTGCGATCCGGCGTTCGTAGTAGGCCTGGAGCAGTGCGTCGTCCCAGGTGTCCGCGGCGATCAGCATCTGGGCGAGGACCCAGGAGTCCTCCAGGGACAGCGCCGCGCCCTGTGCCATCGTGGGCGGGCAGCAGTGGGCGGCGTCCCCGACGAGCACGACCCGCCCGCGGTGCCAGGCCCCTTCCACCAGCAGCCGGTCGAACCACGTGTAGTTGACCTTCGCCGGGTCGGTGATCGTCGCGGTGATCTCCGGCCACGCGCCCCCGTAGGCCGAGGCGAGGCGGGTCATCTCCTCGGCGTAGGACTCGGGGGGTATGGAGGAGCGGTCGCGGTTCTTCTCGACGACGTACGCGTACAGCGTGGTGTCGCTGGTGGGGCAGTAGCCGGCGATGAACGCGGGGCCGCCGTAGGCGAGGTCGGTGTGCTGGACCTCGGCGGGCCGGGGGGCGGCGACGCGCCAGATGGCCATGCCGGTCGGCTCGGGCTTGTCGGTGATCCCGATCCGCGCCCGCGTGGCGGAGCCCAGCCCGTCGGCGGCGATCACCAGGTCGTAGCGGTGCTCGCTGCCGTCGCCGAACCGGACCGAGACACCGGCTGCGTCCTGGTCCACGATCGTGGCGGTCGTGCCCAGGCGGACGTTCGCGCCACTGGCGCGGACGGCGTCGATCAGGATCTGCTGGAGCCGGGGGCGCTGCATGCCGAGGGTGGCGGGCAGGTCGTCGCCGCCGGTGCGCAGGTCGCGCTGGACGTGCAGGACGGTGCCGTCGGGGGTGGTGATGCCGACCGATCCGAAGGGGAAGCCGGAGGCTTTCACCTCGTCCCAGACGCCGAGTTCACGCAGGACGCGCAGGGCGTTGCCCTGGAGGGTGATGCCGGAGCCGGCGGTGGCGTTCCAGTCGTCCTTCGCCTCGACGAGGTCGACGTCGATCCCGGCGCGGCGCAGCAGGATCGTGGCGGCGTTACCGGCCGCTCCGCCTCCGACGACCAGGACTCTGCGGGGGGTGCTGCTCATGGGGAACTCCCTTGTTCCTCGGGCTGTGGGCCCCGGGACTACTTGACGGCGACGGGGTTGACGGGAGACCCGACGGCTCCGGTGATGGGCAGGGGGGCCGCGGTGAGCCAGAACTCATACACGCCGTCGGCCGCGCAGTCCTCGGCGAGGGCCTCCAGGTCCCACATCTCGCCGATCAGCAGGCCGATGTGCGGGATGACGACCTGGTGCAGGGGCTGGAAGGCGTGGTCGAACTCGTTGGGCCGCACCTCGAAGCCCCAGGTGTCGGTCGCGATCGCCGCGATCTCGCTGCCGTGCAGCCAGGACGCGGTGGTGAACGACAGACCGGGGGCGGCGCCGCCGGCGTAGTCGCCCCATCCGTCCCGCCGTACGCGGGCCAGCTGGCCGGTGCGGACGAGGACGATGTCGCCGCGCCCCACCGTGACGCCGTGGGCCCGGGCCGCGGCCGTCAGGTGCTCCTCGGTGATCGCGAACCCGTCCGGCAGCTCGCCGTCCTCGCCCGCGACGCGACCGACATCGAGGAGCACGGCACGGCCGGCGATGTGCGGGGCCATGTGCTCGATGCCGGTGACCTGGTCGCCGTCGGAGGTGACGACCTGCTCGGCGGGACGCCCGTTCCACGCCTTGCCGTGGTCGAAGATGTGGCCGAGCCCGTCCCACTGCGTGGAGCACTGCAGCGGCATCGCGATCACGTCGTCGGCGCCGCCGATGCCGTGGGGGAGACCCTGGTTGCCCAGGGCCGCGTCCGTTCCGGTGTCCAGCATGGTGTGGACCGGGTTGGTGCGCCGCCGCCAGCCCTTCTGCGGGCCGTTGATGTCGAAGCGCTGCGAGAGCGAGAAGCTGACGCCGCGCCTGACGAGCGCCGCACCTTCCCGGCGCTTGGCCTCGTCCAGGAAGTTCACGGTGCCCAGCCGGTCGTCCCGCCCCCAGCGGCCCCAGTTGGAGCACTCCTCGGCGGCCTGGGCGATCGCGCCCTCGGGATCGGTACGGTTCACGACTCCTCCGCGAGACATCGGGTGCGCTGAGCACCGAGACCGGTGATGGACGCGTCCATGACGTCGCCGTGGCGCAGCAGTCGGCCCCAGTGCATGCCGTTGCCCGCGGGGGAACCGGTGAGCACGAGGTCGCCGGGCAGGAGCCGCGCGCTCTGAGAGGCGTAGGAAACCATCCGGGCGACGTCGAAGATCATGTCCTTGGTGGATTCGTCCTGCATGACCTCGCCGTTGAGCTTGAGGGTCAGTTGCAGGTCGCCGGTGTCGCCGACGGACTCGGCCGGCACGATCCACGGCCCCAGCGGGGTGAACCCGGGCGCGTTCTTGCTGCGCAGCCAGTCCGTTCCGATCTGCGGCATGTCCCTGCGGAACACCGTCGCCCGGTCGGTCAGGTCGTTGGCGATCGTGTACCCCGCGACGTACTCCAGCGCCTCCTCGACGGAGACCTGATGGGCGGGACGGCCGATCACCGCGACCAGCTCCAGCTCCCAGTCGGGCTTCGCCGCCCACGCCGGCAGGGTGACGTCGTCGTAGGGGCCGGTGACCGAGCTGGGCAGCCCGATGAACACGTAGGGCAGGTCCTCGGCGGCGCGGCGGTCCATGATCTCGGCCGCTTCCGCGCGCCGCTCCTCCTCGGAGCGGTCGTCGTCCGGTGCCCGGTGAGCGACGTGCAGGTCGATGACGTGCCGACGATAGTTCGCGCCGGACTGGAAGATCTGCCGCGGCGCGACGGGCGCGAGCACGCGAAGGCCCTCCAGCGGGCACCGTACGGGCCCGGTGTCGGAGGCCAGCTCGCGCAGCCGGGGGAGAACGTCCGTCCAGCGCTCCAGCAGACCCCGCATCGTCAGCGCCGGGTCGGACAGAGCCGTCCGCAGGTCCAGGACCTGCCCCTCGCGGTCGATGAGACCAGGGAAAGCCGGGCCGCCGGCGGCCGAGAAAGTACCGAGAGCGAAAGGCCCCGAGAAAAGCTCGGAAGCGGATTCAGGTTTCACCGACATGTCCTCCTGATTGCGATGGGACTAATCTGGACCCGCCCTACGCAATCAGGGAAATCGATTATATGGATCCTTGGCATTCACCCAACAAATAGTCGCTGACCGACTCGTACCCAAGGGAGGCAATCCCGTGAATCTCGCCCGCCTCGACCTCAACCTCGTCGTCGCCCTCCGCGCCCTTCTCGAAGAACGCAACGTCACGAAAGCGGGACAGCGCGTCGGCCTCAGCCAGCCCGCCATGAGCGCCGCCCTGGGCCGGCTGCGCCGCCACTTCGGCGACGAGCTCCTGTCCAGGGTGGGCAGCCAGTACGAACTCACCGCCCTGGGCCAGGTCCTCCTGGACCGCACCGCCACCGCCTACGACGTCCTCGAACGGCTCTTCACCAGCCAGGCCGCCTTCGACCCGGCGACCGAGACGCGCGAATTCCGCCTCGTCGCCTCCGACTACGCTGTCGACGTCTTCGGCGTGGAGCTCGCCCGCGTCATCCACGACGAAGCCCCGGGAATCCGCCTGCGCTTCACCCGCACCCCCATCACCGTCGTCGATGACACCGCCAGCCTCCTCAGCGCCACCGACGGACTCCTGATGCCCCACGGCGTCATCAGCGACTTCCCCGCCACCGACCTCTACGACGACCGGTGGGTCTTCGTCGTCGCCGACGACCACCCCAGCGTCGAGGACCGCCTCACCCGCCAGGACCTCGCCCGACTTCCCTGGGTGACCTACCAGCGCACCTACGACGCCCCCGCCGTGCGCCAGCTCGGCATGCTCGGCATCGAACCCCGCGTCGAGGTCTCCGTCGACAGCTTCCACGCCCTGCCCGCCCTCGTCGCCGGCACCCGCCGCATCGCCCTCGTCCAGGCGCGCCTCGCCCGCCTCATGGCCCCCCTGGCCCCCGTCCGGCTCCTCGAACCCCCATACGAGGCCGTCCCCCTCCGCGAAGCCCTGTGGTGGCATCCGGTCCACACCCACGACGCCGCCCACATCTGGCTCAGGGAGACCGCGGCCCGTGTCGGCCGACGCATCGCCGACACCTGAACGGCCGGCACGGACGAAACACACCCATGGCTCCGAAAACCCTGGTCAACCCCCATCCACCCGGTGGATCCGACCCATCGTGAACATGGATGACCAGGGGGGTGGGCACCACGCCCACCGGCACGCATAGTCGAGGGCACCTCCGCCCCCGGTCCCGGCACCTCTGCGCCGACCCCTGCCGTCACCGACCGGGCGCCCCCGCCTCCCTCGCGCTCTGGAGTGCCGTCGTGCCCGCACCGCTCGCACCGCCGTCCCCCGACCGCCTCGGCGCCCCCGCCGGGCGCCTCCCCGCCGCCGTCCTCATGACCGGCAGCTGCCTGCCCGTCCTCGGCGCCGTCCTCCTCGCCCCCGTCCTGCCCCGCATGCAGGACCACTTCGACGACGTGCCCGGCAGCGCGGCCCTCGTCCCCGTCGTCCTGACGATCCCCGCGCTGGCCCTCGCCCTCCTCGCCCCGTTCGCCGGCATGATCGTCGACAGGCTCGGCCGCAAGCGTCTCCTCATCGCCGCCACCGCGCTCTACGCGGTCTTCGGCACGGCGCCGCTCTGGCTCGACTCCCTGCACGCCATCCTGATCAGCCGCATCCTCGTCGGCGTCACCGAAGCCGCCATCATGACCGCCTGCACCACCCTCATCGGCGACTACTACAGCGGCCAACTCCGCGACCGCTACCTCGCCCTGCAGACCATGTGCGCCTCCGCCTCCGCCACCCTCTTCTTCCTCCTCGGCGGAGCCCTCGGAGCCGCGAACTGGCGCGCCCCCTTCTGGCTCTACGCCGTGGGTCTGCTCATCGCCCCCGTCATGGCCCGCGTCCTGCCCGACCCCGCTCCGCCCGCCCACGACGGCAAGCCGCAGCCGCAGGCCGCCCCCCGCTCCTTCCCCGTACGCCGCATGGCGGGCATCTGTCTCCTCACCGTCTTCGGAGCCGTCGTCTTCTACACCGTCCCCGTCGAGATGGCCTACCTCCTCGACGACCTGGGCACGGACTCCACCGGCACCATCGGCGCCGTCACCGCCGTCGCCAGCGCCGCCACCGTCCTCGGCTCGGTCCTCTTCACCCGCCTCGCCCCGCACCGGCGGCCCATGCCGGCGCTCCTCGCCCTGTGCGCACTCGGCTTCCTCCTGATGGGACTCGCCGACGACCTGCCCCTGCTGATCGCCGGCGCCGTCCTCAACTGCGTCGGCACCGGCATGCTGCTCCCCTCGCTCGTGACCCGAGCGATGGCCCGGCTGGACTTCGCCGACCGCGGCCGCGGCATGGGGTTGTGGACCGCGGCCTTCTTCCTCGGCGAATTCCTCTGTCCCCTGGCTCTGCTGGCCGGCAAGGAGGCGGTCGGCAGCCTCGCGGCCGCCGTCGGCGTCCTCGGTGCGGTGACCGCCCTGCTCGGCGCAGCCCTGCTGCCCCTGGCCCGACGCCCAGCACACTCGGTCGTACCGGTCGGCGACCGGTGATGACGCTGTCCTGCGACGCAGGCGCGCCCAGTCCAGAGGGCCGTACCGCGATACCGGGCGCCGGCACTTCGTGAGCGTGAACCTGATAGCCCGTCCGGGCCGTCTGCTCCGTGAGCAGACGGCCCGGAAGCATGCCCGCTCCGTCTGCGGGCTCCCGTACCGGCAGCCGCCGCACCGGCGCCGGCGGAGACCCGGCGTCGGCCCGTCGCGGCGGCCGGGCCCGTTCGGGGCAGGTCCGTACCTAGCGCATGCGCGGGGCCCCGGTGCTGCGTCGCACCACCAGCCGGGGAGTCATCGTGGTCCGCATGGCCCGGTCCCGCCTTCCTTCGACCCGCTCGATCAGCATCCTCGCGGCCGTCGCTCCCATGGTGTGTCCGGCCTGATCGACGCTGGTGAGCTGGACAGGCGCGAGCGAGGCGATCGCGGTGTTGTTGTAGCCGACGAGGGAGACGTCCGCCGGGATCGACAGGCCCAGTTCGTCGGCGGCGCGGTAGACGCCGAGCGCCGCGACGTCGGCGCCGGTCAGGATCGCCGTGGGCCGGTCGGGCCCGGACAGCAGGGCGACGCCGGCCGCATGGCCGCCGTCGTCGGAGTACGCGGCGTGGTGAACCCGTGCGTGCCCGGCGAGACCATGACGGTCCATCGCCCGCAGGTATCCGTCCGCCAGCGCGATCTCCGGAGTCCGCTGCCAGCGACCGGTCTTGCTGCCCGCCGCCGCGACCAGGGCGATGTCCCGATGGCCGAGCGCGACGAGGTGGTCGACCACCAGCCCCGCGCCGACATCATCCGCGTCGACGACGGAGTCGTGGACGTCGGAGGCATCGTGGTGACCGATGACCACCGTGGGTGTCACCTGTGCCGTCGCCAGAACCTCGGCACGCGGGGTTCCGGGGGCGATCAGGACCAGGCCGTCCATCTGACGGTCCACCAGCGAGCGGATCGTGCGCGCCTGTTCGTCGGCGCCGAATCCGGCCGCACCGATCAGCACGGTGTACTCGCTGTCCTGCAGCTCCTCGTGGATGCCGTCCAGGATGTCGGCGAAGAAGGCGTTGCGGACGTTGTCGAGCAGAACGCCGATCGTGTACGTCCTGCCGCGCATCCCCCGCGCGGCGGCATGGGGCCGGTACCCCAGCTCCGCCATCGCCGTGCGGACCCGCTCCTGCATGGCCGGGCTCGCGCCGTAGGCGTTGCGCATGACCTTCGACACGGCGGCGGTGGACACGCCGGCATGGCGCGCGACATCGGTGATCGTCACCCGCTTGGTGTTCCTGGACGAGCTGTCCGGAGTCATGAAGGACCCCGCCTCCTTACACGTAGTGCAACGTTCTACACGCTTGGTCCTGAGGGGATCCCCTCATTCGGCCAGGCAAAGGCGATGTTACGCGTCTGTGTCTTGACGGCGCCAGAGGGATGGCGTCATGGTGTTGCCAGTTCAGATGGAGAACGTTCTACACGCTCCGTCTCTGCGCGGCCGGTTTCCCCGCCGCCCCTTGCGCCCGCTGAGCGCCCCTTCTTCTCTCACGATCCTGGGAGTCTCCAGTGCCCCACCGCACGATCCGCGCCCGCCGCCTCGCCCTCGCCTCGGCCGGCGTCATGTCCCTGACCCTCCTCGCCACCGCCTGCGGCGGCAGCGGCGGCGGCAGCTCCGCGGCGCCCAAGGACTTCAAGTACCTCAGCGTCACCGAGAACACGACCACCCGCACGGCGCTCACCACGCTCTCCACGAGCACCTGCAAGGCCGAGAACGAGGCGCTCCCCCTCAAGGTCGAGACCATCCCCCAGGCGCAGCTCGACCAGAAGCTCCAGCTCCTCGCCGGCCAGGACGCGCTGCCTCCGATGTTCGCCGCGGGCAACGCCCCCGCGCTGACCAAGCAGCTGGCCAAGGGCAACAAGGTCGCGGACATCGAGCTGGAGCTGAAGCGTCTCGGAGTGCTCGACCAGCTGGAGCCGGCCGCCGTCTCCACGATCAAGGCGCTGTACGGCGGCAAGCTGATGGCACTGCCGTACGAGTACAACATCGAGGGGATCTTCTACAACAAGAAGCTCTTCCAGGAGAACGGCATCGCCGTCCCCGGGACGTGGGACGCGCTCCTGACCGCCGCGGACAAGCTGAACGCCAAGGGCATCCAGCCGTTCTCCGCCTCCGGCGCCCAGGGCTGGCCCCTCACCCGCCTCATCAGCGGCTACCTGTACCGCAGCCTCGGGCCGGACGCCCTCGACAAGGTCGACGCCGGCACCGCCGAGCTGACCGACCCCGAGTACGTCAAGGCAGCTCAGGAAGTCGCCGCCCTCGGCAAGAAGGGCTACTTCGGCAAGGGCGTCGGCTCCATCGACTACGACACCGCGATGAACCAGTTCCTCACCGGCAAGTCCGGGATGTTCTACATGGGCAGCTGGGCCCTGGCGAACATCGCCGACCCCAAGCAGAACAAGGTCGGCGCCGAGAACGTCGGCTTCATGCCCTTCCCCGCAGTCAAGGGCGGCAAGGGTTCCATCGACCAGTACCCCTCCAACATCGGCCTGGCCGTCACCCTCGGCTCCAAGAGCTTCGACGACAAGACCGGCGCCTGGGTCGGCTGCATCGCCAAGAACTTCGGCAGCACCGCCCTCAAGAACCACGGCACCATCACCGGCTTCAAGGTGAACACCCCGGTCAAGGACACCAGCGAGGTCGCCGGCACCGTCCGCAGGACGATCAGCGGCTCGAAGCAGAACGTCCTGTGGTTCGAGGCGCTGTTCAGCACCAAGGCCACCACGATCAGCAACACCAGCGCCCCCGGCCTCGTCAACGGCAGCATCAGCCCCCAGAAGTTCATGGAGACCGTCCAGGACGCGCTCGGCAGCCAGTGACATCCCTTTGAGGCGGGCGGCCCGCCGGCCCAAGGCGCGCCGCCCGTCATCGTCTGGCCGGCCCTTCACAGAAACGAAGTGGACACCACTCATGCACCGCGTACTCGGTGACCGCAGGGCGATCATGATCCTGCTCGGTCCCGCACTCCTCCTCTACACCTTGATCATGCTCGTCCCGATGGTGTGGTCGCTCGGGTACTCCTTCACCGAGGGCAACTCCATCGAGGGCTTCACCGGCAGCGGCCTGGACAACTTCACCCGGCTCCTCGACGACCCGGCCGTCCACGACGCCCTCTGGTTCACCCTCAAGTACGCGGTCATCGTCACCGCCGGCCAGGTCATAGCCGGCTACCTCCTGGCCCTGCTCTACGTCTTCTTCCTCAAGAAGGCCTCCGCGCTCATCCGCACCCTGGCCTTCTTCCCCGTCATCCTGCCCACCGTCGCCGTCGGCCTGCTCTTCCAGAAACTCTTCCAGGTCGCCCCCCAGCCGGGCCCCGTCAACTCCCTGCTCAACGCCTTCGGCCTGGAGTCCATCGACTTCTTCGGCAACGCGGGCAGCGCCTTCTGGGTCCTGATCATCATGGACATCTGGCGGTCGATGGGCTTCTACGCCGTCCTGCTGTTCGCCGGGCTCGTCGACATCCCCGACGAGGTCCTCGAATCCGCCCGCCTCGACGGCGCCTCCGGCCTCCGTCTGATCCGCCACATCGTCCTGCCGCTCTCGCTGCCCGTCCTCATGTCGTCCCTGATCTTCAGCGTCAACGGCACCCTGAAGGTCTTCGACTCCGTCGTCGCCCTCACCAACGGCGGTCCCGGCACCGGCACCACCCCCCTGACCCTGTACATGTTCCAGTCGTCGTTCACCTACAGCGAGTACGGCTACGGCAGCACCATCGCACTGCTCCTCACCGTCGTCTGCCTCCTGGTGAGCCTGGCGGTCTACCGCGTCTCGCGGCGCGACAACACGGAGAGCTGAACGCCATGGCCATCGACACCCTCCACAGGACCACCGGCACCGGCCACAAGCGCCCGAAGCAGCCGCCGCTCCGCGCCGCCCGCAAGGCCGGCGGCCGGCTGTGGGTCCGGCTCGCCGTCGCCCTCCTCCTCGTCGTCGAGGTCTACCCGCTGATCTGGATGTTCCTGACCTCGGTCAAGTCCAACAGCGACTACCTCGACAACTCCACCTGGAGCCTGCCCACCACCTGGGAATGGGGCAACTACGCCGAAGCCTGGACCACCGGCAACATCGGCCTCTACGTCAAGAACAGCCTTCTGGCCGTCGTCCCCGCACTCGCCCTCATCCTCCTGCTCGGCACCGCGGCCGGCTTCGCCCTGCAGATCATGGTCTGGAAGGGCCGCAGCCTCACCCTCCTCGTCTTCCTCGCCGGCATGATGATCCCCCCACAGATGATCCTGCTGCCCCTGTTCACCATCTACTTCCAGACCGGCCTCTCCGGAACCCTGTGGCCGCTGATCCTCACCTACACCGGCACCGGCCTGCCCCTGACCGTCTTCATGATGGCCACCTACTACAAGACCGTCCCGCGCGAACTCTTCGAGGCCGCCACCCTCGACGGCGCCGGCATCCTGCGTGCCTTCTGGACCATCAGCCTCCCCGTGGTCCGCAACGCCCTCCTGACCGTCGGCCTGGTGCAGTTCTTCTTCATCTGGAACGACCTGCTGATCGCCCTCACCTTCACCAACAGCCAGGACCTGCGCACCGTCCAGGTCGGCCTGCTGAACTTCACCGGCGACTTCGGCGCCACCCAGTACGGCCCCCTGTTCGCGGCCATCTGCATCAACGTCTTCGGCACCCTCGTGATCTACCTCTTCCTCAACCAGAAGGTCATGAAGGGGCTCACCTCGGGAGCGGTCAAGGGCTGAGCACCCGCCCACCGGCCCACCTCCCGAGCACACGAAAGGCCCTTTCCCTTGCACCCCCATCCGCCCTCCCCGGTGCGCTTCGAGCACCTCACGGACGGTCTCGGCATCGGCACCGCCGCCCCCCGGCTCTCCTGGACGCCCGCCGCCGAAACCGGCGACCAGCACGCCTACGAAGTCGAAGTCGAACGCCACGGCCACACCCGCCGCACCGGCCGTGTCACCGGTTCCGACCACGTCCTCGTCGCCTGGCCCGCCGAGCCGCTCGCCTCCCGCGAGCGCGCCGTCGTCCGCGTCCGCACCTGGTCGGCGGGCGACGGCGAGCCGTCCGCGTGGAGCGAGCCCAGCTCCGTCGAGGCCGGTCTGCTCGCCGCCACCGACTGGTCCGCCGTCCCCGTCGGCGCCGCCTGGGAGGAGGACCCCACGGCGGAACGCCGCCCGGCCCGCGTACGCAAGCACTTCCGCGCCGACGCCAAGCCGATCCGGCGCGCCCGCCTTTACATCACCGCCCACGGCCTGTACGAGGCCGAAGTCAACGGCGTCCGCGTCGGCGACGAGGCCCTCGCCCCCGGCTGGACCGTCTACCCCCACCGGCTCCGCTACCGCACCCACGACGTCACCGCCCTCCTCACCCCCGGTGCCAACACCGTCGGCGCCTGGCTCGGAGACGGCTGGTACCGGGGCAAGTACGGCTTCGACGGCGGCACCCGCAACATCTACGGCACCGACCAGTCCCTCATCGCCCAGCTGGAGATCACCTACACCGACGGCACCACCACCGTCGTCGCCACCGATCACACCTGGCACGCGGCTCCCGGACCCCTCCTGACCAGCGGCCTGTACGAGGGCGAGACCTTCGACGCCCGCCTCGACGACGCCGACTGGGCCACCCCGACCGCCTCACCGGACGGCTGGACCCCCGTACGCACCGGTGGCAGGGACCCGGGGACCCTCGTCGCACCCGACGGGCCCCCGGTCCGCTGCACCGAGGAGATCGCACCGGTCTCGATCACCCGCACCGCCGACGGCCGCCACCTGCTCGACTTCGGGCAGAACCTCGTCGGCCGCCTGCGTGTCACCGCCGACGGCCCCGCCGGCACCACCCTCACCCTCCGGCACGCCGAGGTGCTCCAGGACGGGGAACTCGCCACCCGCCCCCTGCGCGAGGCCTACTCCACCGACACCCTGATCCTGCCCGGCACCGGCCCCTACACCTGGGAGCCCCGCTTCACCCTGCACGGCTTCCGGTACGCCGAGATCTCAGGATGGCCCGGCGAGCTCGCCCCGCAGGCCGTCACCGCCCGCGTCCACCACACGGACATGCGCCGCACCGGCTGGTTCGAGTGCAGCGACCCGATGGTCAACCGCCTCCACGAGAACGTCCTGTGGAGCATGCGCGGCAACTTCGTCGACATCCCCACCGACTGCCCCCAGCGCGACGAACGCCTCGGCTGGACCGGCGACATCCAGGTCTTCGCCCCCACCGCGAGCTTCCTCTACGACTGCGCCGGCATGCTCGACTCCTGGCTCACCGACGTCGCACTCGAACAGCTCCCCGACGGCACCGTCCCCTGGTACGTCCCCGTCATCCCCGGCGAACCGATGTGGACCCCCATCCAGCCCGGAGCCGCCTGGGGCGACGTCGCCACCCTCACCCCCTGGACCCTGTACCAGCGCTTCGGAGACCTCGAACTCCTGCGCCGCCACTACCCCATGGGCAAGCGATGGGTCGACCTCGTCGAAAGACTCGCAGGCCCCGACCGGCTCTGGGACACCGGCTTCCAGCTCGGCGACTGGCTCGACCCCGCCGCCCCGCCCGACGATCCCGCCGCCGGCCGCACCGACCGGTACCTCGTCGCCACCGCCTACTTCGCCCACTCCGCCCGCCACCTCTCCCGAGCCGCCCGCGAACTGGGCGACACCGCCGACACCGCCCGCTACACCGCACTGGCCGATGAGGTCACCACGGCCTTCCGTCGCCGCTACCTCCACCCCGACGGCCGCCTGACCAGCGACAGCCCCACCGCCTACGCCCTCGCGATCACCTTCGACCTCCTGGACGCGAGCCGACGCCAGACCGCCGGCGACCGCCTGGCCGAACTCGTCGAACAGGACGGCGCCCGCATCGCCACCGGCTTCGTCGGCACCCCCCTCATCTGCGACGCCCTGACCGACACCGGCCACCTCGACACCGCCTACCGACTCCTGCTCCAGACCGAGTGCCCGTCCTGGCTCTACACCGTCTCCCTGGGCGCCACCACGATCTGGGAACGCTGGGACAGCCTCCGCCCCGACGGCACCCTCAACCCGGGAGGCATGACCTCCTTCAACCACTACGCCCTCGGTGCCGTCGCCGACTGGCTCCACCGGGTCGTCGGCGGCATCGAAGTCACCGCACCCGGTGCCCGGACCCTCGTCTTCCGGCCCCGCCCCGGAGGCGGGATCACCTGGGCACGCACCCGCCACGAGACACCCCACGGCACCGCCTCCCTGTTCTGGGAGACCACCGCGGACGGGATGAAGGCAGAGATCACCGTCCCCCCGAACTGCACGGCCCTCGTCGACCTGCCCGGCGGCGAACCCCGCACGCTCGCCCCGGGCACACACATCCTCCACCCCTCAGACGCCACTCCGAAATAGCGAGCGATATCTCAAGAATTCGAGCGCGCCCGGCATGGATTTCTCACCATGCCGGGAACGCGTGTATGGGCACGGAAAGAGCGTGGCTTCATCCATGCGATCGATGAGGGCTATTCGGTAGGTGCATGGTGATGTGGAAGTGTCTCGGCAGGACCTCGCTGAAGACTTTTACTGCCTTGAACGAGCGGGGTGTCTGTGCAGCTCAGAGTGTCTGTGCCGAATTAGTGGAACCTCACGGGTTGACCGGGGATACCCGTGGTCATATTTTTCGGCTTGCGTGAAGTGCTGATTGAAGCGCCTGAAATTCCTGGAGGCTCCCGCGGGACTCGGGAAGGCTTTCCAGGAGGGTGCTCAGCAGCCTGGCGTAATACCCACGGGCTGGAGAACAGCAGCCGATTCTGCGGCGCCAGCCCCTCCGCCCCCACCGTCCGGAGAGTCGCCGTGAACCGACGTACCTTCCTGTCCGCCGCCATCGCCACAGCGGCAGTCGCCACCCTGACACCTGGAGCCACCATTCAGGCCTTCGCCGCCACCGATCCCCGCGCCTTCGACCGCGCCGACGCCCTCCTCGCACGGATGACGGCCGCCGAGAAGGAGGCGCTCGTCCGATGCGACTTCGCCTCGCTGGCCCACCTCGGCATCCCCGCGCTGGCCATGGTCGACGCCTCCGCCGGACTGCGGGGCGAGCAGAACGTCACCGCCTTCCCCGTCCCCCTCGCGCAGGCCGCGGCCTTCGACGAGGACCTGGCCCGCCGCATCGGCACCGCCATCGGCACCGAAGGACGCGCCAAGGGCTACAACACCCTCCTCGGCCCCACCATCGACCTCACCCGCACCTGGCACTTCGGCCGCCAGGCCGAGAGCCTCGGCGAGGACCCGCTGCTCGCCGGCCGGCTCGGCGCCGCCCTCACCACCGGCATGCAGAGCCGTCAGGTCACCGCCACCGTCAAGCACTTCGCCGCCTACACGCAGGAGGTGAACCGCTTCTTCACCGACACCCTGGTGTCCGACCGGGCCCTGCACGAGACCTACCAGAGGCCCTTCCGCCAGGTGATCGCCGCGGCCCCCACCACCTCGGTGATGATGGCCTACCCGAAGATCAACGGCACCTTCGCCACCGAGAGCCCCGCACTCTTCGCCGATGTCAAGAACCGCCTCGGCCTGCAGGGCTACACCGTCCCCGACTTCTGGGCCGGCGCCGACCAGGTCGCCGCCGCCAAGGCGGGCATGGACCTCGCCGGCCTCGGACCCGCCGGAGTCAAGCTGGCCCCCGGCGCGCTCACCGACGGCTCCATCCCGGCCGCGCGCCTGAACGACGCCGCCCGCCGCATCCTCCTCACCATGTTCGCCAACGGCCTCGTCGACAACCCCCTCCCTGCACCGGCCCAGGACGTCAGCACCGCCGAACACAAGAGCCTCGCCCACGAGGCGGCCGTCGGCTCCACCGTCCTGCTCACCAACCGCGCCGCGGCCCTTCCCCTGCCCGCCACCCTGAGGTCCGTCGCCGTCATAGGCCCCGCGGGCACCGACGCCCTCACCGGCGTCGCAGGCTCCACCTACGTCGACCCCGGCGCCTGGACCACCCCCCTCCAGGCCATCAAGGCCCGCGCCGGCAGCACCATCACCGTCACCCACGCCCAGGGCACCACCGGCGACATCCCGCTCACCACCGTCCCCTCCACTGTTCTGCGCACCCCCGGCGGAACCGCCGGCCTCACCGGCCGCTACTACGCCTCCGCCCAGCCCACCGGCACCCCGGTCGCCGCTCGCACCGACGCCGTCGTCGACTTCACCAGCACCCCGGTCGAGAGCCTTCCCACCGTCTGGTCCGCGACCTGGTCAGGCACCCTGACCCCGACCCACACGGGCCTGCACCGCTTCTCCCTCCTCCCCGCCGGCACCGCCACCCTCAAGATCAACGGTGTCACCGTCGTCTCCGGCTCCCGAGGCACCCGCCGCTTCTTCCTCGGCACCCACGACTACCCCCTCCAGGGCACCATCGAGCTCACCGCCGGCCGGGCCGCGACCGTCGAGCTCACCTACGACAACGCCGACGCCGACCCGGACGCCATGGGGCAGAGCACCTGCGGACTCACCCTCGGCTGGCAGCCCGTCTCCCTCATCCCGGCAGCGATCCAGACCGCCCGCGCCGCCGACGCCGCCATCGTCTTCGTCAACCGCATGGCGGGCGAGGCGATGGACCACGAGCAGCTCACCCTCCCCGCGGACCAGAACCGACTCATCACCGCCGTCGCCGCCGCCAACCCCCGCACCATCGTCGTCCTGAACACCGACGGCCCGGTCGCGATGCCCTGGCTCGGCGACGTCGAAGGCGTCATCCAGGCCTGGTACGGCGGCCGAGGCATGGGCACCGCGCTCGCCGCCGTCCTCTTCGGCGACAGTGACCCCTCCGGCCGGCTCCCCGTCACCTTCCCCGCCGGCACCGCGCAGGGCCCCGGCGCCACCCCCGCGACCTACCCCGGCAAGAACGCCACCGTCTCCTACGACGAGGGCACCGCCATCGGCTACCGCTACTACGACGCCAAGGGACAGCAGCCCCTCTTCCCCTTCGGGCACGGCCTGTCGTACACCTCCTTCGCCCACGGCTCCCTGGAAGCCTCGTACGACACCGTCGCGAAGACGGCCACCGTCTCCCTCACCGTCACCAACAGCGGCACCCGCCAGGGCACCGACGTCGTCCAGGTCTACGCGACCCTCCCGGCCGCGGCCGCGGCGGAACCGCGCCGCCTCGTCGCCTTCCGCAAGATCGCCCTCGCTCCCGGTGCCAGCCAGCGCCTCACCTTCACCATCCCCGCCGACGACCTCACCATCTGGAGCGCCGGCACCTGGAAGCTCGTCCCCGGCCTCCACACCTTCGCGAGCGCCCGCGACTCCCGCACGATGACCGCACAGCGGGCTGTCGCCATCGACTGACCGACGCGGAGGGCCGGCGGGCCCGACAGCTGACGTCTGCCGGCCACCTGCCGACGTCAGCTGTCGACGCCCGGCCGTAACGCCTCAGCGCCTCCGGCCTTCGTGACCGCGCGCTCAGCGACTTCAGGCCGGCACCGACCCGGCACGGGAACAAGCATCACCCCCCGAAGCAGGGCGCAATGCGCATACGCGGCACCGGCCCGCGGAGGGCGGGCCGGCGCCTGTGCGCAGCCCTGGCGGGGAGGGCATGGTGGTGGCCCGCATGCCGGGGCGGTGAACTATGGTGTGCAGCCACATACACGCGTGACCAGGGGGTTTCTACGGTGTGGCGACACGAACACGTCCCCATCACCTGCTCGGAAGTGGTGCACATGGCCGCCGCAAGACCCACTGCCACGTCCCCCGGATCCATCAAGCGCATCGTCGCCGCCAGCCTCATCGGCACCACCATCGAGTGGTACGACTTCTTCCTCTACGGATCGGCCGCCGCGCTCGTCTTCAACACGCTGTTCTTCCCCAGCGCCGACCCGCTCGTCGGCACCCTGATCGCCTTCATCACGTACGCCATCGGGTTCGCCGCCCGTCCGCTCGGCGGCATCGTCTTCGGGCACTACGGGGACAAGATAGGCCGCAAGAAGCTCCTCGTCCTCAGCCTCCTGATGATGGGCGGCGCCACCTTCGCGATGGGCCTGCTGCCCACGTACGAGACGATCGGCATCGGCGCGCCGATCCTGCTGACCGTGCTGCGCCTGATCCAGGGCTTCGCGCTGGGCGGCGAGTGGGGCGGCGCCGTCCTCATCGTCTCGGAGCACGGCGGCGACAAGCACCGCGGCTTCTGGGCGTCCTGGCCGCAGGCCGGCGCCCCCGGCGGCAACCTGCTCGCGACCGGCGTCCTGGCGCTGCTGGCCGCCGTCCAGTCCGAGTCCGACTTCCAGGCGTGGGGCTGGCGCATCCCGTTCCTGCTGTCCGGCCTGCTCGTCGTGATCGGCCTGTGGATCCGCGTCTCCGTCTCCGAGTCCCCGGTCTTCCTGGAGGCCCAGGCGAAGGCCGAGGCCGCGGCCGCCTCGGGCGTCAAGGAGGAGGCCCCGGTCGTCGAGGTCTTCCGGCGCAGCTGGCGCGAGGTGCTGTCGGCCATCGGCACCCGCTTCGGCGAGAACATCTCGTACTACATCCTCACCTCCTTCCTCCTCGTGTACGTCACCCTCCACCTGGAACTCCCCAAGAGCACCGCGCTGAACGCCGTCCTCATCGGCTCCGCGATCCACTTCGTCACCATCCCGCTGTGGGGCGCGCTCTCCGACCGCATCGGCCGCCGCCCGGTCACGCTGATCGGCTCCGTCGGCATGGCGGTGTGGGCGTTCGCCTTCTTCGGCCTCGTCGACTCGAAGTCGTTCGTCGTGATCACCCTGGCCGTCACCGCCGGCCTGCTGCTGCACGGGGCGATGTACGGCCCCCAGGCCGCCTTCATCTCCGAGATGTTCGACACCAAGGTCCGCTACTCCGGCGCCTCGATGGGCTCCCAGCTCGCCTCGATCGTCGCCGGAGCCCTCGCCCCGATCATCGCGGTCGAACTGCTGAAGGAGTACGACTCCTCCACCCCCATCGCCGTCTACCTCTGCGTGGCGGCCGTGGTCACCACCATCACCGTCGCCGTCACCCGCGAGACCCGCGGCCGTGACCTGGCCCGCGGCCGGGACGAGCAGCCGGCGGCAGCGCAGCCCGTCGTCACCGCGGGCGACCGCGCCTGACCCCGCGGCACCACGGGCCCGGTCCGCCGCCCCCTCCCGGGAGGGAGGACGGCGGACCGGGCCGTGCGTCCCCCCACTTCCTTCTCCGCACCCCCATACCTCCACCCTCACACCCCCTGGCATCACCGCGAGGAGCCCCATGACCACCGGCCGCCGCACCGACGCCCGGACGTCCCCGTCCACCGAGGCGGCCCGCCGCATGCTGGACCTGCTCGCCGCCGACGCCCCCGCCGAGACGGTCGCCGCCCAGCCAGCCCGCTCCCGGGCCGACGGCGCCGGCCCCGCGGAGCTCGCGTGGATCGAGGAGACCACCCAGGTCGCCCTGTCGGTCCGACGCGTCCTCGACCAGTACCGCCGCCGCGAGGCCGAACTCGTGGCGCTGTTCGACACCGCCGGCGACCTCGCCCGGCTGCGGGACCTCGACGCCGTGCTGCGCGCCATCGTCCGGCGGGCCCGGACGCTCCTCGGCTCCGACGTCGCCTACCTCACCCTCAACGACCCGGCCGCGCGGGACACGTTCATGCGCGTCACCGAGGGCTCCGTCTCCGCCGCCTTCCAGCAGCTCCGGCTCGGCATGGGCGAGGGCCTGGGCGGCCTCGTCGCGCAGACCGCCCGCCCGTACGCCAGCACCGACTACCACGGCGACCGCCGCTACCGGCACACCGGCGCTATCGACGACGGCGTGGCCGAGGAAGGGCTCCGCGGCATCCTCGGCGTCCCGCTGCGCCTGGGCGAGGAGGTGATCGGCGTCCTCTTCGCGGCGGACCGCACCCCGCGCGAGTTCACCCCCGACGCGATCGCCCTCCTCGCCTCCCTCGCCGACCACGCCGCCGTCGCCATCGACAGCGCACGCCGACTGGAGGCCACCGGTTCCGCGCTGGCCCGGCTCGAAGCCGCCAACGCCACCGCCCGCGCCCACAGCGAGGCCCTGCACCAGGCGTCCGACGCCCACGACCGGCTCTCGAAGCTGGTGCTGCGCGGCGCCGGCACCGACGAGGTCGCCGCCGAGATCGCGGCCCTGCTCGGCGGGGGAGTGGCCGTCCACGACACGGACGGCAGCGAACTCGCCCGGGTCGGCACCGGACCCGTCACCCCCTCCACCGCCAGCCTGGCCGCCTCCCGCACCGAAGGTCGCGCGGTCCGCGCCGACGGCGTCTGGACCTGTGCCGTCCTCGCCGGCGCGGAACCGCTGGGCAGCATCGTCCTCACCGGCCGCGGCGACCTTCCGGAGGCCGACCGCCGCCTCTTCGAACGGTCGGCGCTCGTCACGGCGATGCTCCTGCTCGTCCGCCGCTCGGTCGCCGAGACCGAGGACCGGGTACGCGGCGAGCTCCTCGACGACCTCCTCGCCGGTCCCGCCTCCTCCGCGCACTGGGACGGCGGCAGCCTCGCCCTCCGGGCCCGCAGGCTCGGCCTCGACCTGACCCGGCCGCACGCCGTCGCCGTCCTCGACTGCGCACCCGCCCTGCGCTCCCGGCTCGCCGCCGAGAACGCCCGCACCGCCCGCCGGCTCGGCGGGCTGGCCGGCACCCGCCACGGCCACGCCGTCCTGCTCGCCCCCTGCGACCGGCCCGGACTCCTCGCCCACGGCCTCGCCGCCGACCTCACCCGGGCCGTCGGAGCACCCGTCACCGTGGGCGCGGCAGGCCCCGGCACAGGCCCCGACCAGCACGCGGCCCGCCACGCGGAGGCCGTGCGCTGCCTCACCGCGCTCCACGCCCTGGGCCGTACCGGCGAGGGCGCCGACATCGCCGACCTCGGCTTCATCGGCGTCCTCCTCGGCGACCGGGCCGACATCGGCGCGTACGTCGAACGGGTCCTCGGCCCCGTCCTCGCATACGACACCGAGCGCGGCACCGAACTCGTCCGCACCCTGCACGCCTACTACGACCAGGGCTCCAGCCTCTCCCGCGCCAAGGACGCCCTCCACGTCCACGTCAACACCGTCGTGCAGCGCCTCGACCGCGTCGCCCAGCTCCTCGGCGCCGACTGGAACACCCCGGCGAGCGCCCTGGAGATCCACCTGGCGCTCCGTCTCCACCACCTCAGCCGCGGCGGCACCGGGACGTTCCCGTCGCGGTGATCGCGGTCGTACCTGCCCGGCTGGAGCAGGTGGAGTCCGACCACGCAGGGCCCACGACCCACGGCGCCGGCCTCGTCGTCCGGCACCTCGCCGCCCGCGCCGAGAGCGCCAACCCCGTCCTGATCCAGGAGGGTCACGCCGCAGCCTGCCGCGAACGGAGAGGCTGAGAGATCGAGCTAGCCCCGGTGGCCGAAGAACTCGACCTCGGCCAGGGCCAGATGGCGGCCTCGGGCCGTGCCGTAGGCGGTCTCGGGCGTGATGCGGACGTGGGTCACCTTCGAGCCGCGCAGGGTGAGGGTCTGCTGGCCCGGCTGGTCCTTGAGGGTGAGGCGGCGGGTCCTGGTGTCGCCGTCCGCCGACACCAGTTCCACCAGGATGCGGGCCGGGCGGGCCTGCGTCAGGAACTCGTCCTTCTTCGCCGAGGTGCCCGCGAAGACCACCAGCTTCGTCACCCGGACCCCCGGGAGCGGGAAGTCGGCCTCCAGCGTCGCACCGGGCTCGGGTGCCGCCCAGTAGCGGTTGCTGAAGCCGTCGAAGGCCGCGGTCGCCGGATGGTCCTTCAGCGACCGGGAGGCGCGGACGGCCGACGGCGGCAGCGACTCGGGCGGGCTCGTCTCCTCGCGCGCCAGGCCGAGGAGGCGTCCCGCGTGCGGCAGGCCGAACCAGAGGCCCGCGGCCAGGAGGACGAGCACCAGCGGCAGGACGATCCGGGGCCTGCGCCGGGACCGGCGCGGACGGGTGCCCGCGAGCGGCGCCTGCCGCCCCCGGCGGCGCGGCAGTCGGCGCCACCACGGCGGCGTGGCCGCGGGAACGGGCCCCGGAGCCAGCGGCAGCGCGCACCGTACGCACAGGGTGCGGGCGGCCTCGTTCCCCGTACCGCAGCCGGGGCACCGGACCGTCGAGGCGACCGGCTCCGCGGGCGAGTCCTCGACGGACTCCGGCGGCGGTGTGTCGGGCGGCGGTCCCGGCGCCGGCTCGTCGGTCTCCACACCGGGCCGCCGCGGCCCGGCCGGCGCCACCGCCTCGACCGGAGCGGCGGGCGGTGGCGGGGGATGCGGTACGGAGGCGGGCAGGGCGGCGGACGGTGGCGGTACAGGACGGGACGCGGGCGGCGGCGGAACGACCTCCGGAGCGGTCTGCGGTACGGGCCGGGCGGCGGACGGCGGCGGTACGGCCTCCGGAGCGGTCCGCGGTACGGGGCGGGAGACGGGCGCCGGAGTCGGAGCGGGCAGCGCCGGCGGAGGCGCCTGCGCGGGGCCCGTACCGGAGTCCCTGACCGGCGCCGTGGCGGGGGCCGCGACCGGCGCCGTACCGGCGTCCGCGACCGGCGCCGCACCGGAGTCCGCGACCGGAACCGTGGCGGGGGCCTCAGGTCCCCTCTCGTCCTCCCAGTCCAGGAACGCCCCGCAGGAGTCGCAGAACGGCGTCCCGGGTGCGTTGCGCCGGCCGCAGGTCGCGCAGGTCATCTCGTACCCCCGGGCATGAGCTCCAGCGTGAGGCCGACGTGGGCGGGGAGTTCCGCGGCGATCAGTTCCTCCAGACGGGCCCGGTGGGCACGGGCCGGGTCCGGGAGGGCGATGCGGACCGTGACCCAGGGGCGGCCGGTGCCGGGGAGGGGCGTGCCGGGAGTGGGGGACCAGACCGTGCCGCCGCTCTCGGCCAGTTCGACGCGGGCGCCGCCCGTCTCCAGGCGGAGCGCCTCCGCGAGGCCGTGGAGCGTGCCGCGCGCCCGGTGCCGGTCGACGGCGCCGAGGACGGCGGCGCGGCGGCGTTCCGGGGGGATGTCCTCGTGGAGCTCCGCGGCCACCCAGCCGGCCAGCCAGTCGAGGAAGTCCTCGGGCGCGGTGCGCGGGTCGAGGTGCGCGGGCAGGTTGTCCAGGCTGAGCAGCACCGGTGCGAGGACCTCGTCGAGCGCGGCGAGGAAGCGGGTGAGGAAGTCGTGCTCCAGGTAGACGGCGGGCAGGAGGTCGATGAGCGGGTGGGGGCTCGGCAGCCCGGGGACGTCGGTGCGCACGGCGGTCAGACCTCCCGGACCCGCAGTTGGTGCTCGTACGAGAAGACGAGGGCGTGCCGGTCGAGCGGGATCCGCCCGTCGGGGACCTCGGTGCGCTGACCGGTGACGGGGTCGGCGCGGTAGAGGCGCACGGTGTCGACCAGGTCGACGCCGGGGACCCGCTGGAGCACCGCGTACGCCTCGCCCGTCTGGACCGGGCGGCCGAAGGGCCAGCCGTCGCCGGTGGGGCCGCCGGTGAGGGCGTTGAAGTAGGCGTCGAGGGCCGCGAGGGCCTTCTCCCGGACGCGTTCGGTGGTGGCGCCCCGGCTCGCCTGCACGGTCGCGACGAAGGTGACGCCCTGGTAGAACGGCGGCTCGACGACCAGCCTCGCCCCGACGGGGCGGCGGGCGTCCAGATGCTGCGCGATCCGTTCGAGGGTGCGGGGCGGCGGGATCAGTTCGTCGAAGGCGATCCGGCCGTGGGCGTCGCCGCGTCCGGACGGCACGACGAGCAGGCGGACGCCCGCCTCGCCGTCCTCGGGGACGCAGTGCACGCGGGCCGCGTCAGGGGCCACCTCGCGGGCCAGGAGTTCGTAGTCGCGCGGGACGACGGCCCGTTGCAGTGTCCGGAGGGTGAGCGGGCCGCGGATCCGGGCGCTGTCCACCGTCTCGCCGTCGACGCCGCCGAGGGCCGGCCGACGGTTCTCGACGCGTGCCACGAACGGCACGGTGCCGCGCAGCACCCGCAGCGTGGAGCGGGCGACGTTCCCCCGGAGGCCGCCGCCGGTGCGGTAGGCGCGAACTCGGACGGTCGCCCCCTTCGCCGGGACGGCGCCGAAGTTCCGCAAGCTGCCATCCCGTTCGCGGACGGCCGGTCCGAAGTCGACGCGTCCGGTGCCCTCGTCGAGGGTGAAGTGCCGGTCGAGCGGGCCCGAGTGGGCGAAGTCGTCGACCCGGGTCCAGGGCCGCTCGGAGTCGTCGCCGGCGTCGGGCGACGCCACCTCCAGGGTGAACTCCCCCGGTACGACGGGGGACCGGTCGACCGTGAAGGACTGGCCGGCCACCCCCTCGGCCGTCCCCAGGACCTCGTCGGTGATCCGCTCGGCGTGCTCGGCGGCCACGGTCGCCCCGATGGTGAAGGCCGTGATCCCGCGGACCACCGGGGGCGCCACGTACGTCGGCTGGTCGGCGGCCGCCGCCACGAGCCGGCAGCGCAGCCAGCCGCCGGGCCGCCGCACGACGCTCAACGCGGTGTGCGTCGCCGGCAGGTGCAGGATGAGCTCTCCGGAACGGTTGAAGCCACCCGTGTCGTCCTTCTCGATCTCGCAGGCCTCCCACCGCCGCCCGTCCCACGCCTCCCACACGAGCGGCGGGCGCAGCGGGTCGACGCCCACGCCCTGCACGCCGCAGTCCAGGCGCAGTGCCACCACTCCGGCGGGGACGGCCGTCGACAGGCCGACGTAGAGGGCGTCGCCGACGGCGGGCACGGCGGAGAAGCAGGGGACGTCGCGGCCGAGGCCGAGGTCCCCGGTGCGGTCCACCGGATCCGCTCCCGCGCCCGCCCCCGCGGCCGTGGCGGGCAGCGTCGCGAGGGCCGCGTACGCGCACGGCACGATGGACAGGTCCCGGGTGGTGCCGAAGACCACGGCCGGCTCCGTCTCGGTGCGGACCGTCGCCACCTCCGTACCGGCCCGCACGAACACCGGCTCCGGCTGGGGCGCCGACAGGCGGAACGTCACGTCGGTGCCGGCGGCGGTCGGCGGGTGGAGTCGTACGCCGATCAGGTCCAGGAAGGCGCGGTAGCTCTTCTCGGGCACCCGGTTCACCCGGTAGACGAGCTGGTCGACCATGGTCGCGAACGCCTCGATGAGGGTGACGCCCGGGTCGGACACGTTGTGGTCCGTCCACTCCGGGCAGCGCCGCTGCACCAGCCTCTTGGCCTCGTCCACCAGGCTCTGGAAGTGCCGGTCGTCCAGATGGGGGCTGGGCAGGGTCATGAGCGGTCCTCCTCGGGACCGCCGGGCCGGGACGTCCCCGGGCCGGGCGGCGGGGCGGTGTCGTGACGGGGGATCACATAGAACGGGAACACCAGGTTCCGGGGGTCGTTGGCGCCGCGCACGGTGTAGCCGATGTCGATGTACAGAACGCCGTTGTCGACCTCGTCGAAGCGGACCGCGACCTCCGTCACCTCGATCCGCGGCTCCCACCGCTCCAGCGCGAGCCGCACCTCGTACGCGAGCTGCCCCGCCGTGCCCGCGTCGGCCGGAGCGAACACGTAGTCGTTGACGGCACAGCCGAACTCGGGCCGCATCGGCCGCTCCCCGGGCGAGGTCGCGAGGATGAGCCGGATCGACTCCTCCAGCTCCCGCTCGCCCCGGACGAGCGCGATCGACCCGGTGGCGTCCGTGCGCGGCGGGAAGGCCCAGCCCGCGCCGATGAACTCCTGGCCCATGGTTCTCCTCAGCCTCCGATCAGGACCGACGAACAGCCCGACACGATCGCCGAGCCGCACCCCGACCGGTCGCCGACCCGGGCGGCCGGGCGGCCCCCGATCAGGACCGTCGCGGATCCGGGCGGCGCGAGCGGGGACGGCGGGTGGGCCGCGGGCGAGGAGCACTGGTGAGCGGTGCCGACCGTCGCGGCGGGCTGCCCGCCGATGAGGACCGACGACACGCCCGGTGGGCCGATCACCCCCGGATGCACGGTCGGGTCGCCGACCCGTGCGGCGGCGGCTGCCTGTGCCATGGATCCCCCTGTGTCCGTCAGTTGATCTTCACGAGGGGCGCGCTGACCGAGAGGGTGCTGCCGCCCTTCAGCTCCGTGCGCCGGGTGCCGTCCAGCGTGACCGTGGAGCCCCGCACGTCGAGCGCTCCGCCGGTCGCCAGCCGCACCTCGCCCTGCCCGCCGTCCACGCGCACACCCTGACGTGCCGTCACCGACACGCTCTCCCCGCTCAGTTCGAGGGCGCCGCGCTCGGCGTCGACGCTCACCCCGCCCGATGCAGTGATCGACACCTTCTCCTTCGCGGTGATCCGTACCGCCCCGTCGCTGCCGATGGTGACGGACGTCCCCGCCTGGTCCAGGTCGATCGTCAGCTTTCCGTCGCCGGTGCGCAGCCTCACCCCCCGCGGCCCGCCCGCCGCGTCGAGCAGCTCCAGCTTGTGCCCGCCCTTGGAGGCGAAGGCCCGCCGGTCCACGGCGCCCGACGTCGGGTCCACGGAGCCGCCGCCGGACGGCCGGTCCTGGCCGTTGTAGAGCCCGCCCAGGACGTACGGCCGGTCGAGGCGCCCCAGCTCGAAGCCCACCACCACCTCGTCGCCGACCTCCGGGATGTACGGTTCGCCGCCCCCCGTGCCGGCCGCCTGCGCGGTCCGCGCCCAGTCGCTCGCGTACTCGTCCGACAGCCACGGGAACGTCACCTTCACCCGGCCCGAACCCTCCGGGTCCTGCGTGTCCGTCACCGTCGCGTTGACGAGGCCGCCGGACCGGTGCCCGGTCGCGGGACCCCCGCCGGTGAGCCCGTACAGCGAGCGCTCCTGCTGCCCCGACACGCTGATCCAGGTCTCGTACCCGCGCAGCGCGTCGAAGACGTGGCGCGACGAGGTCACCGTGTACCGGCCCTCGAAGGGCGCGCCGACCGCGTTCAGCGCCACCGCCGTGCCCGCCCGCACCTCAGGGTTCCCCCGGATCACCGCCTCCAGTTCCGCGAACGAGCCCGCGATCCGCTCCGCGAGCGCCTTCGCCGCCCGGTCCACCCGCTCCTGCGTGCCGTACCCGCCGTCCGTCACCACGTGCCGGGCCTCCCCGAACGGCTCCGTCACCTCCGCGGCCGTCACCCCCAGCGCCAGCGTCGCCGACGCCCCCGCCGGGGCCCGCCCCACCAGGGCCCGCTTCCCCCGCACGTCCCAGCCCCGCACCTCCACCTCGGACACCTGCTCGGCCGCCGACACCGACGCCCGGCAGCGCAGCAGGTTCGCCCCCCGCTCCAGGACCAGCGGATCCCGGTCCGCGCGCGCCGAGGCGTCCGGCGCCCCGCCCGCCTCGGCCGGTCGCACCACGTGCAGCCGCCCGTCCCGTACGTACGCCTGCGCCCCCGCCTCCTCGGCGAGCCCGCGCACGAACTCCCAGTCGCTGACGTTCGCCTGCGCCACGTGGTCGAGCACCGGCCCCGCCACGTCCACCGTGCCCGGCGCGAGCCCGGCCCGCTGGGCGACCTGGGCGACGATGTCGGAGAGCGTCATGTTCTGGTACCCGGCCACCCGTGCCCCGCGCAACAGCCGGTACGTCTCGTCGAGCCCGCGCACCACGGTGTACGTGCCCGACTCGTCCAGCTCCAGTTCGAGCGCCGTCACCACCCCGTCGAGCAGCGGCCGCGGCTCCGTCCCGCCACCGCCCCGCGCGAGCAGCCGGATCTCCGCGCCGACCGCGATCCCGGCCCGCGCCAGCAGCGTGCCGTCCGGGTCGCGGAACCGCAGCAGGAACAGGTCCGGCAGCGTCCGGCTGTCGTCCACGTACCCCTCGACCAGGGTGTTCATCAGCCGGGCGGGCAGCGGACTCCCGCCGACCTCGACGACCAGCGCCGAGGCGACACCGGGCCCCGCCATCACCACCCCCGCCGGACCGGAGCGGACTCCTCGCGCAGCCGCCCGAGTTCGTCCGGCGCGGGGAGCAACAGACGTGTACCGGGCGCGAGTCGGAGCGGATCATCGATGCCGTTGGCCTCCGCGATCACCCGCCACGCCGCCGGGTCCCCGTACTCGCGCTGCGCGAGCGACGGCAGCGAGTCCCCGGCCGCCACCCGATGCGTACGCCGGGCCGTGAGCGCCCCCGAGGTCGGGTTCTGCCCGGGCGTCTCCCCGCTGATCTCCTCCATCGTCACCAGGCACACCGCCCGGATCGGCACGCCGGAGGTCGTGAACAGTGTGTATTTCGCCTGCACTTGGCTGACGTATCCGGGGAAGCCGGTCAGCCCGCCCCAGTGGAACACCACCCACGGGGGCGACGACCGCTGCTGCTGCCGTGACTCGCTCGTCGGCACGCAGCACGCGAACAGCTGCTCCACCGAGGTCACCACCCGGGTGTCCTGGGTGTCGGCCGCGTCGAAGAACATCTCCACCGTCAGCTTGCTCGGCTGCGGGCCCTGGTACTCGGGCGGCCCCGCGCTCTTCGCGCCCTTCGCCGGCGTCCGCTTCCACGCCGCCGCCTTGGTGAGGCTCAACTCCTTGGGGTTGAACTGGAAGTCGATCCTGCCGCACGGCGCCCCGGGGGTGAGGCCGCCGCCCGACGGCGGCGTCCGCAGCTCCAGATACGCGTGCTCCAGCTTCGGCCGGGCGGAACCACCCTTCCCTGCGGAGGCGACCCCGGACGTGCCGGCCGCGCTGAAGGCGATGGGCGCGCTCATGCCGCTCAGACCTCCATCACATAGCCGTGATGGGCGATCTCGATCGTCTCGATCGCCACCTTCGGCGACTCGGGCGTGAACGACGGTCCGGTCCACCGCACCGGCACCACCTCGAGAAGCCCCCACTGGGCGACCTTCCGCCCGTCCCCGGTCCGCGCCTCGATGTGCGCGGTCCTGCGGGTGAACCCGTTCGTCATCCCGGCGAACCAGCGCGCCACCTTCTCGGTCTCCCGGGTGAGCGGGCGCGACAGCTTCACGTGGGAGTACTTGAGCCGGGTCGGCAGCTGCCACACGTGCCCGTTGTTGCCGCCCTCCTCCCGGGTCTCCAGGACGACCTCGCAGCCCAGGCCCTCGCAGGTGTTGAAGGACCCGAGCTCGATGTCGTCGATGGTGACGACGAAGCAGACGCTGACGGCGGGGTCGTCGTTCTGGGCGGGGGTGGCCATGGAGCCGCTCCTTCCGGTGTTCGTTGCCTCACCCGGTCAGAACCGGGTGTCGATGAGCCGGCCGGCCCGCTCGCGCTCCAGCCGCAGCTCGGCCTTGAGGAGCCGGGCGAGCGAGGGGTACAGGGCGCGGACGAACTCGTCGGTGACGGGGGGAGTGCCGGGCGCGGTTGCCCCGGAGGCGGACTGAAGGGCGGCGGCGCCCGGATCGGACAGGCCCTCGGACGAGGCCTCGGACGAGGCCGGGGGCGGCGGGTCGGGCGCGGGATCCGGTGCCGCCGCCGTCGGGATGTCCTCCGGAGGCGGGGGCGGGGGCTCCTCGACGGCGACCTCGCGCTGGACGAAGGGCGCCGGGGACGCGGGACGCCCGGGGCCGGGTCGGCGCACCGGCGCCGGCGGGGCGAAGACCACGCTCCCGTCGGCCATGCGCTGGGCGATCCCGGCGGCGACGGCCACGTCCCCGGCGTCGCGGGGCGGCGGGGTCGTGATCGGCGAGAACGGGGCGGACGGTGCGGCGGGACGGGCGGCGGAGCCCGGGGCGGAGGCACGCTGGAGGGTGGTGGCCGCTCTGGGCGCGGGAGTGCGGCGCTGTACGGCGGGGGTGGGGGTCTCCCACCGCACGGGGACGACCGGCGGCGCGGGGACCGGGGCCCGGTGAGGGGCGCCCGCACCGGGCGCATTCGAGACCGGTGCTCGGTCCGGGGCGGGGGCGGGGGCGGGGGCGGCCGAGACGGTGCGCAGCACCAGGGGGCGGTCGGCGAGGAGCGGAGCCACAGGCTCTGGTACGGGCGCGGACTCCGGTGCCGGGGTGGGGAGCGGGGACGGCGCGGATTCCGCCGGTACGCGGGAGGGCACGGGGGCGGTCGGCGGTGGTGCGGGGAGAGGGTCTGAGGTGTGGGCGGCTTCGCGCTGGGCGGTCGCCGGGAGCGCGGGGAGCGGCGCGCCGAGGCCGGGCGTGCGGCGGGGCGCTGGTGCGGGAGGCTCGGGCGTTCCCGTGGGCGGGAGGGACCGCTGGACGGGAGAGAGGGTTCCGGGGCTGGTTCCGGGGCCGGTTTCGGAGCCGGGGACAGGTGCGGCGCCGTGGTCGGCGTCGGGGGTGCTCTCCGACCGAGGGGAATCGAGGAGCGGCTGCCCGCCGACCAGCGGGCGTACGGAGGATCCGGTGGTGGCCTCCGTCGTCAGGGCCCCCTCGGCGTCGACCGGGGCGGGCCCGTCGTACGCACTGGCCGCGAGCTCCGCCGGTGCCGAGGTGGCGGAGTCGGCCTTGCCCCCCGGAGGCTCGTACGACCGCTGAATCGCCGGGCCCGTCGCCTGACCTGAGGACTCCCGCCCAGGAGAGGACGGTACGCGGCCGGGGATCCGCGTGGCACCCTCGCGCTGGACCTGAGGTCGCACCGGTGCGAGGGCTGCGGGTTCGGCCGCCACCGCCGGCGGGTTGCCTCCGGCGCGTACCGGGAACCGCACCACCGACCGCTGGACGGGTGTCGTCACGCCCTCGACGACGCCGCTCGGCGCCTCCGCGCTGACGAGGTGGCCCAGAGGGGTGGAGAGGGCGGTCGGCTGCCGGGTGGGCAGTCCGCGCTCGAAGGCGGAGGGATCGGTGACGAGCGTCGGCGCGGTCAAGGTGCGCTGGATCGGCGGGAGTTCGACGACGTCGAAGCGATCCGCCCGGGACGGGGACGCCGGAGTCGCCTCCTGCGCGCCCGGGTGCGGCGGGCGGTCGGCGCCCCGTCCGCCGCGCAGCCAGGACAACAGTCCCATCGTTCCGCTCCCTCCCCGTCGGTCATCCTCCGCCGAGACGCGTCACATGGGCGACGAACCTCTGGCGTTCCGCGTGCTCCAGGTCGAGGAGCTGATCCAGCGGCCAGTGGAAGTGGTAGGCGAGGTATGCGACCTCCTCGTACAGCTGGTCGGCCGCGTACGTCACGATTCCCCCAGGCGGCCACCGGCGAGATCCACCGCGAACTCCTCCTGGCAGGACGGACAGGTGACGGCCGCGCGGGTGTGGCCCTCGGCGTTGATCCGCCGGTAGAAGTCCTGGAGGAAGGCCAGGTCGGACGCGAACAGGTCCTCGACGACGCCGGGATGGATGTCGTCGACGGTGCCGATCCGGGTGACCACGCGGGAGATGAGCACCACCGAGAGATACGCGGAGTTCTCCCGCACCCGGTCGTCCCGGAGCGGCACCAGCTCGTCGCGGGCGGTCGCGAGCCGCATGACGCCGTCGCGGTGGACGGTGCCGTGCTCGTCGACGTACCCGCGGGGCAGCCGGAACGGGAACTCGGTCCGCAGGCCCGCTTCCGCTCCGCCGGTGCCGTGATCGGCGGGAGACGGCGCGGCCGCCGTCGTCCGCCGCATCAGTCGACGTCCATGCTCTCGTAGGTGATGACCAGCTTCTCCGTCAGGACGGAGGTGTCGCCGGCCTTGAGCGCGCCGATCTCCAGCGACTTCGGCCAGGCGTTGATCAGCTTGTAGCGCTTGATCGGAAGGCCCTCGTAGTCGTAGACGATGATGGCCCCGTTCCGGCGCGCGTCGCCCATCCGGCCGAAGCGCGAGTCCTTGATCCACCGTTCGAAGCTGCTGTCCTCGGTGAGGCCGCGGGAGACGGTGACCTCTCCCGCCTTGGGCCGGCCGGGCAGCTTCTTGATGGCGTACTTGCCGTCGGCGGTGTTCTGCTTCAGCTCGATGACGTCCTGCTCCATCTTCAGGCCGCTGACCTCGGTGATCTGCCTGATGATGACGCTGTCGAACTCCAGACCGAAGGAATGCCCGACGGAACTGTCGAGATCGGGAAGGGGCACGAGGGACTCCTCACTCGTCGACGGCACCGGTGCCGCTGGTCAGCTGGGACAGGCGGAAGACCACGAACTCGGCCGGCCGGACCGGCGCCACCCCGATCTCGCAGATCACATGGCCCGAGTCGACGCTCTCCGGCGGGTTCGTCTCGCGGTCGCACTTCACGTAGAACGCCTCCTCGGGGTTGAGCCCGAACAGGGCGCCCTTGCGCCACTCGTTGACGAGGAAGGCGGCGACCGTGCGGCGGATCCGCGCCCACAGGGCGTCGTCGTTCGGCTCGAACACCACCCACTGGGTCCCGGCGAGGATCGACTCCTCCAGGTAGTTGAAGAGCCGCCGTACGTTGAGGTAACGCCACGACGGGTCGGAGGAGAGCGTCCGCGCGCCCCACACCCGGATGCCCCGGCCGGGGAACGCCCGGATGCAGTTGACGCCGATCGGGTTGAGCCGGTCGTGCTCGCCCTTCGTCAACCGCGTCCGGAGCGCGACGGCTCCCCGGACGACCTCGTTGGCCGGCGCCTTGTGCACCCCGCGCTGGTCGTCGTTGCGCGCCCACACCCCGGCGATGTGCCCGCTCGGCGGCACAGGGGAGATCCGTCCGGTGGACGGGTCCGCCACGTCGATCCACGGGTAGTACAGCGCCGCGTACTTGGAGTCGTACCCCGCCCGCTCGGAGCGCCAGCCGGCGACCTCCTGGGGGCTGAGTCCGGGCGGCGGATCGAGGACGGCGACGCGGTCGCCCATCAGCTCGCAGTGCGCGATGAGCCCCAGCTGGACGGCGATCACCCCGTCGAGGTCGATCAGCCCCCGCTCGTACGCGCTCATCAGGTCCGGCACCGCGACGGTCGTGACGTCCTCGACCGCCTCCAGGCCGCCGAGTCCGGAACGCCGGTCGGCGTCGCCGACGTACACCTCGGGAGTGAGGGCCGGCGCGGGGCCGTTCGCGGGGACGGGCAGCGCGGGAGCGAGTGTGACCGTCTGCGGCGCGGGGCGGGCCGGCGCGGCGCCGGTACCGGGCTCCGAGATCTCGATGAGCGCGGAGGAGGCGTTGACGCGGGTGGCGACGTTCTCCTTGCTGCGCTTGGTGGTGACGGAGGGGTACGTCTCGACCGGCTCGCCGTTCCGGGCGACGATCAGCCGGAAGGTGTCCGAGGGCGGGTCGTCGCCCTCGACGTCCGCGATCTCGACGGTGATCGTGCCGGTGACGCCGGGGCGGGCGACGACCGAGTACGCGCCGATGGCCGTGGGGCCGGTGGGGGCGTCGTCGTCCGTGGCGGTGACCTCGGAGGGCGCGGTGGTGCCGTCGTCGACGCGGACGACGTAACAGGTCCCGCCCCCGTTCGCGAAGAAGCCGTACACCGAGGACGCGAGGTACGTTCCCTCGACGAAGTCGCCGAAACGGCTCACGAACTGGCTCCAGTTCGTGATCAGCGTCGGCTCGTCGAAGGGCCCCTTACGGGCGAAGCCGACGAACGCGGCGACCGAGGTGCCGACCCCCTCGATCGGCCGCGAGCCGGACTGGACCTCCTCGACGTACACGCCGGGGGACAGATACGACGGCATTCGGTGCTCTCTCTCCTCGACGTCACTCTTCGACCGGGAAGCCGCTCCGCTCGAACCGCTCCCCTGGAACCACTCCCTTGCAACCGCGCCCTCGGGCAGCGCCTTCACAACCACGCCTTCGCCACCGCGCCCTCGGGCAGCGCCTTCACAACCACGCCTTCGCCACCGCGCGCTCGGGCAGCGCCTTCGCAATGGCGCCCTCGGACAGCGCCTTTGGAACCGGGCCATTCTCACGAGCGGTTCGATCACCCGGAACGGATGATCGGCCGCCCGCCCGGGCAGCGTGAACTGCCCGAAAGTGCAGGGGAGTCGGGAGTCCGACGCTCCCTCGTCGCCCTCCGTACGGGGACGGGCCGGCGGGCAGCCTGGCCGTGCGGCCACGGCGACCGGGGGAGGCGACGGATGAAGGACGTCCCGGAGAAGAGGCCGACGAGCGACCGCCCTTCCGGCCCGGCCCCGTCCGCCTCCCGGGCGCACGGACTCGCCCCGCACAGCGTCCAGCGCCTGCAGGGCGCGGTGGGCAACGCGGCGGTTGCGCGTCTGGTGGCCCAGCGGTACGTGGCCCCGGTGAAGACCCCCGCGAACGCCGCGCCCGGGTTCCGGCGGGTGGGCGCGGACGTGGCGGCGAAGAAGCGGACGATGGCGGCTCACGCCCCGGCGGCGGTGGAGTCGAAGTCGGCGCAGGACGCGGCGGTGGCGCCCCCCGACGACAAGGAGGCGCAGGGCAAGGCCGCGAACGCGGAGAAGATGAACGCCGCGAAACCCGGAGAGTTCGACAAGGCGGCGTTCGTCGCGGCGGTCGACAAGGCGATCGAGGCGCAGGCGCCGAAGAACCTCGACGAGGCCGACAAGTTCTCCAAGTCCGGTAAGGCCGACAGGGTGAAGGCGGAGGTCGACGGGAAGGTCGGCGAGGGCAAGGACACCTCGGCCCAGGACATCGAGACCGCGACCAAGGCCCCGCCGGACACGTCCGCGGCCAAGGACAAGCCGGTCACCCCGCTCGCCCCCGACAGCCCGCCGTCGAACCCGGGCGCGCCGTCCGCGTCCGACGCGATCCCGGAGAAGCAGCCGCCGGCGGTGACGGACTTCTCGCAGGGCCCGGCGGAGAACGACAAGGCGATGGCCGACGCCGAGGTCACGGAGGAGCAGCTGGCCAAGGGCAACGAGCCGGAGTTCGACGACGCGCTGAAGGCGAAGAAGACGGCGGAGACGGACTCCGCCAAGGCCCCCGGCAAGGCGCACTCGGCCGAGGACCAGCAGTTGGCGACGGCGAAAGCGGGCGCGGCGGCGGCCGGCGCGCAGGCGATGAACACGCTCACGGCGACGCGGACGGCGGCGGGCAAGGCGGTCGACGGCGGCAAGGGCGAGACGAAGTCGAAGGACGAGCGGAAGCGGGCCGAGGTCACCGCGAAGCTCCAGAAGGTCTTCGACACGACGAAGAAGGACGTCGAGGCGACCCTGACGGGCCTCGACCAGAAGGTCGACACGGCCTTCACGTCGGGCGAGAAGTCGGCGCGCGACGCCTTCACGGCGGACCACAAGACCCGCATGAAGAAGTACAAGGACAAGCGCTACAGCGGCTTCCTGGGCAAGGGCCGCTGGCTGAAGGACAAGTTCGCGGGCCTGCCGAAGGAGGCGAACGACCTCTACCAGGAGTCGCGCAAGCTGTACGTGGCCCGCATGCGCACGGTCATCTCGTCCGTGGCGGACCTGATCGGCGTGGAACTGGGCCGAGCGAAGGCGCGCATCGCGCAGGGCCGGACCGACCTCAGGGCGGAGGTCGACAAGCTCCCCGCCGACCTGAAGGCCTTCGGCGAGGAGGCGCAGCAGGACTTCGCCGGCAAGTTCGAGGACCTGGAAGCGAGCGTCGACGAGAAGTCGCAGCAGCTGGTCCAAGACCTGGCCAACAAGTACACGGCCGCTCTGAACGCGGTGGACGAGGAGATCAAGAAGCTCCAGGAGGCCAACAAGGGCCTGATCGACAAGGCGAAGGACGCCATCGTCGGTGTCATCAAGACGATCAACGAACTGAAGAACCTTCTGCTGGGCATCCTGGCGAAGGCGGCCTCCGCCATCATGAAGATCATCAAGGATCCCATCGGATTCCTGGGAAACCTGGTGAAGGCGGTAGGAGCCGGCCTCAACCTCTTCATCGCGAACATCGGCACCCACCTGAAAACGGGCCTGGTCTCCTGGCTCCTGGGCACAGCGACGAAGGCGGGCCTCGAACTCCCGCAACGCTTCGACCTCCGCGGCGTCATCACCCTCATCACCTCCCTCCTGGGCCTCACCTGGGACAACATCCGCACCCGCATCACCCGCAAGGGCGTCCCCGAAGAGGCGATGACGGCGGTGGAGTCGACGGTCCCGGTGGCCCAGTCCCTGGCGAGGGAGGGCCCGGCGGGCGCGGTCGAGCAGATCCAGGCGGAAACGGGCGACCTGAAATCCACGATCCTGTCAAAACTGACGGAATACCTGGTCCCCACCGTCATCATCGCCGGCGTCACCTGGATCCTCTCCCTCCTCAACCCCGCCTCCGCCTTCGTCCGCGCGGTCAAGGGCATCATCGACATCGTCACCTTCGTGGTGACCCAGGGCGCCCAGATAGCCGATTTCGTGAACGCGGTCCTGGACGCGGTCATCCAGATAGCCAACGGCGGCGCGGCCGGCGTCCCCAAAATGGTCGAAACGGCCTTGGCCGCCAGCATCCCCCTCCTCATCGGCTTCCTGGCCGCCCTCCTGGGCATAGGCAACCTCGCCCACAAGGTCCGCTCGGTCTTCCAGTCGGTCTCCCGCCCTGTGAATCGCGCGATCGACAAGATCGTCGACTTCCTGGCCAAGAAGGGCAAAGCGCTCTGGCAGAAGCTGAAGGAGACGAAGGGCCGAAGGGGCGACGGTAGTGATAAGGGCAGTCGGGACGACACTCCGCAAGGGAAGCAGAGAAGGCTCGACCAAGGGGTCCGTGAGGCGCTCAGGACGGTCAACGCCTATGAAGGGAGGCGTTTCCGGGAGGAGGAGGTCAAGCCCGAACTGGAGCGTATCCGCAGGAAGTATGGGCTCACCGAACTCAGGGCCGTGGAAGGGAGCGGCGAGTGGACGGTCGAGGGCGCTGTCAACCCCAGATGGAGGGGTAGTTCCCGAGCTCCGACGGACGAGGTCATCGAGCAGAGCATCAAGGATGTTCTTGCTAAATACGGTCCCAAGCGTGCGGCGTTCATTCACGAGCGATGGGGGAGTCGGCTCTCTCGATCCAAGATCGACGGAAACTCGATATGGACGGTGGCAGACCTCCGGGGGACCGATGCGGAGGCCCTCGCTGAGTTGAGCCTGCCGGCCACGCGAGCGAAACTGATCGACTACTTCAATGAGCCGCGTGACCCGAAGCTGCTGGCGGATACGAACAGGTTCAGAGATTTCGCGCTGATCAACAACCCTGCCGATCCGCCACACGACGTCCGTGAGACGTTCAACGACAATCTCGGAAAGGAGGCGCTCAAGGTCCTCCAGGGCTCCAGCAGCGCGGCGCGGATCAGGGATCTCGCCGCGGACACGAGCGACGAAGCCCTGGTGGGCAAGCTTTCGGAGATAAAATTCGACCCCAAGCACGACGACTTCGGAGGGTTTGTCAACCTTCCGGGAACGCATGCCTCTGCGGACATCGAACTCAAGGACGCGGTGGAGGCATCGAAGAACTTGGGGACAGAGAAACCCATCATCAACTTCCTCAAAGCCATGGTCGAGAAGGGTGAAGCGGGTGGGATGAAGTCCGACAAGTTCCTTGAGCTGTGGGGGGTCGGAGCCAACGCGGAGTGGGTCAAGGACAGATTCCGTGATGTGGCGTCGGGGCGTCATGAATGGATCCCGTCGAACTACATCGGGCGCGTCCTCGAAATCGCGATCAAGGCCAAGGAATCCCATCACGTGGATGTGGCGAAGGGGTGGATCACCCTTCAGAGCTCTCTTCGGTCGTTCACCTGTGACGTCATCTGGGATCTTCGTGTGCATAGCGAGACCACCGCTGTGAACGCCGGAAATCTTCACGCTCACACAGGTGCCTTCACCGAGAACACCTACAGCGCCCACGCTGACCCTGTCTATCATGGCGACCCGGACAAGCGTGAGGGGGCCGAGTCACAAGGGTCCGGGATACCCGTGGTAGGAGAGGTCAGGATCGCTCCCGGTGGACTTCGGGGCATCTTCGAGAGCTATCTGGACTCGGAGGGGATTGAGGGCGCGACCCCGAAGGGGTTTCTCGCCCACTTGCGCGGCCTGCTTGAGGGGGGCGCTCTCATGTGGGACGGAGGACTGCACCCCGACCTTCCGTCAAGGGTCCGCGATCTCCCCATATCGGGCACATATAAGAAGAAGACCGTCGAGGTAGGAGACGTCAATACTGCTACGAACGTGACGATCGAAGAAATGAGTGGGCTCACGGTGGGCGGACTGGCTGCTCTGCAGAAGGAGAACTACCTGAGAGTCGTCGCGAACTTCAGCTACGCCAGACAGCAATTGGGTTGACGGATCGAGATGGTGGAAGGTGGATCGATGTCGGATTCAGCAGTACGCGAGGCGATCGAGGCGAAGCTGGGGGAGGGATTCGAGCGCTCGCCGGAACGCGTGCGCGCTCTGGACGTCCTGACAGTCAACCATGCCCGGGGCCTTGACGGCCTCGCCGCATGCGAGAACCTTGCCATTCTGGTTTTGGCCGGGTGTGAGCCGGCGAACCTCCACGAGCTCTCACGGCTCGCGTCGCTCGGGCTCGTCTCCTTCGCGGACTCCGCTGTCGGGAGTATTGGAGCCCTGAGCGGGCTCGCACTTCACACCGTGCACATCGAGCGGTCCGAAGCCCTGGACATCACGCCCCTCCTTGACTGCTCCGGGCTGGTAGAGGTTCATCTGAAAGGATCGGCTCTGGCCGATCACGCCTACGACACCGTCATTCCGCAACTGAGGGAGCGCGGCATCGACGTGGTGTGCCCGGACGCCACAGAGCGAGAGCTCACGGCGCTGCTCCGGGACAAGGGGCTGCGCATGAACTACTACCGGCGCGGCCAGGAGTATCGGCTGTGTCGGCCCGGTCTCTCGCTCACCGAGCGCCCGGAGGTCAATCATCCCCCCATCGCGCCCGACGACCTTCGCGCGATGGTGGCATCGGACCCGGCCGGGGTCGCAGCTCTCTTCGACCGCACCCTCTGATCCTCAGCTCAGCATCTCCAAGTACCGCCCGAACTCCGAGGCAAGAGTCAGCCGGCCCAGTTTCTGGTACTCCCGCTGCACCGCATGGATCAGCATCGGCATGGTCAGGGGGCCGGCTGCCTCCGCCGCCAGGTACGCCGCCGTCACCGCGATCGAGCGGATGTTGCCGCCCGACAGTTCGAAGGCTTCGGCGCAGAAGGCGAGGTCCAGGTCGCCGGCGCGGGGGAGGTGGGGGCCGAGGGTGCGGTCCCACAGCACACGGCGTTGGGGGGCGTCGGGGACCGGGAAGTCGATGATCAGGTCCAGGCGGCGGGTGAAGGCGTCGTCCAGGTTCGCGCGGAGGTTGGTGGCCAGGATGGCCAGGCCGTCGAAGGACTCCATGCGTTGCAGGAGGTAGGCGGACTCCACGTTGGCGTAGCGGTCGTGGGCGTCCTTCACGTCGGAGCGTTTGCCGAAGACGGCGTCCGCCTCGTCGAAGAGGAGGACGCCGTTGACGCCGGCCGCTTCCGTGAAGATGCGTTCCAGGTTCTTCTCCGTTTCGCCCACGTACTTGTCGATGACCGTCGCCAGGTCGACCGTGTAGAGGTCCAGGCCCAGGTCCGCCGCGATCACCTCCGCCGACATCGTCTTTCCCGTGCCCGAGTCGCCGGCGAACAGGGCCGCCACGCCCCGGCCCCTGCCGCCGCCGGGGCGCATCGACCAGGTGCCCAGGACGTGGTCGCGGTGGCGGGCCCGGGAGGTCAGTTCGCGGAGTTGGGTCTCCGTGTCCGGGGGGAGGACCAGGTCGGGCCAGCCGACCGTGGGTTCGATGCGGCGGGCCAGGCGGTCCAGGCCGGCCGCGTTCTGGGCCCGGGCGCCCTGGCGTATGTGGTCGGCGGTGACGTCGGTCGACTCCAGGCCCGCCTTCTGCGTCGCCGCCCTCGCCGAGCGGACGATCTGCTCCGGGGTCAGGAGGAAGGGGGCCAGGATGTCCTCCACCGGGAGCCGCACGTCCCCGCCCGCGCTCTCGCGCCACAACTCCGCCCGCGCCTCCGGGCCCACCCTCGGGGCTCGTACCAGCAGCGGCGGTGCCGTCGACCAGGCCGCGTCCCAGGGGGCGCGGCCCACCAGGGCCACCTGCACCGGCAGGTCCGTCACCGCGCGCAGCAGGCCCGGGTGTTCCCGCGCCACCGCGTCCACGGGTGCGCACACCAGGCCCGCGCGCGTCAGGCGTGCCTCGCGGAGGAGGCAGCGGACCGCTTCCCTCGGCGCGGGGTCCTCGGCGAGGCGGGCCAGGTCGACGCCCAGGACGGCGCGGCCCGCCGCCGAGAGGGCCGACGCGGCCAGGGCCGTACCCGCGCCGCCCTGGTCCTCCTGGAGGTAGAGCAGCGCGGAGGGTTCTCTCAGGAAGCGGGCCAGTGGCGCCGGGTCGCCCACGCCGCGTACCGGCTCCCAGGGGGCTCGTACGTCGGTGAGGCGGGGGTCCGGGGTGTCGTCGCCCAGGAGGTGTGCGGTCACCCGGTCGGGGACGCGCAGCGCGCGGCCGAGGAAGGGGCGGTCCCGGTCCTCGACCAGGAGGAGGCCGCCCGCTCGCAGCGGGGCGCGTTCGCCGAGTCTCGCCCTCGCCTCGCGGTCCGCGTGCGGCAGGCCGCACAGACCGAGGGCCAGGCCCGCCGACGGCCTGCGCCGGGTCACGTCGTCGTTGAGGTAGCCGTAGAACGCCTCGAAGCGGTCGTCCAGATCCGGCAGCAGCGCGATCAGCAGGATGTCCACGTCCAGGGCGGACAGACCGAAGTCCGCGGCCAGCGTGCCCAGTCGGGAGCCCGCGGGCGGCGGCGGCAGGGGGTCCGCCCGGGGGAAGGGGCGGGGTGCGTCCAGCAGGCGCTCCACCGCCTCCTCCGTCAGGTACAGGCCTCGGAACGCGTCGTCCGGATCCGGGTCCACCGCCCGCCGCGCCTCCACCGCCCGGCGGACGCGTAACTCCATCTCCCTTGCTCTGGACAGGAGTTCGGCCGTCACCGGGTGGGCCCGTCGCCGAACCGGACGTCCAGGCCCTCCTCGCCGACCGGCGGACCCGCCGCGTACCTCGGCGACGCCGTCACCGGCACGCTCACCACCAGGTCGAGCGACGGTTTGAGTTCGCCTCCCAGCGCGCTCCACACATCCGCGAACGAGCGGTCCTCCGGGGGCGGGAGGGCGATGGACAGGGGCACCGGCGCCCCGATCTCCGCGAGCGTGCCGGTGAGTCGCGCCGGAGGCAGCGCCTCGTACCGCAGCAGACAGGCCAGGAGCGAGGACAGCAGGCGGTGTTCGTCCTCGGGGCGCTTCGTCCACGCCGTGATGAGGTACGAGAGCTTGAAGTAGCGGGGTGGGCGGCGGCGGGCCACGACCACGCCGCGCTCGTCGTACTCGTTGTGCAGGCCGCGCTCGCGCCGCCGCATGTCCTCGCGGATGTCGTACAGGTACAGGTTCACCATCGGCGCGTTCACCTTCGCCGCCCATTCGCGCGTGGGCGCGTCGAAGACCACGGCCACCTGTCCGCCCTCCAGGACCTCCGCGCGGATGAGCGAGCGCAGGACGTCGTCGACCTCGTGGATCAAGGGACCGTCACCCCCGGCCCGCGAAGTCCGGCGGCTGGAGGGCGTGTCGCACCACCAGCACGGGCGCCTCCAGGCGCTCCAGGCGGGCCACTTCCGCGCGCAGCAGCCGCGGTCCGGTCCGGTCCTTGCGCAGCACCAGCACCTGTGTCTCGAAGCGGCCGTCGCGCCCCACCGTCAGCGGGGCCGTGTCGGCCGTCAGGCCGGTGGACCAGACGAGCCGCACCCGTTCGCCGGGCGGGAAGTCCGTCCCCCGTACGAAGACGGGCTCGCCGGGCCTGACCACGCGCGGGGTCACCTCCAGGCGCGGCTGCGCCACCCGGAGCGAGGCCGTCGCCGTGTTGTCCTCGGGCTGCGGGTCGGGCAGGCGGTCGCGGACGGTGGCCCGGACCGCACCGGTCACCGACTCCGGGTAGGTGGCCGTCTGGGTGACGACCACCCGACCGCCGGGCGGGAGGGTGCAGGGCGCGGCGGTCGTGCAGCGGTCGGTACGGGACAGGGCGCGGCCCGCGCCGGTCGGCCACGAGGTGTCGAGGGTGACGTTCCGGGCGGTGTCCGGACCGGCGTTGGTGAGCGTGTAGCGGGCGACGACCGCCCTGCCCGTGTAGGCGCGCCCGGGGGAGAGGGCGAGGGACACGGCCACGTCCGCCACGGACGGGGGCACGGGCGGCGAGGGCGGGTCACCGCCGGGGGGTACGACCGGGGGCGACACGCGGAACTCTGCCGTGTCGCTCGCGGTGTTGCCGGCCGCGTCGGTCGCCGTGCAGGTCACCGTGGTGGTGCCCACCGGGAAGACGGAGCCCGACGCCGGTACGCAGGTCGGCGTCAGCGGTCCGTCGTGGGCGTCCACGGCGGTCGCCGTGAACGCGATGGGGGCGCCTTCGGGACCGCCGGCCCGAGCGGTGCGGTCGTCGACGGTGACGACCGGGCCGGCCACGTCGTTCACGGTGATCGAGATCCGCTGCTCGTACCCCGGGTCGACCGCCGCCGTCCCGATCGCCGGGGTGTCCGGGGCCTGGGTCCCGAGCAGGAACTCGACGGTGCAGGTGAGGGCGGCACCCTGGGGCGCGTCGGGTGCGACCGTGATGGTCTCGGTGAAGGCGGCGGTCTCGCCGCTGACGACATCGCGCGTGGGCGGGTCGAGGGAGACGGTGAGCCCGGGGTCGCAGGAAGCCGGGCGATGGCCGACCCGGGTGGGGAGGTTGCCGAGTCCGTCGACGATGGCCTCGGCGACCCGGTCGGGGTCGATGCCGCTCAGCTTGCGGCCGCCGGTCGCCTCGATGATGCGGGTGGCCTGGCCGGGGGTGGTGCGCGGGTTCTCGATCTGGGACGGGTTGCCGGCGTATCCCGTACCGTCGAGGCCGTCGCCGACCGAGGTGTCCACGTCGATGCCGAGGACTCGGGCGTTCGCGTCCTGGAGGGCGAAGATCGTGTCCTCGATGGTGTGGCCGTCGCTGGGGTTGTGGCTCGACGCGTCGCTGACGAGGACGATCACCGGGCTGGAGTTCTCCCGGAAGACGGTCCGGCCGCCGGCTCCGTTCGCGATCTGCCACAGGCCGTTGATCCAGTCCTCGGAAGGCCCCATGCTGCCGTTGCCCAGGGCGGTGCCGAGCAGGTTCACCCCGGTGCGCAACCGCTCCTCGTCCTGCGTGAGTTCGGCCGTGACGTCGAATCCGGCCCCGGGATCCACCTGCTGGTCGCCGAAGGTCGCCACCGCGAACCTGGCCTCGGGCTGGTTCGACCGCACCTTGTCGATGATGCTCGAAAGCCCGCTCCGTACGTCGGTGATGACCGGGTTCATGCTGAAGGTGCCGTCCACCAGCAGCACCACCTCAGGCATCGGCGGCACCGGCGGCGTCAGGACCCGCTTGTCGACCGTGAGCGAAGCACCCGGGTCCAGCGCCTGCGCGACGCTCGCCGGCGTCACCGGCTCGACCGGCACCGGCACCGCCGTCGCGGACGTCGACGCCGGGACGACCCCGGCGAGCAGCAGCAGCGCGAGCCCGGCCCGGGCGGACGTGCGCCGACCGGGCCGGCGGGGCGCCGTCGGCCTCGTACGCCCGGACGACTGGAACCAGCGCACGGCACAACCCCCTCGGCCTCACGTCGCTCGACGGCCCGAGGATGCCGTACCGCGCCGTCGTCGTCAGCGCGCCTCAAGTCACCGTCGGGGGAAGCGACTTCTGCCCCTTGAGGCAGGAGGCGGCGGGCGGACCGTCCCCGTCTCAGATCAGCCCCTGGCGCATCGCGTACGCCACCGCGTGCGACCGGTTGCGCAGTTGGAGGCGGGTGATCACCGCGTGCAGCACGTTCTTGATGGTCCGCTCGGAGTACGAGAGCTTCGCGGCGATGTCCGCCGTGTCGTAGCCCTCCGCCACCAGGCGCAGCACGTCCACCTCGCGCGCCGCGAGCCCGGTGAAGTGCAGCCCGCGCGGGCCGAGGACCTGGCCCTGGAGCCGGCCGACCTCCTCCAGGAGACGTCCGACCAGGTCGGAGGGGAGGTGCCCGGCGCCCTTGGCGACCGTGCCGATGACGTGGACGAGATGCTCGGGGGTCGCCTCGGAGCGCCGGATCACCCCGGCGACCCCGCACTCCGCCGCACTGACCAGCTTCTGTTCGTCGATGTCGGTGGTCACGAGGACGGGGCGGGAGGTGCTGGTCCTGCGGATGTGACGGAGCAGCCGCAGGACGTCCTCGTCGACGGTGTCCACCACGAGCACGACGACCTCGGGCGCCGGATCGGCGGTCTCGCTCCACTCCGTCACGGAGATCTCGGGCCGGGTCCGTAACTGACTCGTCACCCCGGCCTGGGAGATCGGGTCCTGCGCGCGCAGTGCTACAGCCGTACGTTCCATGGTCGTGCTCCCCCCCGGGGCAAACGGCGAACGACGCGCGGGACGTACGGTCTCCATGGACGACACGTGAAGACCGAGAGCCTCACCGGAAGCGCCAACAACGCCAGTCTCATTGGTAGTTCGGCGGACTGGAGATGCCCTGACTGACCGTCACGAAAACTGAATCGTTGCTTCGGGCACGGAATCTGCCCGAAAGTGTTCCTTCGCCGACGATGCTGTGGAGGAGCCAGAACCCTACGGTGCGCCCATGAGTCTTACGGCAAGCCTCGACGCATCGTCCGTCACCGCCGTACCGGGCGAAGAGACGAGCCTCCCGCTCCAGGTGCGCAACTCCGGCTCCACCGTGGAGGAGTACCGCTTCGAGGTGGCCGGCGCGTGTGCCGCCTGGACGACGGTGGAACCGGCGACGCTGTCCCTCTACCCCGGCAGCGCGGAGACCGTCTCCGTCACCTTCCGGCCGCCCCGCGACCCCTCCGTGCGCGCCGGTGAGACGCCCTTCGGCGTCCGCGTGATCCCCACCAGCGACCACGGCGAACCCGAGGTGCCCGAGGGCCGGGTGACCGTGGCGCCCTTCACCGAGGTCACCGCAGAACTGGTGCCCCGGGGCTCGCACGGCGTCCTGCGCGGCGGACACAAGGTCGCCGTCGACAACCGGGGCAACACCCCCCTCACCGTCGGCCTCGCCGCGCGCTCCGGCACCGAGCGCGCCCGGATCTCCTTCTCCAGGCCCGAGCTCACCGTCGAACCGGGCCGCGCCGCCTTCTCCGAGCTGCGCGTCAGGCCCGCCCAACGCCTCTGGCGCGGCACCCCGGTCGTCCACACCTTCCAGGCCGTCGTCGCACCCCCCGCCCCGGAAGACGAGGAACCTCCCACGCCGCCGGTCGTCCTCGACGGCACCTACCAGCAGGAAGCCGTCCTGCCGCGCTGGCTGCCCCGCGCCCTCGTCCTCGCCTGCGTCCTCGCCCTGATCCTGGCCGGATTCTGGTACGGGCTGCTGCGGCCCGCCGTGAAGTCGGCGGCCCGCGAGGCGATCACGCCCGAGGCCATCGCCTCCGCGACCACCGGCCCCGACAGCGACGGCCAGACGGCCGGCGGCTCCGACGGCGGCCCGTCACTCACGCCCACGCCACCCCCCGCACCCACCACGCCCCCCGAGCCCACCGTCAAGCCCGCCCCGAAGCCCACCAAGCCCAAGCCGAAGCCCAAGCCCGCGCCGACGGTGAAGCCGCTCCCGCCCGCCGAGCCGACCAGCGCCCAAGTACAGGTCAGGGACGGTGTCGGCGGAGGATCGAGCACCGGTACGGCGCTGACCGTGCCCGACGGCAAAACGTTCCGGCTCACCGACATCGTCGTCCAGAACCCGCAGGGCGACGCGGGCACGGTGGTCATCAGGGTCGGCGACGGCTCGCCCTTCCTGGTCCTGGCGCTGGAGAACTTCCGCGACTCCGACTACCACTTCGTCACGCCGATCCAGGTGTCCGCCGGCGGCCGGGTCACCATGACCGTCACCTGTCGCAAGGTCGGGCGCCCCGTCGGCGCCCCGGCCCCGGGCCGCTGCGCCGAATCCCTCCTCCTCGGCGGAACCACGCAGACCACCAGGACCTGAGAACCTCTCCCGCACGGCTACGCGGGTGCCTCCTCCTCGGCCTCCTCGGCTCCCGCCTCCGCCGCCCGCTGCACGAACGAGCCCTGAACGTCGGCGGGTTGCTCCTCCTCGTCCTCCGCCGCCCGCTGCACGGAAGGAGCGGGGGCGGTCTGCACGGAGGGGGCCGGGGCGGTCTGGACGGCGGGGGCGGCCGGGGTCGCGGCGGCCGGCTCGGCCATCACCCGCTCCGCGTTGGAGACGGCCTCCCGCTCGAAGCGGTCCGAGGGGTCGCTCACCCGGATCCCGCCCGGCGCCTCCGCCCCCTCGACGGGGCCGCTGCGCTGCTGGATCACATGCGTCAGTTCGTGCGCCAGTGTCGTCCGGCCCTGCGGCGAGGCGGGATCGTAGGCCTCCCGCTGGAACACCACGTTGTTGCCCACCGTGTACGCGTGCGCGCCGATGCCCTTCGCTGAGGCGTCGGCGGCGGCGTCCGTGTGGATCCGTACGTCGGAGAAGTCGGCGCCCATCCGGGCCTCCATGTCGCCGCGGGTCGCGGTGTCCAGCGGCTGCCCGCCGCCCGAGGTCAGCACGTCGTGCACCGGCGACCGCTCGCCCTCCTCGGCAGGGGTTTCGGCCTCGGGCCGCGTGCCGCGGCTGCGCTGGACCATAGCGCCGACGGCCCCGTTGCCCACCGCCCGCTGGAGCGCGCCGAGACCGGAGGCGCCCACGACGTCGGTACGCCCGGAGGCCGCGGCCTCGAAGAGCCGGGCCGCCCCGGGACCGCCCTCCTGGGCCCGGTCGTCGTGGAGCCGGTCGTCGGCCGCGCGCTCGAGCGTGTGCTCCTGGTGGTGCTCGTGGTCGTGCTCATGGCCGTGATCGTGCTCGTACCCGTTCATCGTCAGCTCCCCGAACGGTCCCGGGACGGTCCCCGAAGGCGTCCTGCGTGAGGGCGCGCCGGCCCCGTACCCCAAGCCTCCCCACCGGCCCGTGCCCCGTCCAGGCCCGCCCCGGGACGCCGGGGGCAGGAAGCGCTGCCCCTTCGCGCAGCCGCGCGAGCCGCGGGTGGGCGGGCGCGGGGCGCGGTGCGCGAGGTGCGGGGCGCGGGGCGCGAGGTGCGGGGCGGATCAGGCAGGAGGGCCGAGGGAGAGAAGAGGGAGGAGGGAGGAGGGAGCAGCCTCGGGACGATCAGGCGGTGCGGGTGCAGACGTGGACCGATTCGCTGCCGCCCCGCTCCGTGTGGACGATGCGCAGGACGTCGTTCCTGTAGGAGACCTTCAGCTGTTGGCCGTCGCTGGTGCCGCCGTGGCCCGGAGGCTGCCAGGGGAGCACGAGGGACACGCCCTCCCGGACCTGGCCGGGGACGGTGAGGGCCTGGCCGCCGCTCAGCCGGTCGACGTCCTCCGGGGCGTCGTACACGTCGATGCCGAGGTGGCCGCCGCGCAGCAGCCAGCCTCCGGACCAGGTGACGGGGCCGCTCGTCCCCTCCCAGACGATGCTGAAGCCGCCGTTGCCTCCGCCGTCCGCCATCACGGTCGCCCTGCCCCTGGCGGTCTCGCGCCCCGGAGTCGTGGACTCCACGGTCCAGTCGCCCCTGATGAAGGCGTCGAAGGCCCGGGCCACCACGCCGGTCGGTGCCGGTTCGGGTGCCACGGAGGTGGGGGAGGGGGAGGGTGAGCCGGTGGCGGTCGGAGCGGCGGTCGTGGCCGGAGCGGTTCCGGTCGGCGCGTCGGTGGGTGCGGGGGTCGTACCGCTGCCCGCCGCCGACTTTCGTGTCTCGCCGGTACACGCCGCGACGAGGGTCGCGGCGGCCCCGATCGCCAGATAGCGCAGCGCATTGCGCCGGCCGATCAGTCGCGCCGCCGACCGTATGTCCTGAACTGCCATCAGATAGCCCCCGTACAAAGCTGGTTGATCATGTGCCGGTCATCGTACGGGCCCGCGCCGGGGTGCCGCGCGCAGCGCTCGGCCACCCCACGCGTCGCGGTTCCCTGCCGGGACCGGACGCTCCTGGCGTCGAGCTCAGGCGGGACGGGGTGGCGGTGAGGGCTGGGTCGACGCGGCGGGAGGGGGCGGGGCCGACGGCTGGGCCGAGGGCTGCGGGGAGCCGGGACCTGCCTCGGTGATGTTCGCGCGCTTGTACGTGCGCATGAGGACGGCCGTCTCCGTGGCCGTGACCCCGTCGAGTCCCGAGAACACCCTCGTGGCGAAGGCGTGCAGGTCGACGGTGTCGCGGTGGCTCGCGTACCCGAGGATGTTGCTGGTGCCGGTGGTCAGGACGAGGTGCCGGATGGCGGGCTCCGCAGCCAGCCGCCGGATCGCCGCCTCCAGCCGGCTGGGGGTGACCGCGAGCCGGAAGCGCGCCTCCAGCGGGTAGCCGAGCACGGCCGGGTCCGCGTGGAGCCTCAGGTGCAGGACGTGGGAGGCCATCAGCCGGGCGAGCCGGCGGCGGGCCGTCGTCTCGCCCACCTGGAGGCGCTGCGCCAGCCGCGTGGTGGACATCCGGGCGTCCGTGCCGAGCAGCGCGACCAGCCGCCGGTCGAGCTCGTCCACCGGCGGGGGAGCGGGCAGGGGCCTCCCCTCCCGCACGCGGCGCCGGACGTCGGTCGGGCGGTCGTCGTACGGGGCCCAGTCGCTCGCCGTCAGGAGCAGCCGGAGAACGACCTGCGAGCGGACGTCGACCACCCCGTCGAGCCGCCCGATCGCGGAATCGATCAGGGTGAGCAGCGCGTCGTGGTCGGGTGTCGTGAACTCGGCGTACACCTCCAGATCGCCGGTCGCGACCTCGACGGAGCGCGCGTCCGCCCGGCGGGCCAGCGCGAGGGCGGTCTCGTGCACGCGGCCGGGCGCGCACCGTACGGCGACCTCGGCGGTCACCCCCTCGCCCAGGTACTCCGGGGTCAGGGCCGCGGTGAACCGGACCCGGCCGGTCGAGGTCAGCCGTTCGAGCCGCCGGGCGACGGTCCGCTCGTGCACGCCCGCGGTGGCGCCGATCTCGGCGAAGGGCGCGCGGGGATTGCGATGCAGGGCCCGCAGGATCGTGTGGTCCACGGCGTCCAGCGCCGGGAGGGACCCGGTCGGATCGGTCACGTACGCCTCCGGTTCCGGAAGGGGGGGGCAGGGACGGTGGCCGGGGCGGGAGGGCGCGCCACCGCACTCGCGTACGCGACCGCCCGCCGCACCGTGCGGGCGCGTCGGGCGCACCGTACGGCGGTGCCCACCGCGCGGTACGAACCGACGCGCACCACGCGAACCGACGCGCACCGTACAGCCTGACGGCCGCACCGTATGCCTTACAGCCCGGCCACGTCCGCCCACGCCCGCCGCACCGTACGACCCGCCCGTCGAGCGCGCCGCGGTGCGCCGGATCGGCGACGGTCAGCGGGCCGTGCCGCCGGATTCCGCCGTCGATCACCCCTTCATTGTCTTCTTCCCCCGACACTGCCCACGACTCTTGTCGCGGTCCACGCCCGATGGCCACATTGTGGTGCGGTTCGCGCCGGAGCGCCGACCACCACACCCCACCCGTCCCACCCGCCCCACCCTCCCCCCACCTCTTTCCCCCCTTCCTGCCCGCTCGCGAGCCCCGCACCGAACAGGTGGTACGTATGACCGACACCGCTGCACCCCCGGCCGCCAGAAGAGTCCCGCCCCGTCCCACTCCGGCGGCGGCCGTGCTGGCCTCCGTGATCCTCGTCGAGCTCTCCAGCGGCATCACGCAGGGCTTCCTCTCCCCGATCCTGCGCAGCCTCACGGACACCCTCAAGGTCTCCGCGGCGGACCTGAACTGGATCAGCATCGCCAACCTGCTCGCCAGCGTCGCCTTCACCCCGGTGCTCTCCCGCATGGGCGACCTGCACGGCCACCGCCGCGTGCTGCGCTGGAACCTCGCCATCGTGCTGCTCGGCTCCCTCCTCGTCGGCGTCGCCCGCGATTTCCCGACCCTTCTCACCGGGCAGATCCTCCAGGGCGCGTTCGCCGGCTTCTTCCCGCTCCTCGTCGGCATCCTCCGCAACCGTTCGGGCGGCGACGCAGAGAGCCGCCGGGGCATCAGCGTGATGGTCGCGGCGCTGGTCGGCGGACTCGCCCTCGGGCTCGTCGCGAGCGGCCTGGTGGCCCGCTCGGTGGACAGCCCCACGGCCGCGCTGTGGGTGCCCGCCGTCGCCACCTCCCTCGCCCTCGCGTTCAGCTGGCGCTTCCTGCCGGAGTCGGACCACCGGCCCGGCGGCCCCATCGACTGGGCCGGCGGCATCCTGCTCTGCGTCGGTCTCCTCGCCGTGATGCTGGGGCTCGGCCTCGGCGGCACCCCCGGGTGGGAGTGGAGCTCCCCGCGCACGCTCGCCTGTCTGATCGGCGGCGCGGCGGTGACGGTGGCGTGGGTCCTGGTGGAGCTGCGCACGGAGGAGCCGATGATCGACGTCCGGATGTTCCGGCACCGGAACGTCACCGTCGTCTCGCTCACCACCCTCACCTTCACCTTCTGCATGCTGGGCCTCCAGGTCGCCAACCCGGTCTTCCTCGGCACCGCCACCGCCCAGGACGGCTACGGCCCCGGCCTCGACCCCTTCGCCATCGCCCTGGCCATGCTCCCCAACCTCCTGGCGCTCGCCCTCGCCGCGCTCGTCGCCCCCGCGTTCGCCCGCGCCGTGTCCGACCGGTTCACCCTCGTCTGCGGCTCCCTCCTCATGGCCACCGGCTACGTGCTCTCCGCCGCGTTCCACACCCACCTCGCCGCCTTCCTCGCGGGCACGGCGGTCGCCGGTCTCGGCACCGGCCTCATGCAGCACTCCACCCGCACGCTCGCCGTCGAGTCGGTGCCGCACGACCGCACCGCCGTCGGCTCCGGCATCAACGAGCTGCTCATCAACGTCGGCGGCTCCATCGGCGCGGCCGTCGTCCTCACCGTCTTCGCCGGACACACCCCCGCCGGCCGCGTGCTCCCCACCCTCGGCGCCTACACCACCTCCTGGACCCTGTGCGCGGTCGTCTCCGTCGCGGGAGCCGCCCTCGCCCTGCTCTACCGCACCCCGAAGCCCGCCAAGGAGCTCGCATGACCCCGACCGCGCCGCGCGAGCGCGTCCGCGCCACCCTGGCCTCCCGCCGCGAGGACCTGATCGACCTCAGTCACGCCCTGCACGCCGACCCCGAACTCGCCTACGAGGAGCACCGGGCCGCCCGCCGGATCACCGACCTCGTCGAGGCCGCGGGCTTCGAGACCGAGCGCGGCGCCTACGGACTGCCCACCGCCTTCCGGGCCACCGCCGGCAGCGGCGACCTCGTCATCGGCATCTGCGCCGAGTACGACGCGCTGCCCGGCATCGGCCACGCCTGCGGCCACAACGTCAACGGCGCGGCGGCGGTGGCCGCCGCCCTGGCCCTGGCCCCGTACGCCGACGACCTCGGCCTCACCGTCAAACTCCTCGGCACCCCCGCGGAGGAGTCCGGCGGCGGCAAGGTCGACATGCTGGCGGCCGGAGCCTTCGACGACGTCGCCGCCGCGATGATGGTGCACGCCGCCCCGCAGGACGCCGTCGGCATGACCTCCCAGGCCATCAGCAGCTGGAAGGTGCGGTACGACGGGGTCGCCGCCCACGCGGCGGCGATGCCCGAGCGCGGGACCAACGCCGCCGACGCCCTGATGATCGCCCAGGTCGCCATCGCCGCGTACCGGCAGCAGATGCCGCCCGGCGGAGTCGTTTCCGGTGTCGTCACCCGGGGCGGCGAGGCCGCGAACGTCATCCCCGCGCTCGCCACCGCCGACTACGACGTCCGCGCCGGCACCATGGAGGAGCTGCGCGGCCTCCAGGCCCGTATCCGCGCCTGCTTCGAGGCGGGCGCGCTGGCCACCGGCGCCGAACTCACCCTCGACCCAGTCGGCAACGACTACGCGGACCTCCGCCAGGACCTCGCGATGGCCCGCACCTACCTGAACGCCGCCCGCGCCCTCGGCCGTGACGTCCAGGACATGGACCCGGCCCTGCGCGGCGGTTCGACCGACATGGGCAACGTCTCGCACCTCGTCCCGACGATCCACCCCATGATCGGCTACGACTGCGGCGACGCGATCATGCACAACCCCGAGTTCACCCGCTACGGCACCACCCCCGGGGCCGACCGCGCGGTCCTGGACGGCGGCCTGGCCATGGCCTGGACGGCCCTCGACCTGGCGACGGACGACACCCACCGCGCCACGCTCGCGCAGCGCCTCAAGTCCCGCGTCCCCGGGTAGGACGGGCGACGGAGCAGGGAGGGGAGGGAGGCGAGCGAGCCAGGGTACGGGGGAGCCGCGTGCCGGGCCGTCCCCACCGCCCCCGCTTCCTGCGCGCGGGCGGGACGGCTACCTTGGGCCGGATGCAGCCTCAGGAGCCGTACTCCCACACCCCCGTCACCGCGCCCCCCGTGCCCTCCACGCCCCCGTCCGGACCCGCGGGCAAGCGCACCGGCGTCGTCGTGCTCGCGCTCGCCGTGGGTCTCGCCCTCGGCGCCGGGGGCGTCGGCGCCTTCTGGGCGCTGAGCGGGGACGGCACCTCCGGCGGCGGTACCGCCGCCGTCGACGCGCGAGCCGCCTGCGGGGCCCTCGACGGCTTCGACGAGACGAAGTACACGGACCCGGGACCCGCCGGCACGATCGCCCTCAACCGGTACGCGGCGGCGGGCGCGCTCTCCGCGGCGGCGGCCGCGGGCGACGCGTCGTACAAGGAACTCGCCGAGACCATACGGCGCTCGCAGGAACGCCACAACATGACCTTCCAGTTCGACGAGACGGTCAGGAAGGAACTCGACCGCGCCCGCGCGATCTGCGACGACCTGTAGTTCCGGTCCTCGTCGCCCCGCTCACGGCGCCCGCCGCCGAGGGACCTCAGGAAGACGTCAGGATCTCCGGCCCGAGCTCCCGGAGTCGCGCGACGACCGCGTCGTCCGGGCCCGCGTCGGTGATCACACCGGTGACGTCGTCCCACGGCAGGACGCGGAACCGGGAGGCCGCCCCGATCTTCTCGGAGGAGGCGAGGACGTACGTCTCCGCCGCGCGGCCCGCCAGCGCGCGCTTCATCGCCGCCTCCTCGGCGTCGCCCGTGGTCAGCCCCGCTTCGGGATGGACCCCGGTGACGCCGAGCAGGCACAGGTCGGCGGAGACGTTCTGCGCGGCCTCGACCGCGGCGGCGCCGCAGGCGACCGCCGAGTGCTTGAAGACGCGGCCCCCGAGGAGGAACAGCTCCGCGCGCGGATGGTCCAAAAGTGCCGCCGCGATGGTCGGACTGTGGGTGATCACGGTGCAGTCGAGCTCGTGGGGCAGCGCCCGCGCGACGGCCAGGGCGGTGGTGCCGCCGTCGAGGATGAGCGCGCTGCCCGGCCGTACGAGACGGGCGGCGACCGCGGCGACCTTCCGCTTGCCCTCCGGGGACACCGACCGGCGCGCGTCGTAGTCGGCCACGGCGGGGGACACCGGCAGCGCCCCGCCGTACACCCGCTGGCACAGGCCCTCGGCCGCGAGGTCGCGCAGGGCCCGCCGCACGCTGTCCTCGGAGAGCCCCAGGTCGACGGCGACGTCCTTGGCGACGATCTTGCCCTCACGGGCCAGCACATCCAGCAGATGGGCTCGGCGTTCAGCAGCCAACATGCACGTTCTCTCCTGTTCTTGCACGTTCCTGCGTGTATCGTAGCGCCCCGTGACCGGCCGCCGTCCGTGGGCCCTCGCCGGTCAGGAGGTCGCCAGCGCCCCGCCCGTCCACCGCGACGCGGCCCAGAACCCGCACCGCAGCCCGTAGGAGACCGCATGGCAGACCGGACGAACGACAACGCGGCACCGGGAGAGAACGCGACTACCGCGCCCGCGGCCGTGGCGCCCGCGACCACGGCCGGAGTCCCCTCCGCCTCCCGCCCGGGCGTCGACACCCCCGACCACCGGGGCCGCACAGGCCTCGACCGGGCGGGACGCGAGCTCTCCCGCAACCCCGACGTCGTGATCCGCGACGTCGAGCTCACCTCACAGGGCTGGCACGTCCTGCGGCGCACCACCTTCGACTACCGCCGCCGCGACGGGGCGTGGGAGACGCAGCAGCGCGAGACGTACGACCGCGGCAACGGCGCCGTCGTCCTCCCCTACGACGCGGAACGCGGCTGCGTCCTGCTCACCCGCCAGTTCCGCTACCCGGCCTACGTGAACGGTCACCCCGACGGCATGCTCGTGGAGGCCGCCGCCGGACTCCTCGACGAGGACGACCCGCTCACGGCCGTCCGCCGCGAGGCCGCCGAGGAACTGGGCGTCACCCTCACCGACGTCACGCCGGTCATAGACGTCTACATGAGCCCCGGCTCCGTCACCGAACGCCTCCACTTCTACGCGGCCCCCTACACCCCGGCCGACCGCACGGGAACCGGCGGCGGGGTGCCGGAGGAGGGTGAGGACATCGAAGTCCTCGAAGTCCCCTTCGCCGAGGCCCTGTCGATGACCCGCGACGGACGCGTCACCGACGGCAAGACCGTCCTGCTCCTGCAATGGGCAGCCCTGGACGGCCCCTTCTCCTCCTCCGCCTCCCCCCGGACCTCCTGAAGGCCGGGGGAAGGCCCCCGGCCCTGCGGGAGGTCAGTGCTCGCAGAGGGAGAACTCGCGCTCGTAGAGCTGCTCGTTGTGCTCGTCCACGAAGAACTTGCGCTCCCGCATGAGCTGTTCGCGGTACTCCTTCGCCTGCTCCAGCGTCATGGTCGAGGTGTCCGACCACGGCTGCTGCGGGGGCACGTCGGAGGTCGAGACGATCGGCGCCGAGGGGTCCACCAGGAAGAACGCGAGGATCTTGCGGTGTCCGGGCCGGCTGGGGTCCGCGAGGCGGAACGAACCGACGCGGTGCTGGAGGACGTTCGGGAAGGCGAGGCAGCGGCCCTCCTCGGTCGAGGCCGAACCGAGCACCTGGTTCAGCGCGTCCTCGTTCTCCAGGCCGTAGACCTCGCGCATGCCCTCGTCGTCGCTCTGCTCGTACTCCGGGTCGTCGAGCGCCGCCCGGAAGCCGAGCCGGCTCTCGGTGATGTTCTCGTTGTCCCAGTAGTAGAGGCCGGTCGACACGATCCGCTCGTTGAGCATCCCCTCGACGTGCCAGGAACCGCCCGCGTACTCCGGCTTCTCCGGCGTCAGCTGGATCGTGGCGAGCTTGACGATCACCTGAAGGCGGCGGCCCCGCAACCCGACCCGGGCGGAGGCGTCGGGGGCCTCGGGCGGGGTGAAGGCCGGAGCGTCGGGGACGGTGAGGCGACGGTTGTCCCACCAGACGTCATGGGCCTCCCTCCACGCGCGGTAGGCCTCCCGATGGGCCGCGTCGTCGCTGTAGTCGGCCTTGTTCGGGTAGGTCGGCGGCTCGCCGTACCACCCGTAGGGATCGGTATCGATCCGCACGGGCCGCGGATGGCGCAGATCGGTCAGCACGTTCTCCCACAGCGGCAGGAAGCGGGCGAACAGGTCCGGCAGGACGGCGGCCAGTTCGTGATGCGTCTCCGGATGGACGTTGTTGACGTACGAGAGGAAGGAGACGTCACCGTCCTCGCTCACCTCGACGTCCGTGGGCAGCCACTGGAACCGCTCCGAGAACTCGTGCTTCGAGTAGTGGTCCGTCGGGTTGACCCAAGCCCGCTCCGGGGCGCCGCTCGCCTCCCTCACCAGACAGAACAGCGAGGGATGCACGAGATCGAGCACCTGGCCGTCGGACCCCGGATGCCAGTCCAGCTCCTCGGCGGGGACCTCTTCCAGCACCCGGACCGCCTCGCGCAGCCGGGACCTGAGCTTGTCGTCGACCAGCCTGTCCGACTGCCACACCCCGTCCACGGCGGACACCTCGACGCCGGACTCCCCGTCCCGCAGCGCGGCGTAGTGCGCCAGTTCGTCGAGCACGTGGCGGACCTGCGCCTCGGTCAGCCCCTGGGCGGACGCCTCCCGTGTCCACCGGGCGACGATGTCGGCGTCGCGCATCTTGTCGAACCACCCGGACTTCGCCCGGATGTGCGCGCTGCACTCCATCATCTCCAGCTCCCGCAGCGTGCGGGGGGTCGCGAACGCCGCCACGGAACGGGTGGTTTGGAACGGCAGCGGAAAGGCAGGCAGCGCAGTCAATTCTCTGGATCCTCAGTAGTCGGTGTGCGGTGGCGGGAACAATACTTCAGCGCACCGACACCCCCGTCCGGGGCGCCGTCGCCCGTCGCCAGGCCGGTCGACGCCCGCCCACCGTCACCGCCACCGCCACCGTCGCGCCGAGGGATGCGTGGTCGTTCTGTGGGGGTGGGCAGTCCGCGTGTACTGGGGACCGGCAGGATCGGGTTCCTGCCCGCCGACCCCGCCCCCGCACCGACGCCAGGCCGCGACGTTCGCCGGCGCCGACCGGACCGCCGCCGTCGGTCCGCCCCCGACTTCGTCCACGTGCCCCGCCCTCCCCGTGCGTCCGGATCACGACGACGACAGAGCGTGCGGCGGGGCGCAGCCCCTTTCCGTCAGCCGCCCAGGCAGCGGACGATCGCCGCCGAGAAGGCGTCGAGGTCGTCCGGTCGCCGGGAGGTGATCAGGGGGTGGTCACCGGCGGTGTCCACGACGACCTCCCGGTCCCGCCACGTGCCGCCGGCGTTCTCCAGGTCGGGGCGGAGCGAGGGGTACGAGGTCAGCTCCCGGCCCTCGGCCAGTCCGCTGTCCACCAGGAGCCACGGGCCGTGGCAGATGGCCGCCACCGGCTTGCCGGCCTCGGCGAAGGCCGCGACGAGGCGGCGTGCGTCGGTGTCGGTCCGCAGATGGTCGGCGTTGACGGTGCCGCCCGGCACGATCACGGCGTCGAAGCCGTCCGCCGTCGTCTCGGCGAGCGTCGTGTCGGGAGGGATCTCGGCACCGGGACGGCGGTCCGAGACGAGCGTGCGGATCGGCTCGTCCTCCTGCGCGGCGACCGTGACGCGGGCTCCGTGCTCCCGCAACACCGCGACAGGCTTCCGCAACTCGTCCTGCTCGGTGCCGTAGTTGGTCGTGAGGACGAGGACGCTCCGCCCGTCGAGATTCCCGTCGAGGTTCCCGTCGGGTTTCCGGTCGAGTTTCGCGTCGGGCTGTCCGTGGGGCTTTCCCTGGGGCCTTCCGTCGTGCGGCACGATGCGGTCCTCTCCGATGTCGGGTCCCCCGCCACCCGTGCGACTGACCGCGCGAGGGCGGCTCAAACGTCGCACCGCCGGTGGGGCCGTAGTCCTCAGGTCGACGGGTCGCCGTCCGCGTCCTGGCGCTGGTGGCCGCGGCGGGCGTCACGGTCGAAGATGCCCAGGATCTCGCAGGGGCCGCCGTCGGCGCCGATCGCGTGCGGCATCATCGTCGGGAACTCGGCCGCCTGGTTCGCCTCGACGCGGAATCGCCGGTGGCCGAGCATGAGGATCGCGGTCCCCGACAGGACGACCAGCCACTCGCGCCCGGGATGGGCGCGCATCCGGGCCGGATTCTCCGGCGGCGGCTCGGTCATGCGCTGGCGCACCACCGTCATGCCCGGGTCGCCCTTGACGGGCCAGCGCATCAGCCCGCGAGCCGCGTCGACCGTCGGACTGATGACGACATCGTCGTCGGCGGTCTCCACCAGCTGGTCCAGCGTGGTGTCCAGGGCGCGGGCGAGGAGGACCAGCTGGTCGAGCGCGAGGCGCCGCCGACCGTTCTCGATGCGGCTGAGGGAGGACTGGCTGAGGTTGGTCCGACCGGCCAGCTCCTCCAGCGACCAGCCCTGTGCCACCCGCAGGGCGCGGATGCGCTTGCGTACCAGGCCGTCCAGATCACCTTCTTCTTGCGTCATGGGCAAGAGTGTATGCCTCGTATGCAACATGCGCTTAGCGTCGTGATCAGCCGGTCCAGGGTCCCGGGCGCCCGCCCGCCCCCGCTGATCGGTCGTCGCGCTCGACAGCGACCGGTACGACGCGGAGTCCACCCCCTCGGACCGCCCGACGTCTCCTCCGCGCCGGTCGCGGCGGCGCGACCGGCGCCGCCTCCACTCGCCCCCCGACCACGCCACACGCCGGCGCCCGATCCGGTACCCGCTCCGGCGCCCGCTCTTTCACCGGCCCCGTGGGGCCGCACCCTGAGAGGAACCCATGAACACGAACCACTCCGGCCCGGCGAAGATCCCCGACGACGACGGCGGGGGAGTGCCGGACGCGCGTCAGCTGCGCGGCATCCTGGCGGCCGTCTCCGTCGCGCTGATGGCCGTGATCGCGTTGGTGTCCGGGCTGAACGTCGCGCAGACCCACCTCGCGGTCGAGTTCGACGCCTCGCAGAGCACCGTTCTGTGGATCATCAACATCTACACCCTCACGCTGGCGGCGCTGCTGCTGCCGCTCGGCGCGCTCGGCGACCGGATCGGGCGCAAGCCCATGCTGATCACCGGGCTGGTCGTCTTCGGGGCGGCGAGCGTCGTGGCGGGCCTGGCACCGAACGCCGAGGTGATGCTGGCCGCGCGCGTGGTCGGAGGCGTCGGCGCGGCGGTCATCATGCCCATCACCCTCGCCGTCATCACCTCCACCTTCCCCGAGGAGCAGCGCGGCAAGGCGATCGGCGTGTGGACGGGTGTGGCCGGGGGCGGCGGCATCCTGGGCATGTTCCTCTCCGCGCTGCTCGTCGACGTCGCGGACTGGCGGGGGCTGTTCGTGCTGCCCGTGGTCCTGGTCGCCGCCGCCCTGGCCATGACCGTCAGGTCGGTCCCCGACTCCCGCGAGCGTTCCGAGCACCCCTTCGACACCGTGGGCGCGCTGATCTCCACGCTCGCCGTGGTCGGCCTGATCTTCGTCCTCCAGGAGGGCCCCGAGCGCGGCTGGACGGCGTCCGTAACCCTGACCGGTCTCGTCGTCGGCCTCGCCGCGGCCGTCGGCTTCGTGGCCTGGCAGCTGCACCGCCGGGACGCCGCCCTCCTCGACGTACGCCTCTTCCGGGTACGGGGTCTGGCCGGCGGTGCCGTGACCCTGCTGGTCGTCTTCGGTGTGCAGGCGGGCATCGCCGTGGTCCTCTTCCCCTTCTTCCAGGCCGTACTGGGCTGGTCGGGGCTGCTGTCCACGCTGGCGCTCATGCCGATGGCCGTGATGATGATGGCGGCCTCGGGCCTGGCCCCGAGGCTGGCCGTTCGCGTCGGCTCCCGTTCGACCATGGCCGGCGGCATCGCTCTCGCCACCGTCGGCCTGGCCCTGATGGCGGTGTTCGTCTCGGTCGACGGCGGTTACGCGAGCATCCTGCCCGGCATGCTCGCCATGGGCGCCGGGATGGGCCTGGCGATGACGCCCTCCACCGAGGCGATCACCGGTTCGCTGCCGCGCGGCAAGCAGGGCGTGGCGTCCGCCCTCAACGACGTCACCCGCGAGTTCGGTACCGCGCTGGGCGTCGCGCTGCTCGGCGCCCTCCTGTCCGCCGGGTACCGCGACGCCGTCGACGACCGGCTGAAGGGCATCCCCCAGGGGGCGGCGGACACCGCCAGGGAGGGCATCGCCCACGCCGTCGAGGCGTCGGCGGGCGCGGGCTCCCGCGCCCCGGACCTCCTCCGCGCCGCACAGCAATCCTTCGTCGACGGCTGGCACCACGCGATGTGGGCCGGAGTCGCCGTCATGGGCGCCCTCTTCGTGTACGTGGCCCTCCGAGGCCCCGGCGGCGACGCGTCGCCGACGACGACCGACGGAGCGACGACCGACGGGACGAGCATCGGCGAGGCGAGCACCGACGGAACGACCACCGACGGGGCGGTCCCCGTGGGGTGACCCTGTCGCGCGGAACCGCGAGGTGTCGTCCGGGACCGGATGCGGGTGGCCGGCAGGAGCGCTCGGCTCTCCTGCCCCGCCGCCCGCCGCCCGCCGCCCGCCGCCCGCCGCCCGGCTCTCCTGCCCCGACCGCCCGCCGCCCGCCGTCCGACGTCATCCCTCCGGGAGGTGACCGAACCCCGCGCCACACGCCGAGTCATGGCGGTCCGTACGGGTGGCCCGTGCTGGTCCTACGGTGGGGCGATGCGATCCGTACCCCTCTGGGCCCTGGTCTCGTCGGGATGCGCCCCCGTCCTGCTGATCGCCGGCTGGGTGGTCGCCGGGCACCTGGAAGGCTCCGCCTACGATCCCGTCACCCAGACGATCAGCGTCCTCGCGGCCTACGGAGCTCCCGGATTCTGGGTGATGACCTCGGCCCTCCTCGGGCTCGGCGTCTGCCATCTGGTCACGGCGTGGGGCCTGCGCGCGGCCGTGTCCGCCGGCCGGCTCGCACTGGCCGGCGGAGGCGTGGCGGCGCTGCTCGTCGCACTCGTGCCGGCGCCCAGCAGCGGGGGCTCGCTCCGTCACGGCTCGCTGGCCGCCGTCGGGTTCACGCTCCTCGCCCTGTGGCCGGTCCTCGCGGCCCGTAAGGACCCGGCCGCTCCGTGGGGGCTCCGCCCTGCTCCCGCCCTCGCCGCCACCCTCCTGATAGGCGCGGGTGCGGTCTGGTTCCTCGTCGAGATCAACCGCCACGGCGCCTCCGGAATCGCCGAACGCATGGTGACCTGCATCCAGTCGCTCTGGCCCCTCGTGGTCGTCGCCTCCTGCGTCCGCCACCCCGGGCGGGTGGCAGCCGTCCCGGAGACGGAGCGAGCCGAGGAGGGCCGATAGCGACACCGGCGCCGCGCGGCCGGCGCGACAGCAGCCCACCGACCACGCCACGGTGCCTGCGCGTCGGAGGCGCGGACCCCTAGGGTGGCGCGATGGCTACCCAGATGATCATTCTCAACGGCGGTTCCAGCTCCGGGAAGTCCGGGATCGTGCGCTGTCTGCAGCACGTGCTTCCGGACCCGTGGCTCGCGTTCGGCGTCGACTCCTTCGTGGACGCGCTGCCCGCGAGCATGCGGACGTCGGACGAAGGGATCGTCTTCGAGGCGGACGGGGGCGTGAGCGTCGGTGCGGAGTTCGGAAGGCTGGAGGCGGCCTGGAGGGAGGGGATCGCGACGATGGCCCGCGCGGGAGCCCGGGTCGTCGTCGACGACGTCTTCCTCGGCGGCGCGGAGTCCCAGAAGCGATGGCGGAAGGCCGCCGAAGGGGTCGACGTGCTCTGGATCGGTGTCAGGTGCAACGGCGCGGTCGCCTTGGGCCGGGAGGTCGCCAGGGGGGACCGCGTCCAGGGTATGGCCGCCCTCCAGGCGGACGTGGTGCACGAGGGGGTGGCGTACGACCTGGAGGTGGACACGACCCGTACCGAGTCACTGGCCTGCGCGCACACCATCGCCGCCCGCGTCGGCTGAAGGCCGCGCGGCCCAGACGCCAGAGCACCAGCCCCGGACGCACGTCGAGGGTGGGTCAAGGGCAGGGCCGCTCGCTCTGCCCCTGACCTTCTCAACGTAGCCCCGACCGGCGCTTCCGTCGCGCGGGCGGGGCGCGCGTACGGCCGAAGGTGTGTGCAAGGACCGCCGCCGGCCTGCGGCCGTGGCCACGGAGAGCGCGAGGGCCGGGCTCGCGGTGGCGGCGGACTCCCGTACGTCCTGCCTCGTGCTGATCCTCGGCGACGCGGCCCTCTGCGCCCTCAGCGGACGGGCACCGAGCCGCCTCGACCGCCGGCCCCGTCCGCCGGGGCAGCCGCTGGCTCGTTCAGTCGGCCGGGTCGGCGTCACCGCTCGACGGATGTGGCACGAGCGGCCGGGCGGGTCCGGGGGAGACGCGCTCCTCCGCGTCGGCCAGCCAGAAGAGGACCGGTGGCAGGACCAGCTCGATCACCGTCAGGGCGATCTGGAAGTCGTGGGGCCAGCCGTGCACGGCGAGCGAGATCAGGCGGCCGACGGCGCCGAGGAGGAAGACGCCGGACAGCCAGCGCACCGCCTGGGCCGGGATGGGGCGTTGCCGCGCCGTCCAGAGCCAGGCCAGACCGTAGCCGGCGAAGGCTGCCCCGAGGAAGCGGCCCAGGCTGTCGACGGTGGCGCCGGCGGAGCCCGCGCCGGGGATCGCGGCATTGCCGAGGGCCACGTGGAGCAGGCCGATCGCCACACAGGCCCAGCCCATCAGTGCGGTGAGGAAGCGCAGGGTCTTGGCCATGGTTCCTTCGTCCTCCGGACTGCTGTGGCGGAGCGTGGACGTGCGTGTGCCCGTGTGCGGGTCCCAGATTGGGTGGGCTGGTAGAGACATGTCAACGTGGCTTCGTCCGTGACCTCCCGACAGCGGCTTGCTCCCAACGGCCGCCGTCACCAGCTCCTCGGCGCCGGCGCGCACCTCCTCGCCGCGCACCCGAACGGGCCGGAGTCTCGGGAGCCCTGCTCTACCATCACTTCCCCGGCAGGCAGGCCCTCTTCGCGGCCGTGTACCAGCAGGCGGCGGACCAGCTGTTCGCCGCCACGCGGCTCGATCCGGCCAACTCCCTTGTGGAGCAGCTCGTCCAGGGCATGGACGTCCATCCCGACTACTTCGCGGCGAACCGCAACGCCGTGCTCGCCGCGAGCCGGGTCCTCTCAGGCGACCCGGTGACCCAGACGATCACGACGAACGACCAGGACGCCCTCGGCGCCCTCCGCCCGCTCCTCTCCGAGGACCCCGCCTCCGAATCGCGGCGGCCCTGACGCCGAGAACCGACCGGGTCGCCGGACGCTACGGCAGGTCAGGAAGGTCGGGAAGGGCCAAGCAGGTCGGGCAGATCGAGGACGCGGGAGAGCGCCGCTCCGACCGCGGCCCGGTGAGCGGGCAGGTTGGCGGAGGCCCAGTCGTCCGCCAGGACGCGGAAGGCGGCAAGGTCGCGCTCCGCACCGGCGAGGAGGTCGCGGAGTCCGGACGGCGTCAGTTCGATGAACGGGCTGCCGCTCCGCTCGGCGTCGACCGTGAGCCGGATCGTGCCGCCGAGCCGTTCCGCGAGCGGTGTCACGGGGGCGTGGCCGAAGCCGAGCAGGCCGTCACCGGCGACGAGCCGGGACCAGTCGCGCCAGTCCTCGAGGCCGTCGCAGCAGCCGGGCAGGAAGGTGACGCCCGTGGCGAGGTCGGTGATGCGCAGACCGCCCGAGGCGAAGAGGGTGTCGAAGGTCAGCAGTCCGTGGAGGAACGAGGCGAGGGGATCGGCGGGGCGGGGCGGCCGGTCGCCGTCCGGATCGATGTCGTTGCAGGTGGCGATGTACATGACCGCCGCCCCGACCTCGGCGGAGGTGAGCGTGCCGTCGAGCGCGAGGAAACCGGACGGCTCGGGCTCGGCGACGGGCCAGAGGCCGAAGCCGTCGGACGGGTGCGTTTCGAGGACGGGCTGCGCGACGATCACCCGCCCAGTGTTCCCGACGGGCCGACCGGGCCGTGCCTCCGGATCACGCCGGGACCCGGCAGGATCCTGAAGCAAAAGCCTGGGGCGGCAGACGGCCGGCGGTCGTGCCGCGCGGGCAGCGGGGGCGCGGCCCCGTACCTCTCCGGCACCCGTCCCGCCCGGCCTTCGAGCGGCGAGGCCCGGCGCCTCACCGTGGGCGGGACGTGAGCGCGCCCGGATCGACCGCCCTGCTGCGCCGGAGGTCCGTCACCGCGAGCGACGCGCGCTCCGCCGCGAGGAACAGGGCGGCGGCGACGGCGGCCACGGCGCTCCAGCCGGTGTCGGGCAGCCACAGGAGGGCCGAGGCGAGCGTGCCGCCGAGGGCCGCGGGGAGCACCCACCACAGGAGGACCACCAAGGTCAGCGAGGCGCCGACCGAGAGAGCGGTCGTCCAGAGGATCCGGCGACGGGAGCGCGCCCGGGCCGCCGCCCGACGGCCGGGCAGGAACCGCAGGGCCGGAGCCGCCGCGCACAGCGTCAGCAGGACGGCGAGGGCGGTCGCCGACCAGGGCAGGACGGTGGCGAGCGGGTCGGTCGGCGCGGTGCCCGGTTCCGCGTCGGACAGGATCCGGGCGGCGCCGAGGGCGGCGTGGTGGAACTCCTGGGCGCGGAGCAGATGGAAGGCGTTCTGCAGGACGATCACGGCCCGGTCGCTCTCGGGGAGCATGACGATCATGGCGTCGTACCCGGGCAGGGAACCGGACTTCCACACGGTGCGCTCGCCCGTCCCGGGCAGGGTTCCGACCGACCAGCCGAGCCCGAACCGGTCGATGTCGCTGTCGGTCTGACCCCGGTGGATCTCGGCGATCCCCCGCGCCGACAGGACCCGTCGGCCGTCCACCTCGCCCCCACCGAGCTGGGCGAGGACGAGCCGCGCCGCGTCCCTGACGCTGCCGCCCACGTGCGCCGCGGGGGCGCCGGCGGTGTCGTACGGCGCGTCGAAGACAACCGGCCGGCCGAAGACGAGGCGGTGGCCCGGCGCGACCCGCTCGCGCGCGGCGTCGTCCTCCGTGGCGATGGCGTGCTCCATGCCGAGCGGGTCGAAGATCCGCTTGTGCGCGTACGTGCCGTACGCCTGCCCGGAGACCTCCTCGACCAGCGCGCCGAGGACGGCGTACCCGGCGCTCGAGTACGCGTAGGCCGTGCCAGGTTCGACGCCCGGCGCGATCCGCGCGAGATCGCGGACCGCGTGGGCCAGGGCGCCGGGAGCGTTGTCGTAGCGGTCCTGCACCTCGGCCGTCGCGGAGGCGGGGATGCCGCTGGTGTTGGTCAGGAGGTGTCGCACGGTGATGCGGTCCGACACCCCTCGGTCGGCGAGCCGGAACCAGGGCAGGTACGTCCGCGCCGGCGCGTCGAGCCGCACCCGGCCGTCCTCGACCAGCCGCATCACGGCGAGGGCGGTGACCGGCTTGGCCACCGAGCCCCAGAGGAAGGGCGTGTCCGGGGTGACGGGCGCGCCCCGCCCGTCCCGACCGTAGGTCTGCTCGTGCACGACCGCGCCGCCTTCGACGATGGCCCACGCGCCGCCGGGCGTCCCGGTCGCCTCCATCCGCTCGCGGACGAAGGCGTCCACGTCCGACCAGCGTTCCCGGTCGCCCGCGCCTCGATCGTCCGTGCCCCCGTCGGCCGCGCCCCGGTCGTCCGTGCCCCCGTCGTCCGCGCGCCGCTCGTCCGCTGACAGGACGGCGGCGGAGTCCGCCGGGCGGCCCTCCGCCGGGGTGACGGAGGGCGCGGCGGAGGCCGTCCCGATCCCCGTGACGAGCACCGCCGCGCACCACGCGGCGGTCGGTCCGAGCCGCCACCCGCGCCGCCGCGTCCGCCTCCCGGCTCGACGCCCCGTTCGCGTTCCCATGCCGCAGCCCTTCCCGTCGCTCCGTCCCGCCCTGACTTTTTGCAATATGAACATACGGTAAAAGCGTTCCGCAAGGGCGACGGAGGGATACGCTGGCCCCATGCCGAAGGTCGTCGATCATCACGCCAGGCGCATCCAGGTCGCCGACGCGGTTCAGCAACTCATCACCGAACAGGGGCTCGACCGTGTCACGGTGGCGCGCACCGCCGAGGCCGCGGGGGTGTCCGTCGGGCACGTGCAGCACTACTTCGCCTCCAAGGACGAGATGCTGCTGTTCACGTACGAGAGGGTCGTCCAGCAGGTCCTGGAGCGCGTCTCGGCGCTCGAAGAGCGGTCGAGTACCCTGCGGCTGCCGATTCGCGACGTGGTCGTCGAAGGGCTCGCCCAATGGTTGCCGGTGGACCCGGGCAGGCGATCCGCGCACCGTGTGAGCCTGGCCTTCGTCGGCCGCACCGTCGACAACCCCCGCCTCGCCCAGGCCTACGCGGAGACCGGCCGGCTCATCCGTGCCAGGCTCGCGGCCGCCGTGCGCAACGGCAAGGAGTGCGGCGAGGTCCCCGACGCCACCGACCCGGACCTCACGGCCCTGGAACTGCACGGCCTGGTCGAGGGCCTGGCACTGCAACTGGGCTCCGACCCCGACACCGCCGCGTCCCGAGCGGCCCTCGCCCTCGTCACCTCACGCACCCGCGCCGCCTTCCCCGGCCCCTGTCGCCAGTACGCCTGAGAGCACCGGGCCCGCCCGGCGTCCCGGGCCGCCGCCGGGGAGAACCGGACCGCCGCACAGTCCATCGAGGCCGCGCCCCCAGGCGCATCGAGACCGGGCCCGCCGCAGGGCGCATCGGGGCCCGGCCCCCGCCCCGGCGTGCGCCCGGACCGATGGCCGAAGCGCTGTCACTCCTTCCGGTACGGGAGAGCGGAACTCCGTCGCACCCGTGCCCCCGCGCGGTTACGTAGGGGCACTGACGGACCACCAGGCCCCGGGATCGGACCCGCGGGCCGTGACAGACAGGTGACACAGATGCGAACCGAGGCCGCCCAGCGCGTCGAGCTGGTCTTCTCCCTCTTCGACGCGAACGGCAACGGAGTCATCGACTCCGACGACTTCGACCTCATGACGGGCCGTGTCCTGAAGGTGGCCACCGCCTCGGACGAGGGGGCCAGGGACGCTCTCCGGACCTCGTTCCGCCGCTGGTGGACGACGCTGGCCACCGAGCTGGACGCCAACGGCGACGGGGTGATCACCGTCGACGAGTTCCGGCCGTTCGTGCTCGACCCCGAGCGCTTCGGTCCCACCGTCGCGGAGTTCGCCGGCGCGCTGTCGGCGCTCGGCGACCCGGACGGGGACGGTCTGATCGAGCGCCCGCTCTTCCTGTCGCTGATGACGGCGATCGGCTTCGAGGAGGCGAACATCCACGCCCTCTTCGACGCCTTCGGCCCGGACGCCGACGACCGCGTTCCGGTGGCCACGTGGGCCGCCGGCATCGAGGACTACTACGCGCCGGACCTGGCCGGGATCCCGGGAGACCAGCTGGTGGCCGTCCGGGCCGGCTGACACGCCCCTCCCGCGAGCGGCGGGCCGAGAGGTCGCCGGGCCACGGGTCGGCCGGTTGACCCTTCGGCCCGTCGCCCCCTCGCCTCCCGGCGCGTCAGCCCGTCGGCCTCTCGCCCCCCCGGCCCGTCAGATCCCGAGCTTGTGGGCGAACACCCAGCGGTTGCCCTCCAGTGCGTCGTTCGGTTCGGGGAGCGGGCCGCGTCCATGCCGGCGGGTGAAGTCGAAGGGCGTGTGCATCGAGGTGGACCAGCCCTTCGCCGCCAGCTCGCCCGCCGAGTCGGGGCGCGGTCCCAGGTCGAACAGGCCCAGCAGGTCGATGCCGATCCGCTCCCGCGTCGCCGTGTAGATCGCACTGTCGCGGTACGCCGTCAGGTCCTTCTCCAGCTTCGCCTCGAAGGCCAGCGCGCTGCCTCCGACGGTCAGCCGGTCCACCATGTCGACGAGGTGCGTCTCAGCGGGACCCGGCAGGTAGAAGAGCAGGCCCTCGGCCAGCCAGACGCTCGGCACGGCCGGGTCGAAGCCGGCGGTCGTCAGCGCCGTGACCCAGTCCGCGCGCAGGTCGACCGGCACGGGGACGCGCTTCACCGGAGGGGCGGCGGACAGGCCGGTCAGCACCCGCTGCTTGAACTCCAGCACACCCGCGCGGTCGATCTCGAAGACCGTCAGATCCGACGGCCAGTCCAGCCGGAAGGCCCGGGTGTCCAACCCCGCGCCCAGCAGGACCACTTGGCGGGCGTCCCCCCTCACGCAGCGGAGCAGGAAGTCGTCGAGGACCCTCGTCCGCAGGCCGAAGTAGCGGGCGAACCGTCCCCAGAGCGGGTCGCCGTCCCCGTCCGGGACCTGCTCGATGCGTACCGGCCACTCCGCGCAGACCGGGGCCGCGCGCACGAAGTGCTCCGCGTAGTCGTCCCGGGCCAGGCTGTCGGGGCGGTGCGTCTCGATCGCCCGCGCCGCGGCGACCAGGAGAGCCGTCAGGCCGACGCCCCCGTCCACGCCTTCCGTGTCCGACCGCTGCTCCTGCTCCAGCCGCTGTTCCTGTCGCTGTTCCTGTCGCAGTTCCTGCTCCTGTCGCTGTCGTTGCCGGTCGGGTGAGAGCGGCGCCGTGCCGGTCATGGTGTCTCCGTGGGCGGAAGTGAGGGGACGAGGGGTGGTGTGCCGGGGCGAGCGCGCGTCCGCCGCGCCCCGCTCTCAGGGGTGGCCGCTTCCCTCGGGGAGCAGCACGGGCTTGACCACGCGGCCCGCCTCGCAGTCGCGCTCGGCCTCGTTGACGTCGGCGAGCGGATAGGTGCGGATCAGCTGGTCGAAGGGGAAGCGTCCGGCCTGCCAGAGCGCGATCAGCCGGGGTATCAGCAGTCTCGGGACGGCGTCGCCCTCGCAGATGTGGCGGACGGTACGGCCTCGGTCGAGCGTGCCCGGTTCCAGCGAGAGCGCGGTGGGGAGGCGTGCCACCAGGCCGAGGGTGCCGGTGGGGCGCAGTGCGCGGAGCGCGTCGTTGATGAGCGCCGTCGAGGCCGTGGTGTCCAGGGCGTACCGCGCGCCGCCGTCGGTGAGCCGCCGGATCCGCTCGGGCAGGCCGGCCTCGGAGGCGGCGAGCGGGAGCGCGCCGAAGCGCTCGGCCAGGGCGAGCCGCGCGGGATGCCGGTCGACCGCCACGGTCCGTACGCCGGCCGCGCCGGCTGCCATCACCGCGGCCAGGCCGACGGCTCCGGCACCGAGGACCACCAGCGTGTCGCCGGGGCCCGCGCCGAAGGTGTCGAGGACGGCTCCGGCGCCGGTGAGGAAGCCGCAGCCGAGGGGCCCGAGGAGGGCGAGCGGAAGGCCGGGGTCGACCCGGACGGCGTTGCGGGCGGGGACGAGCGCGTACGCGGCGAAGGAGGACTGGCCGAACCAGCGCGGCGCCATCGCCTTCCCGGCCGCGTCGACGATCCGGGGCGGCTCCTCCGCGCGGCCGCCGAAGAGGTTGAGCGAGGCGAAGGAGTCGCAGTACGCGGGTGCCGCGCCCAGGCAGTTCCGGCAGTGCCCGCAGGAGTCGAAGCTCAGCACGACGTGGTCGCCCACCCCGATCGTGGTGTCGGGTCCGCCGCCCGACCGCACCACCACCCCGGCGCCCTCGTGGCCGAGGACGGCGGGCAGCGGGCTGCGGCCCGCGGAGCGCCGTACCGCGAGGTCGGTACGGCACATCCCGGCGCCCGCGATCTCGACCAGGAGCTCGCCCGGACCGGGCGGGGTCCGCAGGGCCACCTCCTCGACCGTGAACGGGTCCTCGTACGCGCGCAGCACGGCGGCCCGGAACCTCACCCCGCCACCTCTTCGGGGCGGTGGACGACGAACGGGCGGAGGTTCCCGTAGAGCCCCCAAGGTCCGCCCGCGACGCCGACCCCGCTGTCCTTGACGCCGGCGAAGGGCTGGGCGAGGGACAGCTCGGCGTGGTGGTTGATCCAGGCCGTGCCGCAGTCGAGCCGGCCGGCCACCGCCTCGGCCCGGTCGAGATCGGTGCCCCAGACGGAGCCGCCGAGACCGAAGCCGGTGGCGTTGGCGGCCTCGACGGCCTCGTCCACGTCCTGATAGGGGAGTACCGGCAGCACCGGTCCGAACTGCTCCCCGGTCACCACCGGACTGTTCGCCGGCACGTCGGTGAGGATCGTCGGAGCGAAGAAGTGTCCTGCCCGGCCGGGCCCGTCGAGCCGCCGGCCGCCGGCCGCGGCCCGGCCGCCGTCCGCGAGGGCCCGTGCGGTGACCCGCTCGACGCGGGCCAGCTGAGCGGCGTTGTTGACCGGCCCCAGCAGGGTGCCGGGTTCGAGGCCGGGACCGACCGTGACGCTCTTCGCGCGCTCGGCGAGCGCCTCGACGACCTCGGCGTGCAGCCGGGCCGGGGCGTAGACGCGCTTCACCGCCATGCACACCTGCCCGCAGTTGCGGAACGCCGCCCAGAACAGCCGGTCGGCGACCCGCTCCAGGTCGACGTCGTCGAGGAGCACGGCCGCGTCGTTCCCGCCCAGCTCCAGGGTGACGCGGGCGAGCGAGGCCGCGGCCGCGCCGGCGACGGCACGGCCGGTGGGCACCGAGCCGGTGAAGGTGACGTGGCGGATGCCCGGGTGGGACGCGAGCCGGGCGCCGAGCGGTTCGCGGCCGGTGACGACGGTCAGGACGTCCTCCGGCAGGACGGCGGCGAGGACGGAGCCGAGCAGCCGGGTCGCGAGCGGGGTGTACGGCGACGGTTTGAGGACCACCGTGTTGCCCGCCGCGAGCGCCGGCGCGAACTTCGCCGCCGCGAGCTGGAGGGGGAAGTTCCACGGCACGATCGCCGCGACGGGGCCGAGGGGGCGCCACCGGACCTCGCTGCGCACGGGCCGGCCGTCGTCGATGCGGCGGGTCCTGGGGGTCAGGCCCGCGAAGTAGCGCAGGCGGGCCGCCGTGCGCGCGACCTCCGCGTACGACTCGGCCAGGGGCTTGCCCTGTTCCCGGGTGAGCAGCGGGGCCAGTTCGCCGCCCGCCGCTTCCACGGCGTCGGCCGCGACGCACAGCGCGGCGGCCCGGGCGGCGGGGTCGGAGCGCCAGCCGTACCAGGCCTGTCGGGCGCGGTCGACCACGCCGTCCAGTTCTTCCGGCCGCTGGTCGGGGGCCTCGGCGAAGGTCTCCCCGGTGGCCGGGTCGACGACGGGGAAGCGTCCGGCGCGGCGTCCGAGGACGCCGCCCGTCTCGGGGGCCGGCATACCCGGCGGTCAGTTGGCCGCGGGGACGCCGACGGCGTGCTCCCGGGCCTGCCGGTCCATCTCCGCCCGGAAGGCGGCCACCAGCTGGGGACGGATCCGCCCGGCGTTGCGGTCGCCGCCCTCGCAGACCGCGCCCCGCACCCCCACGATGTCGGTTCCCATGCGGGTCAGCGCACCGAGGTCGGCATGCGCGAGGCTGCCCGCGAGCGCCGCAAGCAGCCCGGAGACGTGCGCCCTGCGGACGAACTCGGCGCAGGCGTCCGGCGGCACATGGTCGAAGAGCCGGGTCCCGTCCTTGACGGCGGTGTCGAGCATGGCCGCGTCCGCGCCGGAGCGGGCGGCGATGTCGGGCAGGGCGAGCGGGTTCACGCAGCCGACTCGGTGGGCGTCGGCGTAACCGGAGGCGACGACGAGCGCGTCCGGGCGGTGGTCCTTCACCGCCCGCACGACCGCCCGCATGACGTCGACGCCCTGCTCGGGCGTGGTGCACCCGTAGAGCCCGACCTTGATGTACGTCGCGCCCGAGACGACCGCGCCCAGCGCGGCCTGCGCCACCGTCCCCGGCTTGTACGGGACGTCGCCCACGGTGGCGGAGACCGGCTTGTCCGCCGGCACCGCGTCGCGGATCTCCCTGATCACCCAAGGGAAGTTGGCACCGAGCGAGCCCTCGTCGGGCTTCTTGACGTCGACGATGTCGAGGTGGTCCGCGGCCTTGGCACAGTCGAGGGCTTCCTCGACGCTGTCCGGGGAGACGAGAAGCAACACGAAGCGAGCTCCTTCCACCGCAGGGCTCCCGGCCGGAGGACGGGGATGCGGATCACCAGATTCCTGCGCGGTGCGCGCCCTCATCATGTCCACCCGGGTGCGGCCGCCGGTAGGGCGCGCGGAGATCACGCGGGGGGCGCGCACGCCGGGGCACGGTGCGCCGTGCGCGCCGAGCAGGGGCATGCGCGCCGGTGACAACAGGGCCTAAGGAAGGGGTGGTTCAGGGCGGACGAGCCGCTCGCGGGCGACGAGTTCCAGGGTGAGGGCGGTGGCGACCGCCTGGACGAGCAGGAGCGCGACCAGGACGAACAACTGCACCGCGCCCGCGTGCAGGGGGGACGCGCCGCCGAGGAGCATGCCGACGAACGCGCCCGGCAGGGTGACCAGGCCGACGGTACGTGTCTGGTCCATGCCCGGCAGGAGCGCGTCCGCCGCGGCCCCGCGCGCCACCTCCATGCGCGCCTCGCGCTCGCTCAGCCCGAGCGCCAGGCCGGCCTCCACCTCGCCCCGGCGCGTGGCGAGTTCGTCGAGCGCCCTGCGTCCCGACAGCACGGTGGCGGTCAGCGCGCCCCCGATGAGGATGCCGGTGACGGGGACGAGCGCGATGCCCCGGGCGGGTACGACCCCGGTGACGAGCAGCGCCAGGACGACGGGGACGACACCGGCGCCGATCGGGACCGCCGTCCAGGGCCAGGAACGCCCCGGCGCCGGCACGACCCGGCGGCCCGCCGTGCGCACCGCCACCGCGTACATCAGCAGCAGGAAGCACAGCAGCGGCGGCACCGCGCGGACGACCCAGCCGATCACGAAGGAGACCGCGACGAGCTGCGTGGCCGCCCGCGCCCCGGCGACGAGGGTGTCGCGCGGGCGTCCGAGTCCGGCGACGGCGACCACTCCGGCGGCGAGGGCGAGCAGAGCCACCAACAGGACCACGAAGGTCGCGTTCAGGTTCAACAGCACGCGCCCACCCTAGGGTCGTCCGTAGGGGGAACACCTGGGGTCGTCCGCCGGGGGAGCGCCGGCGAGAGGAGGGTCGAGCCGCGCGCCGGCCGGCGGAGTCCGGCAAATTCGTTTGAGCTCCGGCGGCCGTGCCGACAGGATCGGGTGACACCGATGAGTTCTTCCCGGCGCCGAGGTCTGCCCTGGGACCCGCGACCCGCGGAGGACACTCACCTCACGGAAGGCGCCATGCAAGCAGCCCACGCAACGCCCACCCCCTCGCCCGCCCGCGTCACCGCCGTGCTGCGGATCCTCGTGCTGTCCACGTTCGTCGTCCTCCTGAACGAGACGATCATGGTCAACGCGATCCCGCGGCTCATGCGGGAGTTCGAGGTCAGCGCGGCGGCCGCCGGGTGGCTCTCCACCGCCTTCATGCTGACCATGGCCGTCGTCATCCCGGTGACCGGCTGGTTCCTCCAGCGCGTGACGACCCGGACCGCCTTCACCCTCGCCATGGCGCTCTTCCTCGCCGGTACGGCGCTGGCCGCGGCCGCGCCCGTCTTCCCCGTGCTGCTGGCCGCCCGGGTCATCCAGGCGAGCGGCACTGCCGTCATGATGCCGCTGCTCATGACGACGCTGATGACGCTCGTGCCGCCGCACGAGCGCGGCAAGGTCATGGGCAACATCACCCTCGTCATCTCCGTCGCGCCCGCCCTGGGCCCGGCGGTCTCCGGCGTACTGCTGGAACTGGGGTCGTGGCGCCTGCTGTTCCTGGCCGTGCTGCCCATCGCCGGGGCGATGGCCGTGTTCGGCCGGCTGAAGCTGGTCGACATCGGCGAGCCGCAGGCCGGGCCGATCGACTGGGTCTCGGTCCCCCTGGCGGCGGCGGGCTTCGGCGCGCTCGTGTACGGCCTGAGCGGGCTCGGTGCCGAGAACGCGGCCGAGGCCGCCGTGCCCCCGGCCGCCACGACGGCGATCGGCGCCGTCCTGGTGGGCCTGTTCGTGTGGCGGCAGCTGGTCCTCCAGCGCTCGTCGACGCCGCTGCTCGACCTGCGGGCCCTGACCTTCCGCCACTTCTCCGTGGCGCTGGGCCTGATGTGCGTGTCCTTCATGGCGCTGATGGGCGCGTTCATCCTGCTGCCGCTGTATCTGCAGGAGGTGTGCGACCTGACCTCGCTGCAGACGGGCCTGCTCCTCATCCCGGGCGGTCTGACCATGGGTCTCCTCGGCCCGCAGGTCGGCAAGCTCTACGACCGGTTCGGCGCCCCGCGCCTGGTCGTCCCCGGAGCGGTGATCACGGCGCTCTGCCTCGCGCTGCTCGCGCTGACGGCCGAGCAGACCTCGCCGTGGCTGGTGCTGGTGCTGCACGTGGCCCTGAGCGCCGGCATGGCGTTCGTCTTCACCCCCGTCTTCACCTCCGGCCTCTCCGTGCTGCCGCCGCACCTCTACCCCCACGGCTCCGCCATCCTGGGCTCGCTCCAGCAGGTCGCGGCCGCCGCCGGCACCGCGCTGGTCATCAGCGTCATGTCGGGTAGGGCCGCCGCGGCGGCGGCCGGGGGAGCCGACGCCACCGGTGCGCTGGGCGCGGGCATCCGCTGGGGCTTCGCCGTCGGCGCCGCCCTCGGCGCCCTGGCCGTGCTGGTCGCCCTGCTCGTCCGCACCCCGCCGACCCCGCAGCCGCCGGCCGAGGCGCAGGCCCCGGACGAGGACGACACCGCGCCGAGCAAGACCGCCCACACCCCGGGCTGACGCCGGACCGGGACCGGGACCGGAGACCCTCCGCCCCGGCGGTCGGTCCCGGCCTCGGGCCGCCGGGGCGGGGTCCGTTCCGAGGTGGCGCGGGCGTCCCCTCCGCCCACGATCCCGATCGGACCGAGGGCGAGCCCACGCCGGGGGACGACCGGCCGCCCGCCCCCGGCCCCGCGGGCCGGGCCGGCGCCGGAGGGCGGGGTGGACTCCGCGAGGGGTTCTGCCCCGCCCGTACGTCAGGCGGTGTGGAGCCGGAGGCCGTAGCGGGCCAGGATCTCGTTGACCGGCTGGAACCACGTCTGGCCGCCGGAGGAGCAGTTGCCCCAGCCGCCGGAGGTGACGCCCTGGGCCTGGTCGCCGCTGAGGAACGACCCGCCGGAGTCGCCGCCCTCGGCGCAGACGCTGGTCTTCGTCATCTGGTGCACGGCGCCCTGGCTGTAGTTGACCGTCTCGTTCTTGGCCAGGACCGTGCCGCAGTGCCAGCGCGTGGTCGAGCCCGAGCGGCAGATCGAGGCGCCGACCGGGGCCTCGTTCGAGCCGCGGACGAGCTGGTCGGGGACGGTGCCCCAGCCGAGGACCACGGGCACGGTCCACCAGCCGCTGTGGATCGAGACATAGGCGTAGTCGTCACCGGGGAACGACGACCCCTGGAAGGTCCCCATCGCGGAACCGTCCCAGCCGCGCACCGCCGCGCCCGCACGACCGCAGTGACCGGCCGTCACGAAGCCGCCGTGGACGGAGAAGCCGATGGAACAGCGGACGTTGCCGGTGTAGTACGGGTCGCCGCCGACGGTCCCCGCCGCGTACGTACGGGGCGCCTCGGCCGTCTCGGCGACGGTGACGAGCCCGCCCGCCCGGGCCCGGTCCACGAAGGAGCGTACGGCGGGGGACTGCCGCTCGGAGCGGACGACGTCGACCACGACGCTGTTGCTCCTCGGGTCGACGTGCCAGCCGGCCACTCCGGCGGGCGCGCGGAGCGTGTCGAGGCGGGCCTTGGCGCGGTCCAGGGCGGCGGCGCTGTGCCGGACCAGCCGGGTGTCGGCGCCCAGGGCGCGCACCCCGGCCTCCTCGGCGCGGTCGGTCACGGCCACGACGAGCCGGCCGGCCGCCGGGTCGAACCACGAGCCGCCGTAGGCCGCGCCGGCGCGCCGCACGGCGGCCTTCTCCACCGCGACGGCGGCCTTCTCGGCGCGCAGCCGCTCCTCGGCCTGCGCCGGGGTGAGCCCCAGGTCCTGGCGCATGGCGTCGAGGAGTCCTGCGGAGGCGGACGGCGCCACGGCGCCGGGCTCCGCGGACGGGGCGGCGCTCGCCGCGCCGGCGTGGGCGGCGCCCAGACCGACCGTCAGGAGCAGGGCGGCGAGGGCGGTGCGCAGGGGGGTGGTGCGTTTCACGGGACCTCCAGGTGGGGGGAGTCAAACGCTGAGAGCGCTCTCAAGGAGTGCCACGGACACGCTAACGGTCCACGCTTGTCAGGTCCATACCAAGAATCGGCCTGTCGTGGAGACGGCCTCGACCCCCGGGTGCGCCCCGGTCAGTCCGCCCAGACGCGCGCGTAGCGGCGCCGGGTCTCCGGCGTGCCGCCGTTCCTGAAGGGCGTCCTGCCGTGCAGGACGGAGGAGTTGTCGACGAGGAGCAGGTCGCCCCGGCGCAGGGGCAGGGTGACGACCATCGCCGGGTCGTGGAGGAGGGCTTCCAGGGCCTGGAGGGCGCTGCGCCGGGCCGGACCGAAGGGGGTGCCGGCCTCCTCCTGGCCGCGGGCGATCCAGTAGCGGTTGTAGTGCACCCGCAGGGTCGGGCCGGCGAGGTCGAACACCGGGCGGACGCGGTCGAAGTCCCGGCCGCGTCCGAAACTGAAGTCCCGGGAGAGCTCGCGCAGAGCCTCGGGCCGCTCGGCGGCGAGGCGATCGCGCAGCGCCGGGCCGCTGGCCAGGAGGGACTCGCCGCCCTCGGGGGCCGGTCGGACGCACAGCAGCGCCAGGAGCCTCGGCGGCCGGGGCCCCTCGCCGCGATCCATGTGGGGCAGGAGCGTCTGGTCGTCACCGTCCGGGAGGGCGGGGGTGTCCGGGACGGGTGGGCGCGAGGCGGCGGGCTCGCCGTCCGGGACGGTGGGGGTGTCCGGGGCCGGTGCGCGCGGGACGGCGGGAGCCGTGGCCGCCGTCAGGAGTTCGTGGGCGGACCGCTGGAGGCGGAGCCCCGCCGGTGCGCAGACCCGGGCGACGGTACGCGCGCACAGCTCGACGCACTCCTCGTCGGTGAGGCCCGCGAGGTCCAGGCCCCGGAGCACGACGAACCCCGTGCCGTGCCACAGGCCGGCGTGGGCCCCGTCCACCAGCGGGTCCCCGACCGGAGCGTCGCCCGCCGGAGCCGCCGGAGCCGCCGGAGCCGCCGGAGCCGCCGGAGCCGCCGGAGCGCGGGCCGCCTCCGGTGTCATCGGGAGCAGCCACTCCTCCGTCCTCAGCGTCTCCGCGGTCCAGCTCGACGGGCCCTCGGTCCTGCGCGGTGCGGTCATGAGGATCCTCCCTTGCGTCCCCCTTCACAGACTGGCGGGGGAGCGGCGCGTTCAAACCACTGATCTTGTGACGGAGCACAGAAGTGACGGACCATCAGTTATTGACGGTTCGTCAGATCACTCACAGAATGCGGGCACCCGATGGAGGGATCGCCCGTGTCTCGACCCTTGCGCGTCATCGCCGCCACGTTCGCCCTGCTCCTCGCCACCGCCTGCAACTCCGCCTCCACCGGCGGAGACACCCCCGCCTCCTCCTCCGCGCGCGGAGTCACCGCCGACACCATCAAGGTCGGCGGCATCGTCTCGATGACGACCGCCAGCGGCTACTCCAAGAAGGACTCCGACCTCGGCGCCCGCGCCCGTTACGACCGGGCCAACGCCGAGGGCGGGGTGAACGGGCGGAAGATCGCGTACCTGGGTGCCGAGGACGACGGCCAGGACCCGGCCAGGAACCTCGCCGCGGCCCGCAAGCTCGTCCAGCGGGAACAGGTCTTCGCGGTCTCCCCGATGAGCTCGGTCACCTTCGCCGGAGCCGACTTCCTCGACACCCAGAAGGTCCCGACGGTCGGCTGGGGCACCCTCCCCTCGTTCTGCGGGCCGGCCCACATCTACGGCTTCAACGGCTGCCTCGTCCCGACGCCCGGCGGCACGCTCAACCAGACCTGGCCCGAGAGCCTCGCCTCCGTCCTCGGCGGCGCGCGCGGCAGGTCGGTCGCGCTGATCGCCGGCGACAACGACGCCGGCAAGTTCGGCATCCGCACCTTCACGCAGGGCTTCAAGGCGGCCGGCTTCCAGGTCCCGTACGCCAAGGCGGTGGTCCCGGCGACCTCGATGCCCAGCGACTGGTCGGCCTACACCAAGGAGATCCTGCGCTCGGGCCCCGGCGGCGGCGCGCCCGACGCCGTGATCTCCGTGATGCAGACGCCGTACAACATCGGCCTGTTCACCGCGCTCAAGCGCTCCGGCTACCGGGGCGTCCTCTCCGACCCGACCGACTACGACCCCGGACTGCTCGCCAAGGACGCGACGAAGCAGGCCCTCGACGGGGTCCACGTCCTGCTGCAGTTCCAGCCCTTCGAGTCGGACAGCCCCGCGATGCGGCAGTTCAAGGACGACATCAGGAAGGCCGCGGGAGGCAAGGAGGTCCCGCTCAACATGCACATGCTCACCGGATACATGAGCGCCGACCTCTTCCTCGCGATCGCGGCGAAGGCGGGCGAGGACCTGACCGTGGAGTCCTTCCAGAAGGCCGCCGACGGCTTCTCGGACACCGGGACCCTCGTCGGGGACCGCGCCCTGCCCAAGGGGAAGAAGGAGAGCTTCGGCTGCGGTGCGCTCGTCCAGCTCAAGAACGGGCGCTACGAGGTGGCGGTGCCCTTCACGTGCTACCCGCCGATCCCCTTCGGCTGAGGGGCGCGGCACGTGGGTGACCTGCTGGGCTTCGTCCTGAGCGGCCTCGTCTCGGGCGCGCTCTACGCGCTGCTCGCGACCGGCCTCGTCCTCTCCTCCTCCGCCTCCGGGCTCTTCAACTTCGCGCACGGCGCCACCGCGTACCTCTGCGCGCTGGCCTTCTACGAGCTCCACTCCGGCTTCGGCTGGCCGGCCGTGCCCACCGCGCTGCTCCTGGTGTTCGCGGTGGCGCCCGGCCTCGGCTGGGCCCTGGACCGGCTGATGTTCAGGAAACTGGCCCGGGTCGGCGAGACGGCGCAGATCGTGGCCACCATCGGCCTGCTCGTCGCGCTGCCCGCGGCCGGACTGTGGGCGGTCGAACTCCTGGAGCGGGCCGGAGCACCCGTCCAGCCCGCCGAGAACCAGTTCGGGCTGCCGGGCGTCGGGCCGAGCCCCGCCGTGGCCTGGCAGCCGCTCGACGGCGTCGGAATCGACTCCGACCAGCTGATCACCTGGATCGCCACGGCCCTCGCGGCGGCCGCCCTGTGGGTCCTGATGCGCCGCACCCGGCTCGGGCTGCGCCTGCGGGCGGCGGTCGACGACCGCACGCTGACCGAACTGCGGGGCATCAGCGCGGACCGGCTCTCCTCGATCGCGTGGATGCTGTCCTCCGGCCTCGCGGGCCTCGCCGGCGTCCTCGCCACCCCGCTCCTCGGGCTCTCCGCCCACGACTACACGCTGTTCCTCTTCGTCTCCGCCACCGCGGCCGCCCTCGGGCGGTTCGTGTCCGTGCCCCTCGCCTTCGCGGGCGGACTCGGACTCGGAGTGCTCCAGAACCTGGTGGCCGGGTACGCGTCGTTCACCGACGACATCACCGGCTTCCGCACCGCCGTCCCCTTCCTCGTCCTCTTCATCGGCCTCCTCGTCCTGGTCCGGCGGCAGCGCGCCGCCGGCACGGCGGCCGCCGACCCGCCACCGACCGACCACCTCGCCGGACGGAGCGGCGTCCGCCGGTGGGGCGCGTGGGGAGTGGCGGGCGTGCTGCTCGGCGCGGCGTTCTACACCGTCACCACACCCTTCTGGAGCGGGACCCTCGCCCAGGGGCTCGCGATCGGGCTCGTGTTCATGTCGTTCACCGTGGTCACCGGAGTCGGCGCCATGGTGTCGCTCGCCCAGGCGACCTTCGTCACCGGCGCGGCCCTCGTCGCCGGCCTGCTGATGAGCCACGGCTGGCCCTTCGCCGCCGCCGCCGCGGCCGGTACGGCGGCGGCCGCCCTGCTCGGCGCGCTGGTCGCGCTGCCCGCCCTGCGGCTCGGCGGCCGCTCACTGGCCCCGGCCACCCTGGCCCTCGCCTTCCTGGCCGACCAAGTCCTCTTCCAGCTCGGCCCGCTGCGCAACGGCGACACCGGATGGGAGATTCCCCGACCGGTGGTGGGCCCCGTGGACCTCGGCGACGACCGGGCGTTCGGCCTCGCGCTGGTCCTGCTCAGCGCGGTCGCCGTCGCCCTGCTCACCTGGCTGCGGGGCTCCCGCTGGGGCCGGGCCATGCTGGCGGTCCGCTCGGCCCCCGAGGCGGCCGCGGCGTCGGGCGTGTCGGTGGTGCGCACGAAACTCCTGCTGTTCACGGTGTCGGCGGGCCTCGCGGGCTTCGGAGGCGTGCTCTACGCCTCGTACAACACCCGCATCACCGCGACCGACTTCACGGCGATGACGGGACTGGTGTGGCTGGCGGTCGTCGTCGCGGCGGGGGTGCGCAGACCGCAGTTCGCGGTGGTGGCAGGGCTGGTGTTCGCGGTCGTCCCGCACCTGATGACGGAGTACGTGACGGACTCCGCCCATCTGCCGGTGATCCTCTTCGGCCTGGCGGGCCTCGCGCTCGCGAACGACCCGGACGGGTACTGCGCCGCCCTTCCGTCCCGGCGGGCGGCCCGGCGGGCAGCGGTGGCGTCGGCGCGCAGGGCGCAGTCCGGGCCGGGGCCGGAGCCGGATCCGCCGAGACGGGCGCCGGTCCCCGCGCCGGGGCGGCGGGCCGGGGGCGTGACGGCTCCCGCACCCGCCTCCGGACCGTCCGGCGACCCGGCTGGCACGGCGGCGGAAGCGCCCGCGCTCGAACTGAGCGGTGTGCACGCCGGGTACGGCGGCGCGGCCGTGCTGCACGGCGTGGACCTCGCGGTGCGGGCCGGCGAGGCGCTGGTGCTGCTCGGACCCAACGGCGCCGGGAAGTCGACGCTCTGCCGGGTGGCGGGCGGACTGCTGCGACCGGCCGGGGGAATCGTGCGCGTGGGCGGCGAGGACGCGACCCGTGACCCTGCGGTCGCCCGGTCGCGCCGTGGGGTGCGGCTGGCTCCCGAGGGGCGGGGGATCTTCGCCGGTCTCTCGATCGAGGAGAACCTGGCGCTCCAGCTGGCTGACGCCGAGGACCGCGAGGCGGTGTACGCGCGCTTCCCGGCGCTCGCCGCCCGCCGCACCGTCCTCGCCGGCTCGCTCTCCGGCGGCGAGCAGCAGCTCCTCGCCCTCGCCCCGCTCCTCCAGCGGCCGCCGGACGTCCTCGTCGCCGACGAGCCGTCGCTGGGACTGGCGCCGCGCGTCGTGGAGGAGGTGTTCCAGCTCCTGGGCGAACTCCGGGACCGGGGGACCGCTCTGCTGCTCGTCGAGGAGAAGGCGGCCGAGGTCCTCGGCGTCGCCGACACCGTGGCGTACCTCGTACGGGGCGGGATCGTCTGGTCAGGACCCCGGTCCGAGGTCGACAGGGACCGGCTCGCCGAGGCCTATCTGGGGAAGGGAGCACGCCGATGAACACCCCGCTGCTCCGCGCGAGCGGCGTCGACGTCCGCTTCGGCGGCGTCCACGCCCTGCGCGAGGTGACCCTCTCCGTACACCCCGGGGAGATCTGCGGTCTGATCGGACCGAACGGCGCGGGCAAGACGACGCTCTTCGACGTGCTGTCGGGGATACGGCGGCCGGACGGGGGCGAGATCGTGTACGACGGCACGGTCATCACTCGCCGGTCCCCGGTCTGGCGGGCCCGGCACGGCATCCGCCGCACCTTCCAGCGCCGGCAGCTCTTCGGACAGCTGACGGTCGCCGACAACCTCGTGGTCGCGCAGGAGTGGCGCGGCGGACTCCGCCCGGCCGCGGCACGCCGCCACCGGGAGCGGGCCGCCGCCGTGCTCGACGCGTGCGGGCTCGACGCGCTGGCCGGCTCGTACGCGGGCGGCCTGCCCGTCGGGCAGGCCCGGATGGTCGAGCTGGCCCGCGCCCTCGCCGACCCGCCCCGGGTCCTGCTCCTGGACGAACCCGCGTCCGGTACGACCGTCGAGGAGCGGCGCCTGCTCGCCGCCGTCATCCGCCGCACGGCCGAGGAGGAGGGCTGCGCGGTGCTGCTGGTCGAGCACGACGTGGCCTTCGTGATGGACCTGTGCTCCCGCGTCGTGGTGCTCGACCTCGGCGAGGTCCTGGCCCAGGGCACGCCCGCCGAGGTCCACGCCCACCCGGCGGTTCGCGACGCGTACCTCGGCAGCCCCGGTCCCGGGGCGGCCGGTCCCGCCCTGTGAGACGCCGGGGCACGACGTACGGCGGGGCCGTCCCGCCGGTGGGGCAGGGGCAGCCGGTGGGGTACGGGTCGTCGGCGGGGGTACGGGCCGCCGCCCGGGCGTCGTCACGTCCGGGGGGAAGCGGCCTGGACGGGGGAGATCGTGGTGAGGACGAAGGAGTGACCGGCCGGGTCCATGTAGCGGCGGAGGTCGGTGCGGCGGTCGGTCCTGGTGCCGTCGCGCTCGGCCGCGACGGGCCGCGCGCCGAGCGAGACCGCCTCGCGCTCGGCGTCGTCGAGCGCGTCCGGGGCCACCAGGATCTCCAGGTGGGCCTGGAGGGAGTCCTCGGGGCGCGGCCAGCTCGGCGGCGCGTGCCCGAGGTCCCGGCGGATCCCGAGCGTCACCCCGGAACGGCCGGAGACGAGCAGGAGGTCGGGGTCGCCGCCGGCGGGCTCGACGGTGGCGTCCAGCAGGGTCGCGTAGAACCGTGCCAACGGCTCCGGATCGGAGCAGTCGAGCACCAGCACGCTGGTCTTGGGGACGGGGGGCACCTGAGGAACGGTCGGAACTGTCATACGGGCCGTCTGCCCCGCATCGCCCCGGCCAAGCCGGGACCGCCGGGCCGCCGCGACGGACGGCGCCGCCCGGACGGCACTCCGCGTGCCGCCGTGGCGGCGGCGCGGGTCACACGGCGAGCGTGATCGCGTAGGCGAGGAAGAACAGGGCGACCAGTACGGCCAGGACGACGATGGCCACGAGCGGGCCCTTGCCCCAGCCGCGCGTGAGGGGACGGTACGGTCCCGTGCCGGAGCCGGTGCCCGATTCCGCGGGGGGCGTCTCGCCGGGGTGAGCGGCGCCGCCGGGGAGCGGAGCGCCCGGGTCGGGAGGAGGGTCATGACGGGTCATCGCACGCACCTTTCGCGTGGGGCGGGCCGGTGGCGGCGGACGCGGCCGCGTGCGGGCTCGCGGTCCTCGGGCCCCGGCCCGCCCGTCCGGGCGCGGTGGTCCGGGCGGGCGCCGGGGCGGACCCGGTGGGTCCGTACTGCTCGGGTCGGGAGGTCACCAGTAGTGGCGCCGGCCGCCGACCGCGTGTCCCATGGCCCCGAGGATCCACAGGACGGCGCCGATGACGACCAGGATGAGGCCGATCGTCCAGAGGATGGAGATGCCGGTGACCAGTCCGATGACGAGAAGGATGACTCCGACTAGAAGCATGGCGTGCCTCGGTTTCTGTTGGGGGCCACACTCGCGCCGGGCCCACGGGTGAACGGTGACGGGACGAGACCGGGGTGACGTCCCGCACGCGGCGACTGCCCGCATCCCCGGCGTGTATGTGCCCGGCGGGGCACGTGCTGAGCCGGGCCGGGGATCGTGGACGCGCGGTGTCTCGGCGAGGAGACCGACGGGATCGGGGGCGTGTGCGTGCCGAAGGCATTCTGCGGAGGTTGTGGAGGAGTTCTGTCGGTGGCGTGACTTTTCCGTCGGGAATTCCCTTCCGGAAAATCCCCGAACATCTATGCGTGCTCTTCGAACTCATGAGTAACACGTCTCTGAACTGGGAAAACGCGTTCGTGCAACGGTTCTGGGCGAATTTCCCGCCCCTCCGGAAAGCCGATGTATGGTCGGGCCGCCCTCATACGAAGGGACGTGAAGGCGAGGCGATTCGAGGCGAGGCGCACCGATGGGAACTCCGACCACTCCGTCGACCGACGGGTCCGGCGAAGGCACGGGCTGGTTCACCCGAGGGCCCGCGCAGGCCTCCGGCACCTCGTCGGAGGCCCGGACGCCCCCGGGGCCGCACCCGCGGGCCGGCCGGGGCGGCGACGGCCCGGCGGACGACTCGGACGCGGCCCTCCTGCGTCGCACCATGGCCGAGATCGAGCCCATCGCCGACCAGGTCACCTCGCACTTCTACGCCCTGCTCTTCCTGCGCCACCCCGACCTGCGGGAGCTCTTCCCCGCGGCCATGAACACCCAGCGGGACCGTCTCTTCAAGGCGCTGCTCACCGCCGCCACCCACGCCGACGACCCCGCCACCCTGACCGCCTACCTCGGCCACCTCGGGCGCGGGCACCGGAAGTACGGCACCCGCCCCCAGCACTACCCGGCCGTCGGCGAGGCCCTGATCGGCGCCCTCGCCCGGTACGCCGCCCCCGTCTGGGGGCCGAGGACCGAGGCCGCGTGGGTGGCCGCGTACACGACGATCTCGCAGATCATGATCGACGCGGCGACCGAGGACGAACTCCGCGCGCCGGCCTGGTGGCAGGCGGAGGTGGTCGCCCACGAGATGCGGACCCGGGACATCGCGGTCGTCACCGTCAGGCCCGACCAGCCGTACCCCTTCCTCGCCGGGCAGTACACCGCTCTGGAGACCCCCTGGTGGCCGCGGGTCTGGCGGCACTACTCCTTCGCCTCCGCGCCGCGCTCCGACGGGCTGCTGTCCTTCCACGTCAAGGCCGTCCCGGCGGGCTGGGTCTCCAACGCCCTCGTGCACCGGGCCCGTCCCGGCGACACCCTCCGGCTCGGTCCCCCCGCCGGCTCCATGACCGTGGACCACGACAACGACAACGGACTGCTGTGCCTGGGCGGCGGCACCGGCATCGCCCCCATCAAGGCCCTCGTGGAGGACGTCGCCCGGCACGGCCGGTACCGCACCGTCGACGTCTTCTACGGTGCCCGCGAGAACCACGGCCTGTACGACATCGAGACCCTGCTGCGGCTCCGGCAGTCGCACCCCTGGCTCTCGGTCCGGTCCGTCCTCGACGACGCCCCCGGCGGCCTTCCCTCGGGAGGCCTGCCCGACGCCATCCGCGAGCACGGCCCCTGGTACACCCACGAGGCCTATCTGTCCGGCCCGCCCGGAATGATCCGCCGTGGTGTCGAGGCCCTCGTGGGCGTCGGCATCCCCACCCACCGCATACGACACGACTCCCTAGAGGAACTGGCCGGGGCGACGACGTGAGCACTTCCCAGCAGGACCCGAGCACCTTCGACCGGACGGACCGGATGGAGCGGACGGACCGGATCGAGCGGACCGAGCGGACGACCGCGCTCCTGCGCACCACCCGCCCGGGCAGCGACGGCGAGCACCTCGTCCAGTGGCGTCTGGGGACCGGCGAACGCGCCGACCGGTTCTACGCCGAACAGGTCCTCGACCGGCTGAACTCCCGCATGCGGGAGTTCACGGCACGGCAGGAGATGTTCTTCCTGGCCACCGCCGACCGCCACGGAGCCTGCGACAACACCTTCCGCGCCGGTCCGCCCGGCTTCCTCCACGTCCTCGACGACACGACGCTCGCCTACCCCGAGTACCGGGGCAACGGCGTCCACGCCAGCCTCGGCAACATCGAGGAGAACCCGCACGTCGGCGTGCTGATGGTGGACTTCCTCCGCGACCGCATCGGCCTGCACGTCAACGGGCGGGCCAGGGTCGTCCCCGACGACGAGATGCGCCGCGCCCGTCCCGACGCCGGGCTCGCCGTCGACCCGGTGCCCGGCCGGCGGGCCCTGATCTGGGTCGAGATCGCCGTCGACGAGGCGTACATCCACTGCGCCAAGCACATCCCCCACCTCCAGAAGGCCCCGGTCCGCACCGGCCGGTCCTGGGGCACGGACGACACCAGGCGCAAGGGCGGCGACTTCTTCGGCGCCGCCGCCGACGCCCCCGCGCGCGGCCCGTTCGTGCCGCCGCCCCGCGCCGACCGGGCGACCTGGCGCGCGGCGGCCGAGACGGTCCTCGCGAAGGCCGACTCGGCGGCGGGGGCGGGGGCGGGGGCGTTCAGCGGCTGGTTCACGAGGAGCGGAGAGAACGCCTGAGGCGGCGGAACCTAGGCGTCGCTCCACCCGGTGGCGGCGGAGTACGAGGCGACCAGATCCACCACGAAGACGAGGGTGGAGCCCGGCGGGATCAGCGGGGTGGGCGACTGCTTGCCGTAGCCGAGGCGCGGGGGGACGACGATCTCGCGCCGGCCGCCGACCCGCATCCCCCGCACGCCCCGGTCCCAGCCCTTGATGACCTTGCCGCCGCCCAGGGCGAACTTGTACGGCTCACCCCGGTCCCAGGAGGCGTCGAACTCCCTCCCCGACGCGAAGGTGACCCCGACGTAGTGGACCCGCAGCACCATCCCCGGCTTCGCCTCGGGACCGGTCCCCACGACGATGTCCCGGACGGTCAGCTCGGTGGGCGCCTCGCCCTCCGGAACCTCGACCTCGGGCTTCGTCCGTTCGCTCATCGCATCCTCGTCACTCTCCGTCGGAGGCCCTCGCGCGGGCCGGCCGGACCCATGGACCCTCCATGCGGCAGACGGACACGCTACCGACCGCCGGGGGAGGAGGGAGAGCGGCCGTCGCTCCTGGCGCCGCGGATCCGGGGCCGTGCGGCGGGGGCGGGCACGGAGGAGCCGGCGCGCCGGTCACGGGCCGGCGCCGCCACGGGGGAGGGGGCGCTGGTTCCAGCCGGCGATCACGGGCAGGCCGTGCTCCGTCGACAGCCGGCCCAGCGTGGCCGTGGTCAGCAGGAACAACCGCCCCTCGGACGGCGGCAAGTCGAGATACCGGGCCGTCAGCACACGGAGCAGGTGCGCGTGCGCGACGACGACACCGTCCTCGCCGGAGTCCGCCAGAAGGGGCCGGATCCGGGCGAGGACCCGGTCGGCCCGGCGCCCCACGTCCTCGGCGGACTCGCCGGGCCGCCCGTCGCCGTGCGCGGGCACGCCGTCCCGCCACAGCGACCAGTCCGGCCGCGCCTCGTGGATGCGGGCCGTGGTGAGCCCCTCGTATCCGCCGTAGTCCCACTCGCACAGGTCCTCGTCCGTCGCCGCGTCGCGCAGACCGGCGAGTTCGGCCGTGTGCCGGGCCCGCCGCAGCGGGCTGGTCAGGACGAAGGACACGGCGCGGCCGGCGAAGAACGGCGCGAGCGCCCGCGCCTCGGCCTCGCCCTCCGCGGTGAGCGGGAGATCGGTGCGGCCGGTGTGCCGACCGGCGGCGCTCCACTCCGTCTCGCCGTGGCGGACCAGGAGAAGGTCACCCATGCCGCGCCGCTCCTCTCGAAAGCCGCCTGCGGGGCCCCCGCCCCCACCGTAACCCCCGGCGCGTGAGGCCGGTTGAGGGAACGGCCGGGCGGGGGACACCGGGGGAGATGGCGCCAGGGGGCTTGCGCGGGCGACCCGTACGGCGCAATGGTATGCAGCCACACCATTGGGATCGTCGCGGGGAGCTGAACGCTGCCATGACCGTGGAAGACACCTCCAGGAGCACGCCCGCAGGGGACGACTACCTCGAACGGCGCACCCTGCGCCGAGGCAGCGCCGGGTGGCTGCTGCTGACCGGGCTGGGCGTCGCGTACGTCGTCTCCGGCGACTTCTCGGGCTGGAACATCGGCCTGGCCGAGGGCGGCTTCGGCGGCCTGGCCATCGCAATGGTGCTCATGGGCACCATGTACGCCTGCCTGGTCTTCTCGCTCGCCGAACTGTCCGCCATCCTGCCCACCGCCGGCGGCGGCTACGGCTTCGCCCGCCGGGCACTGGGCACCTGGGGCGGCTTCCTGACCGGCACCGCCATCCTCATCGAGTACGTCCTGGCACCCGCCGCCATCTCCATCTTCATCGGGGACTACGTCGAGTCGCTCGGACTCTTCGGACTGGAATCGGGGTGGCCGGTCCACCTCGTCTGCTTCGCCCTCTTCATCGGCATCCACCTGTGGGGGGTCGGCGAGGCGCTGCGGTTCAGCCTGGTCGTCACCGCCGTCGCCGTGGCCGCGCTCCTCGTCTTCGCGCTCGGCGCGCTCAGCGACTTCCACGTGGACCGTCTCGACGACATCCCCGTCGACACGACCGCCTTCGGCGCGAACTCCTGGCTGCCCTTCGGCCTGCTCGGCATCTGGGCGGCGTTCCCCTTCGGCATGTGGTTCTTCCTGGGAGTCGAGGGAGTGCCGCTGGCGGCGGAGGAGGCCAAGGACCCGGTGCGCTCGATGCCCCGGGCCCTCGCCCTGTCGATGGGCGTCCTGACGCTCCTCGCGGTCATCACCTTCCTCGCCGCGACCGGCGCGCGCGGCTCGGCCGCCATCCAGGAGGCCGGGAACCCGCTGGTGGTCGCCCTCCAGGGCGACGGCGAGCCGACCGCGCTCAGCCGCTTCGTCAACTACGCCGGCCTCGCCGGCCTGGTGGCCTCGTTCTTCTCGCTGATCTACGCGGGCTCGCGCCAGCTCTTCGCGCTCTCCAGGGCCGGCTACCTGCCCCGATTCCTCTCCCTCACCAGCCGCCGCAAGGCGCCGTACCTGGGCCTGCTGATCCCCGGGGCGATCGGCTTCGCCCTGGCGGCCGGCACCGGCGACGGGGCGCGGATGCTGAACATCGCCGTGTTCGGCGCCACCATCTCGTACGCCCTGATGGCGCTCTCCCACATCGTGCTGCGCCGCCGCGAGCCGGGTCTCGACCGCCCGTACCGGACCCCGGGCGGCGTCCTGACGTCGTCCGTCGCCCTCGTCCTCGCCGTTTTCGCCCTGGTGGCGACCTTCCTGGTGGACAAGGACGCGGCGCTCATCGCGCTCGGGGTGTACGTGGTCGCGCTCGGCTACTTCGCCTTCTACAGCCGGCACCGTCTGGTGGCCAGGGCGCCCGAGGAGGAGTTCGCGGCGCTCGCCGAGGCGGAGGCCGAGCTCACACGCGACTGACCCGCCCCGGATTCACCCCTTGAAGCCCGGACCCGGCGTCGCGCGGCGGCGCCGGGTCCGGGCGCGCGAGCGCGCTACTTGATGCCCAGCTCGGCGCACTTGTCGGCGAGCTCGCCGGTGCAGATGTCGGCGGCGGTGTAGATGCCGTCCTTGACCACGGTGGACTGGATGTTGGTCCGGTCGACCACCACCGGGTCGAGGAGCTTCGACGGCACGCCGTCCGTCACGGTCTGGGCGCGGATCGGCACCTCCATGAGCATGTCGACCGCGAACTCGGCGGCCGTGGGTGCCAGGTCGAGCGGCGACTTGTAGATGGTGAAGGTCTGGGTGCCGGCGACGATCCGCTGGATCCCCGCGATCTCGGCGTCCTGGCCGCCCACCGGGATGTTCTTGATGCCGGCGTTCTCCAGGGCGGTGATGATGCCGCCCGCCATGCCGTCGTTGGCGGAGTAGACGGCGTCGATCTTGCCCTTGCCGACGGAGGAGACGGCGGCGGCCATCTTCTCGCCCGCGACCTTCGGGTCCCACTCGCCGGACGCCTCGTAGGCGATCCTGCCGACCATGCCCTCCAGGGCGTTGTGCGCGCCCTTCTTGAACAGGGCCGCGTTCGGGTCCTTCTCGTCACCGTTGATCATCACGACGGACGCGGTGTCGGCCCTGTGGCCCAGGGCCGCCAGCAGGGCCTCGCCCTGGAACTCGCCCACCTTGTAGTTGTCGTGGCTGACGTAGACGTCGGCGCCCTTGATCGCCCGGTCGTACGCGACGACCTTGACGCCCTTGCCGTGCGCCTCCTCGACCCAGCCGGCGGACTTGGCGGCGTCGACCGAGCCGAGCGCGATGACCTTCACGCCGTCGGCGATGAGCCGGTCGAACTGCTGCTTCTGCTTCACGACGTCGGAGACGGCGTTGTTGTACACGACCTCGCAGTCGAGACAGCGGCGTTTGACGGCCTTCTCGAACTGCGGCTTGTCCAGCGCCTCGTACCGCGCGGTCTTGTTCTCCGGCAGGAGAAGACCGATCTTGGTCGAGCTGCCCTTCGCCTCGCTCCCGCCGTCGGCCTGGCCGCAGGCGGAGAGGGTGAGGACCGTGGAGACCACGGCCGCGCCCATGACGGCGCGACGGGTCATTGCGTTCATGGTGGGGTGCCTCCCTGACGAGACCGCGACATTGCGGCCGAGGTGCAGCGAAGTCAACTCGGGCGGACAGTTTGCCGTCAAGAAGTAAACGTTTAACGAGATGGCAACGACTGAACCGTCCAGTAAATGAAGAACTGCCCTCGACTCAGCAAGGCGGAATGACTCGCTCGACCCGGGGCAGGCGGTGCCCAGGCGGGGAGAGCGCCCCGCCTCCAGAGACCGGAGGAGTTGTTTCGCGTGAGCGAGAACGTGTGGAGCTACAAGTCGACCGCGGGTCATCTGGCCGGCACCGACCTGACCGGCTACGCCGTCGAGGCCCTCGACGGGCACGTCGGAAAGGTCGACAAGCACTCGGACGAGGTCGAGGACTCCTACCTGGTCGTGGACACGGGCGTCTGGATCTTCGGCAAGGAGGTCCTGCTGCCGGCCGCGACCGTGAAGCGGGTCGACATCGACGAGCGGAAGATCTTCGTCGACCGCACCAAGGAGCAGATCAAGGACGCCCCCGAGTTCCACCGGGAGAAGCACCTGGAGGACCCGGCCTACCGCCAGGACGTGGGCATGTACTACTGGCCGGGTGGCCCCTTCGGCGGGCCGGTCGCCTGACCGTCCGGTGGGGGAGGGCCCGCACCGGCGCGTCCGGGCCCACCCCCTCCACCGATCGGGCGCGGCCCCGCCTCCGGTGGTGGCCTCGCCCGAGTGAGGTCAGGCTGGGACCTGTCCATGACGAGGGAAGGCAGTACGACCGATGACCGACAGTCGACCCGCCACCACGACCGACTCCGGCGCCCCGGTGGAGAGCGACGAACACTCGCTCACCGTCGGTCCGGGCGGTCCGATCCTGCTCCAGGACGCCTACCTGATCGAGCAGATGGCGCAGTTCAACCGCGAGCGGATCCCCGAGCGCCAGCCGCATGCCAAGGGCAGCGGTGCCTTCGGGCACTTCGAGGTCACCCACGACGTCAGCCGCTACACCAAGGCGGCGCTGTTCCAGCCGGGTGTCCGCACCGATCTCGTCGCCCGCTTCTCCACGGTCGCCGGTGAGCGGGGCAGCCCCGACACCTGGCGCGACCCGCGCGGCTTCGCGGTGAAGTTCTACACCGGCGAAGGCAACTACGACATGGTCGGCAACAACACGCCGGTCTTCTTCATCAAGGACCCGATGAAGTTCCAGCACTTCATCCGGTCCCAGAAGCGCCGGGCCGACAGCAACCTGCGCGATCACGACATGCAGTGGGACTTCTGGACCCTCTCCCCGGAGTCCGCCCACCAGGTCACCTGGCTGATGGGCGACCGGGGCGTCCCGCGCACCTGGCGCCACATGAACGGCTACACCTCGCACACGTACATGTGGATCAACGCGGCCGGCGAGCGGTTCTGGGTGAAGTACCACTTCAAGACCGACCAGGGCATCGAGTTCTTCACCCAGGACGAGGCCGACCAGATGGCCGCCGCCGACACCGACTACCACACGCGCGACCTCTTCGAGCACATCCGCGACGGCGAGTTCCCGAGCTGGACGCTGCACGTGCAGGTCATGCCGTACGAGGAAGCGGCGACGTACCGGTTCAACCCCTTCGACCTCACCAAGGTGTGGCCGCACGGCGACTACCCGCTCATCCCGGTCGGCCGCATGACCCTGGACCGCAACCCGACCGACAACCACGCCGAGATCGAGCAGGCGGCCTTCCAGCCGAACAACCTCGTCCCCGGCATCGGGCCGAGCCCCGACCGGATGCTGCTGGCGCGCCTGTTCTCGTACGCGGACGCCCACCGCCACCGCATCGGCGGCAACTACCAGCAGCTTCCCGTGAACGCGCCGGTCGTCGACGTCCACTCGTACTCCAAGGACGGGGCGATGGCGTACCGGAAGACGAGCGATCCGGTCTACGCCCCGAACTCCAAGGGCGGGCCGGCCGCCGACACCGAACGGTACGGGACCCCGCCCAGCTGGACGGCTGACGGCGAGATCACCCGGTCGGCCTATGTCGACCATCCCGAGGACGACGACTGGGGCCAGCCCGGCACCCTCGTCCGCGAGGTCCTCGACGACGCGGCCCGCGACCGCCTGGTCGACAACGTCGTGGGACACCTCCTGAACGGCGTCACCGAACCCGTCCTGGAGCGCGCCTTCGAGTACTGGAAGAACATCGACAAGGCCCTCGGCGAGCGCATCGCCCAGGGCGTACGGGCCAAGGCCGGCGAGAAGGACCCCAAGGCCGCCGAACAGGCCAACCCCGCACGCAGCTCCATGCAGCACAAGGCCTGACGGAACCAGCCCCCGGCCGGTCCCGCCCCTCGCGGAGCCGGGGGTCATGAGCGACGCCGCTCATGACCCCCGGCTCCGCCGCCGTTGTCCGGTCGCACGGCCGCGAGCGGAGCGGAGCCCCTCGCCCGGTGCGGGTCGCGGGCTTCGCGCGGGGGCTACGGGTAGGTGCGTACGTCGTCGTTGTACTCGCGGGCCCGGTCCCGTACGGGCTCGGGCAGCGCGCCCGACGCCAGGTGCGCGAGCGTCGTGCCCTCCAGGACCTCGCGCAGGCTGGTGCGCACGGCACGCCACACGTCGGGGAGCGGGGCCGCCGCGCCCTCGTACGCGAGACCGGTCAGCTTCAGGTCCCGGACGCTGACGAGCGGTCCGTCCATCGCGCGGATGACGTCGGCGAGGGTGATCTCCGCGGCCGGCCGGGTGAGGGAGTAGCCGCCTTCGGGGCCGCGCACACCGCGCACCAGACGCGCCTGCCGCAGGTCGCTCAGCACGGCGAAGAGGAAGCGGACGGGGATGTCCTGGCGTCCCGCGATGTCCTCGGCCTTGAGCGGCCGGTCCGGTGAGCCGGCCAGCTCGGCCATGGCCCGGATGGCGTAGTCCGTGCGCGCAGAGATCCTCACGGACCCAATGTCTCACGAGGAGCGGGACGCCCGGCAGACGGCGACGCCCCCGGGCCGTCAGGCGTGCGCCCCGAGACCGTTGTTGTCCGGAAGCGGCATTGCCACTCCACTTTGTTCATCGACATAGTGAACTTTCCTCATGTGGCACCCGTCCCCGGCTGGAGGTCCCCGTGGTCCCCGTCCCGCCCTCGTCGTCCGTCGCGCCCACCCGTTCCCGCCCCACCGTGGCCGTGGTCGGCGCGGGCGCGGCCGGTGCGCTCGTCGCCGTCCAGCTGTGCGAAGGAGCGGCCCGGCGGCGCGTCCCGCTCGACCTGGTCCTCGTCGACCCCGCACCGGAGGCGGGCCGGGGCACCGCGTACGCCACCGAGGTCCCCGAGCACCGGCTCAACGTGCCCGTCGGCGGCATGAGCTGCTACCCGGACGACCCGGGCCACTTCCGGCGCTGGCTCTGCCGGCACGGCGAACCCACCGTCACCGCGGCCGACTTCGCCCCCCGGTACCGCTACGGCTCCTACCTCGCCGACACGCTCGGCCGGGCCATCATCACGGCGCACGGCACTGTGCGCGTACGGCGGCTGCGCACCCGTGCGGTGGGCTGCTCGGATGCGGCGGGAGGGCGCCTCGCCCTGAGGCTCGCCGACGGCGGCACCGTGACGGCGGACACCGTCGTCCTCGCCACCGGACCCGCGGCGGGCCGGGCGGGCTGGGCCCCGGACGGGCTGGCCGCCTCCGACCGGTTCGTCCCCGACCCCTGGGCAGCCGGCGCGCTCGACGCCGTCGGCGCCGCGGACGACGTCCTCCTCGTCGGCACCGGACTCACCGCCGTGGATCTCGCGCTCGTCCTCGACCGGCCAGGCCGCACGGTCCACGCCGTGTCGCGCGGCGGACTGCTCCCGCAGCCGCACGCGGTCACCCCGCTGCCGCCGGTTCCGCCGCCGCCGGGCCTCCACGCCCTCCCGTTCCCCCGCCTCCGCAGGGAGCTGACGCGCCACTTCGCCGCGACGCGCCGCGCCCACGGCGACTGGCGGCCCGCCTTCGACGGGCTGCGGCCCGGGATCGCACGCCTCTGGCAGGGCCTCACGGACGACGAGCGGGCCGAGTTCCTCGGCCGTGACGCCACCCCGTGGAACGTGCACCGGCACCGCATGGCCCCCTCCACCGCCGAGACCGTCGCCCGGGCGCGCGCCGCCCGCAGGCTCCGCGTCCACGCCGGCCGGGTCGCCTCCGTGGCGCCCGGGAGGGACGGCGGGCTGACCGTCTCCCTCGCCGACGGGCGTGAGCTGCGCGTGGCATGGGTGGTGGACTGTACGGGGCCGGGGCTGCGGGCCGACGCCGGTGGCGACCCGCTGTGGAGCGGGCTGCTCTCCGACGGCCTCGCCGTAGCCGGTCCGCTGGGCATCGGCGTCTCCACCGACGGCGGCAGGCTGCGCGACGCGCGAGGGGGACTGGACCGACCGCTGTTCACCCTGGGCGCGCCGCGCCGGGGCGAACTGTGGGAGACCACGGCGATCCCCGAGATCCGGAGCCAGGCCAAGGAGGTCGCCGAGGCCGTGCTCGCGCCCCTGGCCGGCGCTCCCCGGACGGTACGCCGCCGGCCCGTCGACCCGTTCGGGCTGCCGCTGTCCACCCATGCCGCGGCGGCGGCGTCCTTCCGCTGCGGACTCGGCCGGGTGATCACCGTACGGGCGAAGGCGGCCGAGTCCTTCGCGCGCGCCACCGAGCTGGACCCCGGCTTCGCCCTCGCGCACGCCGCACTCGCCCTGCTCGGGCACGAGTCCGGAGCGGACGTCGACGTCTCCCGCGCGCTGGCGGACGCCCAGCGCAGTGTCCGGGAACGCGGCGACGAGCGGGAGCGGTCGTTCGTCGACGTCGTCACGCGCCGCGTCAGGGAGCACGAGGCGGGGGGCTCCGGCACCGGTGACGGCGACAGGGCGCTCGTCGACCATCTCGGCCGCTTCCCCGCCGACGCGTTGGCGCTCGGCATCGCCGTCCCCACCATCGCCTTCTCCGGCGTCGCGGACCTCGACGGCACCCTGGCCCTCGGACTGGTGGAGCGGACCGCGCCCGCCTACGAAGGGCACTGGTTCCACACCTCGCTCCTCTCCTTCGTACGGCAGGAGCAGGGGCGGATCGAGGAGGCCGGCGAGCTCGCCCGGGCCGCGCTCGCCGCGCAGCCCGCCTCCGGCCACGCCGTGCACGCCCTCGCCCACGTCCACTATGAGTCCGGCGAGCACCGCGCCGGCCGGGACTGGCTCGACGGCTGGATCGGCGGCCAGGGCAGGGGCGCCGTCCACCGCGCCCACTTCTCCTGGCACGTGGCGCTCCACGAACTGGCCCTCGACGACTCCGCGGCGGTCCGGCGCCGCTGGTTCGCCCAGCTCGCCCCCGGCCAGGTGAACGGGGTGCGGGCGCTCGTCGACTCCGGCTCCCTGCTGTGGCGGGCCCGCATGTCGAGGAACTGGACCGGCCGCGTCCCCGCCGAGGGCGTGCTCGACGCGGTCGCCCGCGAGCTGGTCGAACGCCCCTCGACCGCCTTCACGGCCCTGCACGGCGCGCTCGCCCTCGCCGCCGCCGGCGACCTCCCCGCCCTGCGCCGCCTGCGTACCCACGCGGCCGGCGCGGACCCGGTCCAGCGGGAGGTCGTCGTCCCGCTGTGCACCGCGCTGGAGGCGGTCGTGGAGGAGGACTGGGCCACGGCGGTGCGGGAACTGCGCGGAATCGTCCCCTCACTGCGCCGCGTGGGAGGCAGCGCGGCACAGCGCGAGGTCGTCGAGGAGACCCTGCTGTACGCGCTTGTGGAGGCCGGCCACCGGGACACCGCCCGCCACCTCCTCGAACAGCGCCTGGACCGCCGCGCCTCCCCGCTGGACCGGCGGAGGCTGGCGGGACTGGCCGGCTGATCCGGACCGGACCGCGGATGCGGACCGGCCCGCGGCTGCGGAACGGCCTGCCTCCCCGGACCGGCCCGCTGCCCGGGGAGGACCGGCACACCGCCGTCGTCGTCGCCGTCGGCGGTCCTGATGCCGGCGGCGGGGTGGTTCACCCCATGGAGAAGCCGTGAGGCCCCGCCTTGGGCGGCGCGGGGCCCGGTCCGGCCGTGCGCGGCCCGCGCCACCCGTTCGGCGGGGGTGTGCGTGCCCGGGGCGCCGGACAGGCGCATCCTGGAGGAAGGACCATCCCCGTGGGGCGCCGCCCCTGTCCCGGTGAGGGAGGTACGACGTGAGTCCCTCGGAGCGGGACCGGGCCCCGAGCAGCGGACTCGAAGGGCTGGCCGCCCTTCTCCTCGACGCGCGCGGTCGGGTCACGTGGTGCTCGCTCGCGGCCGAGGTGCTGCTGGGGCGGACCGCGAGGGAGATCGACGGGCGCCCCGTCGAGGAGGTCCTGGGGGTGTCGCTCCCCGAGACCGGGCCCGGACCCGGACCCGGACCCGCTGTCACGGTTCACCGCGTACGCCTGGGCCCCGCCGAGGCCGGAGCCGTGGCCGACATCGCCCATCTCCCCGGCGCCGCCGACGGCGCGAGCCTGCTCGTGGTCCGGGGACCGACGGCCACCCGTGACCTGGCCCCGGGCCGGGACCCCGACCCGGATCCGGACCTGGACCCGCACGCGGACCCACACCCGCACCCGCACACGAACGCGGACCCGGACGCGGACCGGGCCCTGGCGCGCTCGCTGTTCGGGCAGGGGCGGCTCGGCGTCGCCGAGTTCGACCGGGAACTCCGGATGACGCGGAGCAACGCGGCCCTGGACGCGCACCGCCCGGCGGGCGCGGGCGCGGACTGGCTGTACGGCCTCACCGACGCGGACGGCGACCGGACCGTGCGGGAGATCCTGCGGCAGGTCGCGACCACCGGGACGCCCGTCGTCGGCGCCGACTTCCGGAGCGGGAAGACCGGCGCCGAGCCGGTCCTGAGCCTGGCGTGCTTCCCCCTGGACGACGAGGACGGCACCCGCCGCGGGGTCGTCGTCGTGACGACCGAGCCCGCCGCGCGGCTGCGCGCCCAGCACCGGCTCACCGACGCGTACCGCAGGGCGTTCGAGATCGGCGAGTCGCTCGACGTCGTGCGCGCGGCGCGTGACCTGGTCGACCTCCTGGTCCCGGCCCTCGGCGACCTGGCGTGCGTCGACTTCCCCGACGACGTGCTGCAGGGGCGCGATCCCGGCCCCGGATTCCCGGGTCACGAAGCGTCGAACCCGCGCCGGGTGGCGGTCAAGTCCGCCGACGGCGTGTGGCCGGAGGCCCTGGTGCAGCAGGGGGAGCCGGTGCCCGAGGCGCCGCCGGAGAGCGCGGACACGGCCGTCGCCGGTGTCATCGCGGCGGACGCCAGGACCGCCCGGGCGATGCTGGGCGACGATCCCGCGATCACCGCCCGCATGATGCCCGAGGGCATGCACAGCGCGCTCGGCTGCCCGCTGTACCACCGGTCGAGGCTCTTCGGGTACGTGCTCGTGTGGCGCACCACGACCCCGGAGCCGTTCGGGGATCCGGAGATCAGGCTTCTCCAGGACCTGTGCGACCGGACCGCCATGGCGCTGGACAACGCGCACCGCTACACCCGCGAGCACCGCACCGCCCTCGTCCTCCAGCGCAGCCTGCTGCCGCCGGCCGTGACCGAGAGCCAGGCGGCCGAGACGTCCGGGATCTACCTGCCGGCCAGCGGCACCCTCAGCGTCGGCGGCGACTGGTTCGACGCCCTGCCGCTGTCGTCGATGCGCATCGGTCTCGTCGTCGGCGACGTCATCGGGCACGGCCTCCAGGCCACGGCGACCATGGCCCGGCTCCGTACGGCGGTCCAGACCCTCGCGGACCTCGACCTGCCGCCGGACGAGCTCCTCATCCACCTCGACGACCTCGTGCAGCGCATGCAGGCCGAGGCCGAGCAGCCGGACGCCGTCGGCGCGTCCTGCCTCTTCGCCGTCTACGACCCCGTCACCAGGGTGTGCCGGATGGCCTCCGCCGGGCACCCCGCTCCCGCCGTCCTGCGTCCCGACGGCGGCGCGGACTTCGTGCCCGTCGTCCCGGGCCCCCCGCTCGGCGTGGGCGACAACCCCTTCGACATCTCCGAGGTCACGGTGGAACCCGGCAGCGTCCTCGCCCTCTACACCGACGGCCTGGTGGACTACGACCACGACATCACCCGGGGCAGCGAGGAACTCCTGCGGAACCTGGGACGGTTCCACGGAGCCGACCGCTCCCTGGAGGCGATGGGCCGCGATCTCATGGCCTGCCACCCGCATCAGCAGCGCCCGGCCGACGACGTCACCCTGCTCCTCGCCCGCACGAGGGCCGTGTCCGACGAGGACACCGCCCACTGGGAGTACCCGGTCGATCCGGCGGCCGTGCACGACGCGCGCCACGACGTCAAGGCCCGGCTGGCGGCCTGGGGCCTGGACGAGCTGATGTTCTCGACCGAGCTCATCGTCAGCGAACTGGTCACCAACGCCATCCGGTACGCGGGCGGCCCGGTCGGGCTCCGGCTGATCCGGGGCCGGGCGCTGGTGTGCGAGGTCTCCGACCCCAGCAACACGCAGCCGCGACTGCGGCGCGCCCTGATCACCGACGAGGGCGGCCGGGGCCTCTTCCTGATCGCCCAGCTCGCGTCCCGGTGGGGCTGCCGGTACGGCGAGCGGGGCAAGACGATCTGGGCCGAGCAGGCGGTGCCCCCGCACTGAGCCGGTGCGGGGGCCGCCGGGGTCCGCGGGCCGGTCGGCGCGGCCGGCGAGGCGCGGGCCGGGGGATGCGGGCCGGGGCATGCCACGACCTTGTTGCACATATATTGCAACTAGCAATGATGTGCAGGAGGAGTGCTGTGGCCGGACCGATCGTCCTGGGAATCGAGTCGTCGTGCGACGAGACCGGAGCCGGGATCGTGCGCGACGGGAGACTGCTCGCGCACGTCGTGGCGTCGAGCATGGACGAGCACGCGCTCTTCGGCGGGGTGGTGCCCGAGATCGCGGCCCGCGCCCACCTTCAGGCCTTCACCCCGGTCGTCCGCGAGGCACTGGACCGGGCGGGGCTGCGGCCGGGGCAGATCGACGCCGTCGCCGTCACCACGGGACCCGGCCTGTCCGGGGCCCTCCAGGTCGGTCTGGCCGGGGCGAAGGCGTTCGCCTACGCGGCCGGGGCGCCGCTCTACGGGGTGCACCACCTCGCCGGGCACGTCGCCGCCGACACCCTGGAGCACGGACCGCTGCCCAGCCCCTGTGTCGTCCTGATCGTCTCCGGCGGCCACACCTCGCTGCTGCTCGTCCGGGACCTGGCGCGCGAGCCGATCCTGCACCTGGGCGACACCCTCGACGACGCGGCGGGGGAGTGCTTCGACAAGGTCGCCCGCGTCATGGGCCTGTCCTACCCCGGCGGGCCCGCCATCGACCGGGCCGCCCGGGACGGGAACCCGCGCGCCGTGGACTTCCCCCGGCCGCTCACGCGCCCCGGCGACGACCCGTACGCCTTCTCCTTCTCCGGGCTCAAGACGGCCGCCGCCCGCTGGGTCGAGAAGCACCGGGCGCGGGGCGTCGACCTGCCCGTCGCGGACGGGGCCGCGGCCCTCCAGGAGGCCGTCGCCGACGTGCTCACCCGCAAGGCGATGGCGGCCTGCGCCGCGTACGACGTGAGGACGCTGATCGTGGTCGGCGGCGTCGCCGCGAACTCCCGCGTCCGGGCGCTGGCCGAGCAGCGGTGCGCCGCCGCCGGCGTCGAGCTGCGCGTCCCGCCGATGACGCTGTGCACCGACAACGGCGCCATGATCGCGGCCGTCGGCGACCTCCTCGTACGGGCCGGTGCCGAACCCGCCCCGCTGGACGTGTCGATCGACCCGTCGGCGCCCCTGGAGTACGCCTCCCTCACCCCGCTGCCCCCGACCCGGGCCAGAGCCGCCTGATGCCCACCGTCGAGCGGGTCTCCGGGCGCCGCCTCCTCGTCCGCGCCGACGGGGTGCGCGCGGTGTACGCCGACGCGTTCGGCGGACCGCCCTGGCGGGAGGGCCCGGAGCGCGCCGAGCACTACCTGGAGCGGCTCTCCCGGGACGTGGCACGGCCCGGCTTCACCGCGGCCCTCGCGTCCGACGGGGACACGGTCCTCGGCTGGGCGACGGCCTGGACCACCCCGGACCCGTTCCCCGCCGACCACTGCCACCCGCCCATAGCGGCGGCCCTGGGCGAGGACAGGACGGCCGCGTGGCTGTGCGGCGCCCGCGAGGTCGACGAGCTCGCCGTCGCCGGCCGGGCCCGGGGCGCCGGGCTCGGCGCCCGGCTCCTGCACGCGGTCACCGCCGACCGGGCCGACGGCCGCTGCTGGCTGCTGACCTCCGTCGCGGCCCGGACGGCCGTCGCCTTCTACGAGCGGGAGGGCTGGACCCAGGCCACCCACCCCGCGCCCGGGGGAGGCGGCCACGCCGCCTTCCTCGGCCCCCGACACCCGGCCCGCACAGCCGCCCCTCGCCCCCTATGACCTCTTCACCGGAGCAGTGAGACCCTTGCGTACCGCCGACATCCGACAGCGCTTCCTCGACCACTTCGCGGCCCGGGGCCACACCGTCGTCCCGAGCGCGCCCCTGCCCACGCCCGACCCGACGCTGCTGTTCGTCAACGCGGGCATGGTGCCGTTCAAGCCCTACTTCACCGGCGAGGCCACCCCTCCGTGGGAGCGGGCGACGAGCGTGCAGAAGTGCGTGCGGACCCTCGACATCGAGGAGGTCGGCAAGACCACCCGGCACGGCTCGTTCTTCCAGATGAACGGCAACTTCTCCTTCGGTGACTACTTCAAGGAGGAGGCCATCGCCTTCGCCTGGGACCTGTCCACGAAGCAGCAGGCGGACGGCGGCTACGGCCTGGACCCGGACAGGATCTGGGTCACCGTCCACCACTCCGACACCGAGTCCCGCGGCATCTGGCGCGCGGTCGCGGGGCTGCCCGACGAGCGGATCGTGGCCCGCGGCGACGAGGACAACTTCTGGTCCATGGGCGTCCCCGGCCCCTGCGGCCCCTGCTCCGAGCTGTACTACGACCGCGGCCCCGCCCTCGGCCGCGAGGGCGGACCGGCCGTCGACGAGGACCGGTACATGGAGTTCTGGAACCTCGTCTTCATGCAGTACGAGCGCGGCGAGGGCCCCGGCAAGTCCGGCTACCCGATCCTCGGCGAGCTGCCCCGCCGCAACATCGACACCGGCATGGGCCTGGAGCGGATGGCCACCCTCCTCCAGGGCAAGGACAACCTGTACGAGATCGACGAGACCCGCCCCGTCCTGGACCGCGCCGCCGACCTGGCCGGCGTGCGGTACGGGGCCGACGCGGAGTCCGACGTCCGGCTCCGGGTCGTCGCCGACCACGTCCGCACCGCCCTCATGCTCCTCGCCGACGGCACCGCCCCCGGCAACGAGGGCCGCGGCTACGTCCTGCGCCGCATCCTGCGCCGCTCCGTCCGCTCCATGCGCCAGCTCGGCTTCCACGACCCGGCCCTCCGCGAACTGCTCCCCGTCGCCCGCGACTGCATGGCCCCCTCCTACCCGGAGGTCGTGGAGGGGTACGCGCGGATCTCCGATCAGGCGTACGGCGAGGAGGACGCCTTCCGGGCCACCCTCCGGCAGGGCACCACCGTCCTGGACACCGCCGTCGCCAAGGTCAAGGACGAGGGCGGGCGCTCGCTGCCCGGAGCCCAGGCCTTCCTCCTCCACGACACGTACGGCTTCCCCATCGACCTCACCCTGGAGATGGCCGCCGAGCAGGGCGTGGAGGTCGACCGCGACGGCTTCACCGCCCTGATGAACGCCCAGCGGGAGCGCGCCCGCGCCGACGCCCGGGCCCGCAAGTCCGGCGGCGCGGCCGACACCTCCGCCCTCCGCACGGTCCTCGACGCGCACGGGCCGACGGACTGGCGCGCGTGGTCCGCCCTCACCACCGAGTCCCGGGTCCTCGCGCTTCTCGGGGGCGAGGGCCCGGTCCCGGTCGCTCGCACCGGCGACCTCGTCACCGTGGTCCTGGACCGGACCCCCTTCTACGCCGAGTCCGGCGGCCAGGACAGCGACGCCGGCCTGCTCTCCGGCGCCTCGGTGGAGGCCGAGGTCGTCGACGTCCAGCGGCCCCTGCCCGGCCTGGTCGTCCACCGGGCGCGGATCACGGCCGGCGAACTGGCCGTGGACGACACGGTCCACGCGGCCGTCGACGCCGAGTGGCGGCTCGGCGCCCGCCAGGCCCACTCCGGCACCCACGTCCTGCACGCCGCGCTCCGGGAGGTCCTCGGCCCCACCGCCCTCCAGGCCGGCTCCTACAACCGGCCCGGCCACCTCCGCCTCGACTTCCCCTGGCGCGGCGCGCTCTCCCCTGCCGTCCGCTCCGAGGTGGAGGAGGCCGCCAACCGGGCCCTGCGCCGCGACCTGCCGGTCGGCGTCCGCTGGATGACGCTGCCGGAGGCGAAGGAACTGGGCGCGCTCGCCCTCTTCGACGAGACGTACGGGGAGAAGGTCCGGGTCGTCGAGATCGGCGGGGCCTGGTCGCGCGAGCTGTGCGGCGGCACCCACGTCGAGCACGCCGCCCAGATCGGCACCGTCGCCCTGACCTCGGAGTCCTCGGTCGGCGCGGGCATGCGCCGCCTGGAGGCCGCCGTCGGCATCGAGGGCTTCGGCTACCTGGCCCGCGAGCGCGACCTCGTCGCCCGCATCGCCGAGCAGCTGGGCGCGCCCCGCGCCGAGCTCCCCGAGCGGATCGCGGGCCTCCTCGACCGCCTCAAGGCCGCCGACCGGGAGAACGCCCGCCTCAGGCAGCGGGCCACCACCGCCCGCGCCGCCGAACTCGCCGCGAGCGCGACCGGCGTGAACGGCGTCCAGGTCGTCACCGCCGGCGCCGAGGGCGGCGCCGACGAGGCCCGGGCCCTGGCCACCGCCGTCCGCGACCGCCTTCCCGCCGCTGTGCCCGGCGTCGTCGGCATCGGTGCGGAGTCGGGTGCGGTCGTCGTCGCCCTGAACAAGGCGGCCCTCGGGACGGGGCTGAACGCGGCCGCCCTGGTCAAGCGGCTCCTCGACGGACGCGGAGGCGGCTCCCCGGAGCTTGCGCAGGGCGGCGGACTGGCCGCCGACCGCGTCGCCGGCACCCTGGCGGAACTGCCCCGGGTGGTCGCCGGCGGCTGAGAGGGGCGCGGGGGGGGGGGGGGGCCCGCCCCCCCCCCCCGGCCCCGCGCCCCCCCCCCCCCCCGCCGCCGCCCCCCCCCCCCCCCCCCCGCGCGGGGGGGCCGGGGGCCCCCGCCCCCCCCCGCCCCGCCCCCCCCAA
>NZ_JBIBWV010000003.1:341881-668835 GCF_043081625.1 Streptomyces sp. NPDC014861
GGGTGGGGCGGGGGGGGGGGGGGGGGGGGGGGGGGGGGGGGGGGGGGGGGGGGGGCGCGCCCCCGCCCCGGGGGCCCGCCCCCCCCCCCCCCCGCGGCTCCGTCAGGTCACTCCGCCGGCAGGCGCGGGGTGCGCGGCGGCACCGTGCGCCGGCTGCCGGTCCGCTCGAAGGCCGCCGCGAGGGACAGCAGGGCGTTGTCGTCGTAGGCGCGGCCCGCGAAGGTCAGTCCGACGGGCATGCCGATGTCCGCCATGGTGCCCATGGGCACCGTCACGGTCGGGATGCCGAGGTGGCGGGGGACGAGGTTGCCGTTGGCGACCCAGACGCCGTTGCGCCAGCCGAGGTCCGCGGAGGCCTCGTCGACGTCCATGTCCGCGGGGCCCACGTCGGCGACCGCGGGGAAGACGACGGCGTCCAGGCCGAGTCCGTCCATCCACACCTCCAGGTCGACGCGGCGCGTCTCCTCCAGTCCGCGCAGGCCCTCCTCCAGGAGCGGCATGTCGGCGAGGGACGCGTAGGGGCGCTCGCGCACGAAGCGGGGGTACGCGCCGATCGTGTCGTCGAAGCCCTCGTAGCGGTCGGGCAGCTCCCCCTCACGCTTGGGCCAGATGCGGTCGCCGTCCACGTCGGCGAGGGTGTCGAGCGCCGGGTCGCCGTTGGCGCGCAGGAAGTCGTCCCAGGCCCAGGCGGACAGGTCCTCGATCTCGAAGGTGAGGTACGCGCGGCTCACCAGACCGCGGGTGAGCAGCGAGGGTGCTCCGGGGCGGTCGGACTCGTAGTTCGACACCACGGGGAACTCGACCTCGACGACCTCGGCGCCGGCGGCCTCCAGGTCGCGGCGGGCGGCCTCCCACAGGGCGATGACCGAGGGGCGGGTGTCGACGCGCTGTCCGGTCTGGCCGCCGATGCCCCCGTCGGGGTTCGTGCCGGCGTCGGGGTCGGCGTTGACGTACATGCGGGGTACGCCGACGCGCTTTCCGGCCAGCGCGGCGGCGGCGCTCTCGGCGCCGGCGGGGGCCAGGGCCGGGTAGGAGGCGGGGCGGACCCGCGAGGCGGGGGGCAGCGTCAGCCAGGGCTGGGCGCGCCACAGGTCGCCGCGCGCGTCCGGGTCGTCGGCGACGATGACGTCGAGCAGTTCGAGCAGGTCGGCCATGGTGCGGGTGTGGGGCACCACGACGTCCATCGTCGGGACGAGCGGCCAGTTGCCGCGGACCGAGATGACGCCGCGGCTGGGGGTGTAGGCGCACAGCGCGTTGTTCGAGGCGGGGGCGCGGCCCGAGGACCAGGTCTCCTCGCCGAGGCCGAACGCGCCGAAGGAGGCGGCCGTCGCCGTGCCGGAGCCGTTGGAGGAGCCGGAGCCGTAGGCGCTGGTGAGCCAGTCGGCGTTGTACGGGCTCTCCGCGCGGCCGTACAGGCCGCGCTGCATGCCGCCGTTGGCCATCGGAGGCATGTTGGTGAGGCCGATGAGGATCGCGCCGCCCGCGCGCAGCCGCTCGATGGCGAAGGCGTCGCGCTGGGCGACGAGGTGCTCGAAGGCGGGGGAGCCGGACGCGGCCGTGAGCCCCTCGGCGAGGTAGCTGTCCTTGGCGGTGTACGGGATGCCGTCCAGCGGTCCCAGCGTCTCGCCGCGGGCGCGGCGGGCGTCCGAGGCCTCCGCCTCCGCGCGGGCGCGCGGGTTCATCACGACCATCGCGTTCAGGGCGGTGGCGGTACCGGGCCGGTCGTACGCGTCGATCCGCGCGAGATAGGCGTCGAGCAGCTCGACGGCGGTCGTCTCGCCCTTCTCCAGCGCTGCGCGCAGGTCGGCGATACAGGTCTCCACGACATCGAATCCGCGCGTCACGGGGGTGCTCCTGGGGGGTGAGTGGGGCAGGCGGGCCGAGGGCCGTCACCCGCCCCAGCGCTCTGACTTGATTTTCAGTCTAGACTAGGAGTCTAGAAATGCGGAACCTAGACTGGGGACCTGGATCTCCGTCACCGAAAGTGAATGCTCATGCCGACGTCAGAGACCGGGCCCGTCGAGCCGGGCACCGCCTCACGACCCGCGTCCCGGGTCCCGACCGACAGGAAGCGGCAGCCCAGCGGGGACGAGGCGCGGGCGCGGGCCATGCGGGCGGCCATCAGCGTCATCGCCGAGAAGGGGACGGCGGCCCTGCGCATGTCGGACATCGCGGAGCGGGCCGGCATGAGCACCGGACACATCCTCTACCACTTCGGCAAGAAGGACCGGCTCCTGCTCGAGGTCCTCGCCTGGAGCCAGGCGGACCTGTGGGACCGCTTCCGGCAGGCCGCCGACCGGGCCGCGACCCCCGCCGAGAAGCTGGACCTCTTCGTCCGCTTCTACCTCCCCCGCGACCAGGGCGACGAGCGCTACGCGCTGTGGACGCAGGTGCTCGCCCAGGGCCACGACGAAGCGGGCCGGCGGATCCTCACCGAGCTGCTGGACGGCTGGGACGAACGCCTGGAAGCCATCGTCCGGGAGGGGCAGGAGCTCGGGCACTTCGCCGACGTGGACCTGCCCGAGTTCACCGTCCGGGCCGTGGCCATGCTGAGCGGGCTCTCCGAGGACGTCATGTTCGGACGCTCCCGCTGGCACCACGCCTCCCCGCACGCGTTCGCCCTGTCCGCCCTCGCACGCGAACTGCGCCCCGAGGGCCAGGACTGACGGCGGAGGGCGCCGCCCGGTCCGACCGGGCGGCGCCCTCCCCGCGCGAGGAGCGTCACTCCGCGCGTCCCCCGAAGGCGCCGAGGATGCGCTCCGCCGCGAGCGTCGCCGTGAGCTCCCCGTCGCGCACCCGCCGCTCGACGTCCGGGGTCAGGGCGCGGACGGCCGGATCCGCGTGGAGCCGGGCGAGCAGCTCGTCGCGGACCATCGTCCAGGCCCAGTCGACCTGCTGGTCCCGGCGCCTGGCGTCGAGGCGACCCGCGGCGTCGAGGACCGCGCGGTGGTTCTCCAGGCGCTCCCACACCTCGTCGAGGCCGGAGGACTCCCGGGCGCTGCACGTCAGCACCGGGGGCGTCCACACCGCCTCGCGGCCGTGCATCAGCCGCAGCGCGCCCGCGAGCTCGCGGGCGGCGGCGCGGGCGTCGGTCGCGTGCGGACCGTCCGCCTTGTTCACCGCCACGACGTCCGCCAACTCCAGGACGCCCTTCTTGATGCCCTGGAGCTGGTCGCCCGTGCGGGCCAGGGTGAGCAGCAGGAAGGTGTCGACCATGTTCGCCACGGCCGTCTCGGACTGCCCGACGCCGACCGTCTCCACCAGGACGACGTCGTGGCCGGCGGCCTCCATCACCACCATCGACTCACGGGTCGCCTTGGCGACCCCGCCGAGGGTGCCCGCGCTGGGAGACGGCCGCACGAACGCCGCCGGATCCACGGCGAGCCGCTCCATCCGCGTCTTGTCGCCGAGGATCGAGCCCCCGGTACGGGTGGACGAGGGGTCGACGGCGAGGACCGCCACCCGGTGCCCGAGGCCGGTCAGCATGGTGCCGAAGGCGTCGATGAAGGTCGACTTCCCGACGCCGGGCACACCGCTGATGCCGATCCGCCGGGCCCGGCCGCTGTGCGGCAGCAGTCGGGTCAGCAACTCCTGCGCGAGCGCCCGGTGATCGGGACGGGTGGACTCCACGAGGGTGATGGCGCGGGCCACGAGGGCCCGCTTCCCCTCCCGTACACCCTTCTCGTACGTGTCGAGGTCGATGGCCATGGGCTAGAGGTCGTGTCCCAGGTCGGCCGCGAGCCTCCGCACCAGATCGGCGGCCGCGTCCGGGATCACCGTGCCGGGCGGGAAGACCGCGGCGGCGCCCATCTCCAGGAGCGTCGGCACGTCCTGGGGCGGGATGACCCCGCCGACCACGATCATGATGTCCTCCCGGCCCTCGGCGGCCAGCTCGTCCCGCAGCGCCGGGACGAGCGTGAGGTGACCGGCCGCCAGGGACGAGACGCCCACGATGTGGACGTCCGCCTCGACGGCCTGCCGGGCCACCTCGCCCGGGGTCTGGAACAGCGGGCCGACATCGACGTCGAAGCCCAGGTCGGCGAAGGCGGTCGCGATCACCTTCTGGCCGCGGTCGTGCCCGTCCTGGCCCATCTTGGCGACCAGGATCCGGGGACGGCGGCCCTCGGCCTCCTCGAACGAGCCGACGAGGGCTCGGGTCGACTCCACGTTCGGGGACTCACCTGCTTCGTTGCGGTACACGCCGGAGATCGTACGGATCTGGCCGGAGTGCCGGCCGTACACCTTCTCCAGCGCGTCCGAGATCTCGCCGACGGTGGCCTTCGCGCGGGCGGCCCGCACGGCCAGCTCCAGGAGGTTGCCCTCGCCGCCCGCCGCGCGGGTGAGGTCGTCCAGCGCGTCCTGGCAGGCCCGCTCGTCGCGCTCCGCGCGCAGCCGCCGCAGCTTCTCGATCTGCTGGGCCCGCACGGACGAGTTGTCGACCTTCAGGACCTCGATCTGCTCGTCGCCGTCGACGCGGTACTTGTTCACACCGATGACCGGCTGGCGGCCGGAGTCGATCCGCGCCTGGGTGCGGGCCGCCGCCTCCTCCACACGGAGCTTCGGGATGCCCGCGTCGATCGCCTGCGCCATGCCGCCGGCCGCCTCGACCTCCTGGATGTGCTGCCAGGCCCGGCGCGCCAGGTCGTACGTCAGCCGCTCCACGTAGGCGCTGCCGCCCCACGGGTCGATGGTCCGGGTGGTGCCCGACTCCTGCTGGATGAGCAACTGGGTGTTGCGCGCGATACGGGCCGAGAAGTCGGTCGGCAGCGCGAGCGCCTCGTCGAGCGCGTTGGTGTGCAGCGACTGGGTGTGGCCCTGTGTCGCCGCCATCGCCTCCACGCACGTGCGCGTCACGTTGTTGAAGACGTCCTGCGCGGTCAGCGACCAGCCGGAGGTCTGCGAATGGGTGCGCAGCGACAGCGACTTGGCGTTCTGGGGGTCGAACTCCTTGACCAGCTTCGCCCACAGCAGACGGGCCGCGCGCAGCTTGGCGATCTCCATGAAGAAGTTCATGCCGATCGCCCAGAAGAAGGAGAGCCGCGGCGCGAACGCGTCCACGTCCAGGCCCGCCTCCCGGCCCGCGCGGATGTACTCGACGCCGTCCGCGAGGGTGTAGGCCAGCTCCAGGTCGGCGGTCGCCCCCGCCTCCTGGATGTGGTAGCCGGAGATGGAGATCGAGTTGTAGCGGGGCATGCTCCGCGAGGTGAAGGCGAAGATGTCGGAGATGATCCGCATCGACGGCTTCGGCGGGTAGATGTAGGTGTTGCGGACCATGAACTCCTTGAGGATGTCGTTCTGGATGGTCCCGGCGAGCTTGTCGGCGGAGACGCCCTGCTCCTCCGCCGCCACGATGTAGAGGGCGAGGACGGGCAGCACCGCGCCGTTCATCGTCATCGACACCGACATCCGGTCCAGCGGGATCCCGTCGAACAGCTGCCGCATGTCGTAGATCGAGTCGATCGCCACGCCCGCCATGCCGACGTCACCGGTCACCCGCGGGTGGTCGCTGTCGTACCCGCGGTGGGTCGGCAGGTCGAAGGCGACCGACAGGCCCTTCTGGCCGGCCGCGAGGTTCCGCCGGTAGAAGGCGTTGGACTCCTCGGCCGTCGAGAACCCCGCGTACTGGCGGATGGTCCAGGGCTGGTTGACGTACATCGTCGGATAGGGGCCGCGCAGGAAGGGCGCCACGCCCGGATACGTCCCCAGGAAGTCGACGTCCTCCAGGTCGCTCCCGGTGTACAGGGGCTTGACCGTGATGCCCTCGGGCGTCTCCCACAGCAGTTCGTCCCCGCCGGCGGCCCGCTTGACCGCGGCGCGCCACTCCTCGGGGCTGCCGGCCGTGGACGGGGATCCGAGGTCGATCCCGGTGAAGTCGGGGATTCCCATCAGGACACTCCCATGCGGTCGAGGGTGGCGGAGAGGACGGCGACCGCGTCGCACCCCGCGAAGACGTACGAGTCGACACCCGGGTACCCGGCGGGACGGCCGGCGAGCACCACGTGCCCGGCCCCGGCGGCGCGGAACGCGGCCGCCTCCTCGGCGGCGCGCTCCTCGTACACGGCGTCGCTGGAGCACAGGCAGACCTCGGCGGCCCCGCTGTCCTCGAAGGAGCCTTCGGTGACGGGCTCGATGCCGCCGGCCTGGAGGAGGTTCGCGGCGAAGGTCAGCCGGGCGGTGTGCGCCGCGGCCGGCCCGAGCGCGGCCAGGAAGACCCGCGGACGGGCCCCGGTCGCGGCCAGATGGGCGTCGGACCGGGCGCGCAGCGCCTCGAAGGCCTCGTCGCGGCGGACCCGCGGCAGCCCGCCCGAGGGCCGGGCCGGCGCGGGTTCGCGCACCACTGGCTTCTCCGCGAGGTGCGGGAACTCGCTGACACCGGTGACCGGTTCGCGGCGCTTGGCCAGCGCCTTGGAGCGCTCGGCCCAGGTCGCGGCGAGCCGCTGCTCGATCCAGCCCGAGCGCAGCCCGGCCGCCGGTCCACCGGACCGCTCGATGTCCTGGAAGAACTCCCAGGCGGCACCGGCGAGTTCGTCGGTCAGCGACTCCACGTACCAGGAGCCGCCGGCCGGGTCGATCACCCGCGCCAGGTGCGACTCCTCGATGAGGACGGTGGAGGTGTTCCGGGCGATCCGGCGCGCGAACGCGTCCGGCAGACCGAGCGCGTGGTCGAAGGAGTGGACGGTCACCGCGTCGGCGCCGCCGACACCCGCCGCGAGTGTGGCGATCGTCGCCCGCAGCATGTTCACCCACGGGTCCCGCGCCGTCGTCATCACCGAGGACGTGACCGCGTGCTGGACCTGGGCCCCCGCCGCGGGGGCGCCGCACGCCTCCGCGACCCGCGCCCACAGACGGCGCGCCGCGCGCAGCTTGGCGATGGTGAGGAACTGGTCGGCGGTCGCCGCGTACCGGAACTCCAGCTGTCCCAGAGCCTGTTCGACGCTCAGGCCACCGCCGGTGAGCGCCCTCAGATAGGCGACACCGGTGGCGAGGGAAGCGCCCAGTTCCTGCGCGGCCGAGCCACCGGCGTCGTGGTACGGCAGGGCGTCCACGGTCAGCGCCCGCAGTCCCGGGTACGCCTCGGCGCACAGCCGCGCGAGGGCGACCGTGGCGGCGAAACCGTCACCGTCGTAGGCGGAACCGGTGCGCGCCTCGGTGCCGAGCGGGTCGGCGCCGAGGTTGCCGAGCGCCCCCTCGGGGGCCACTCCGCGCCGGGCGTAGAGGGCGAGCAGCTCCTGGGCCGCGTCCGCCGTCTCGGCCCCGGCGTCCAGGACGACCGGAGCCAGGTCGAGGTACACGCCCCGCAGCACCCGGTCCAGATCGTCCACCGGGATCCCGCCCGGCCCCACGGTCAGCCACAGCGAGGCGACGCCGTTCTCCAGGTCCGTCAGCACGGCCTCGGGATCGGCGGCGGCGTGGTGCTGGCGCACGTCCCAGCCACCCACGGCGTTGCCGGTGGCGCGCCCGGACCGGACGAAGGGAGGGAAGCCGGGTAGGCCGGGGTCGGGCGCGGCGTCGGCGGCCGTGTACAGCGGGCGGGTCCGCAGGCCGTCCTCGAGCGCGACGGACAGCGCGTCCTCGGCCTCGGTGGCGGGAACGTCCTTGCCCGACCGGCTCAGCACGCCGGTCACGAGACGCTGCCACTGCGCACGGGTCGCTGCGGGGAACTCGGCGGCCAGGGAAAGGCCGTCGTCAGGCAGCACAGTCATGAGCGGAGCTTAGGTCAGGTGAACAAAGGAGCAGCAGGGTGATCACCTGTGACCTTGACCTCTCCGGACCGCCCTTGATCGCGCCGACCGACCGTGCATGAGGACGTCACCGCCGCGCCGGAACGGTGCACCTCAGCACCCCGCCACCGCCCTGCCCGCCGGCGAGGGGTGCCGGGGCCCGAGGAACACCACACGATCGGGTCCCGCCCCGAAGCGGGGGAAGACGGTCTGCCGCCACCCCAGGTACCGGAAGAAGCCCAGCGCCATGGCGTCCGTATGCCGGGGAGCCGCCCAGACGCGGTCGTCCAGCGCGGGCACCGTCAGCGTCTCCAGGAGCCGGGTCGCCACACCCCGCCCCCGCGCCACCGGCGCGACGACGAGGTCCGTGACGTGGACGGCTCCGGCCAGCCACTCCTGGGCGCGCCGGGCGTCGCCCTCCCACTCGTCCCCCGTGTACGGGTCCGGGGTCCGCGCCGCGACGCCGAAACCGCACAGGAGGCTGTCGGCCCGCGCCGTCACCGCGAGGAAGCCCGGCGTCCGGGCCTGCTCGGCCATCCGGTCGCGCAGCGCCGAGGCGGCCGCGTGCCGGTCGCCCTGCGCGGGCAGGCACCCCCTGGCGGCGAGCCGCCGCAGATGCAGGAACTCGTCGGCGAGCGGGAGCGCGGCCTCTCCGGGGTAGACCACCGTGGTGATGTTCACGATCTGCTTCCTCTCGCCAGGGGGTTGCCGCGGTCGGGGCCGTCCGTCGGAAGGCGGGTTCCTCGGGCGGCGGGGCCCTCAGGTCAGAAGGACGTCCAGGTGAAGGACACCTCGTCGCCGTGCTCTATCTCGAACTGGCAGCCGCCGACCGGGGTCGGGACGCCGTTGACCGCGATGTTCCAGTAGGCGGAGCCGCCGCCGCTGACGCCCTTCACCGTGTCGACGGAGTAGTCGTCGAATGAGGCGTACCAGGTGCCGTCCCAGGTGAAGCCGTTGCGCTTCGCCGCGTGGTCCAGGGCGGCCGTGGGGGTCGGCACCTTGGTCGCGTGCGCGGAGCCGTTGGTGCCGTCGCACTTGTGGGTGCCGCCGGTGGCGGTCGTGACGTCGTGGCCCCAGGTGAAGATCTTCTTCTGGAAGAGCAGGCCGTCGGGGCCCTGGACCTTGACGGTGACTCTCACCGGCGTGTTGGTGAACGCCGCCGTGGTCTCCGGCTGCGCGACCGCGGGAGAGGCGGTCAGGGCGAGGCCGAGGGCCGCTGTGGCGACGGCGGTGCGGCGGAGCAGGGAGGTGCGCATGAGGTTCCTCTCGACAGGGGGTGCGGTGGGTGGTGCGTGGTGCGACCGGGCGTGCCGTCCGGGCCCGCACCCCGGCCGGAGAACCGGACCGGGGCCTGGAAGCGGGCCTTGCGGGCGGCGCGGCGGAAGACGGTGAGGACGGCGGGGCCGGCCAGGGTGATGGCGACGAGGTTGGTGACGGCGCGGCCGGTGTCCCAGCCGAGCGAGGTCGCCAGATCGAAGGCGAGGTACCGCTGGAACTGCTCGGTGAACGGCAGGCCCGGCAGATACGCGATGGAGCTGTTCGGGTCGAGCGAGAACGGCCAGAACGACAGGTTGAGCAGGAAGCCGAACAGATAGCCGGAGAGCGATCCGTACACCGCGAGCAGGGCGACCTCCCGCCGTCCCGTGGCCTTCGGGAGGAAGCCCGCGAGCATGCCGACGAAGGCGCAGCCGAACATCTGGTACGGCATCCAGGGGCCGACGCCGCCGGTGATGAGGGCGGAGGCGAACAGGGAGGTGCAGCCCAGCGTGAACCCGAAGCCCGGACCGAACACCCGCCCCGCGAGCACGAGGAGGAAGAACACGGTCTCGATGCCGGCGGTGCCCGCCCCCAGCGGGCGGAGCGCGGCGTTGACCGCGGACAGCACGCCCAGCATCGCCAGGGCCTTCGAGTCGATCCCGCCCTCCGCGATCTCCGAGATCACCACGCAGAGCACCACGACGAGCAGGACGCCGAAGATCAGTGGCGGTGCGTAGTTCGAGCCGAACTTCCCCGGCGCGACCAGGAACGGCCAGAAGAACGCGACGACGCCGAGGAAGGCGGCCATGGCGATGACGATCCCGGCCCGGGCCCGGATGCGGATGGCGGCGGGGGAGGCGCTCATGACTCCGGGTCCGTCCCGTCGGCGGCGAGCACCGCCGCCACCTGGTCCACCGTGAGGAAGGGCAGGGGGGCGAGGACCTTCGCCGTCTGCGGGGCGAAGACGGGGGAGGCGACGATGACCTCGGTGGTCGGCCCGTCCGCGACGACGTCCCCCTCGGCCATGACGACCACCCGGTCCGCGGCGCGGGCGACGAACTCCACGTCGTGGGTGGAGATCACGACCGTGCGTCCCTCGGCCGCCAGGCCGTCCACGATGTCGATCAGGGCGCCCTTGGCCCGGTAGTCGAGCCCGCGCGTGGGCTCGTCGAGGAGCACCACCCGAGGGGCGGCGGACAGCTGGATCGCCAGCACCAGGGCCAGCTTCTGGCCCTCGGACAGATCGCGCGGATGCGTGGTGTCGGGGATGCCGGGGGCGAGCCGGTCCAGCAGGGAGCGCGCCGGAACCGCCTCGTCCCCGGCCCCGGACTCGGCGTCCGCCTGGTCCAGTTCCTGCTTGACGCTCTCCAGGTACAGCAGGTCGGTGGGCGTCTGCGGCACCAGGCCGACGAGCCGCCGGGCCTCCGCCGCCGAGACCTTCCGGGGATCGCGCGAGCCCGGCTCGCCGGCCTCCCCGACGGCCACCGCACCCGCCTTGCGGGGACCGGAGCCCTGGAGCGCCCACAGCAGGGAGGACTTGCCGGAGCCGTTGCGGCCCATCAGCGCGGTGACCTCCCCGCCCCGCAGGTCGAGATCGACCTCGCGGACGGCGGGCACGCCCTGGTACGTCACGGTGATGCCGCGCGCGGTCAGCAGACCCGGCCGGTCCGCGCCGGGCGCCGGCCGGACCGGGGGCGGTACGACCCGCTCCAGCCGGGTCCGCAGCGGCGCCGCCGCCCGCCGGGCGTCGCGGATGGAGAGGGGCAGCGGGGACCAGCCGGCGGCCCGGCCCAGCTCCACGACGGGCGGGGCGATCGACGCCGTACGGAAGATCTCCGCGGGCGGCCCGGAGACCACCCGCCCGTCCCCCGGCAGGTGCAGGACGCGGTCCGCGTACTGGACGACCCGCTCCAGGCGGTGCTCGGCGAGCAGGACGGTGACGCCGAGGTCGTGGACGAGCCGGGTGACGGCGGCCAGGACCTCCTCGGCGGCCGTCGGGTCCAGCGCCGAGGTCGGCTCGTCCAGGACGAGCACCCGGGGGTGCGCGGTCAGGACGGAGCCGATGGCGACGCGCTGCTGCTGACCGCCGGAGAGTTCGTGGAGCGCCCGGTGCCGCAGGTCGGCGAGTCCCAGCAGGTCCAGGGTCTCCTCCACCCGCTTGCGCATGGTCGCCGGAGGCACCGCCAACTGCTCCATGGCATAGGCGAGTTCCTCCTCGACGGTGTCGGTGACGAAACCGTCCAGGGGGTCCTGGCCGACGACTCCCACGACATCGGCGAGCTCACGCGGAGGATGGTCGGCGGTGTCCCGGCCGTCGACGGTGACCCGGCCGTGGAGGGTGCCCCCGGTGAAGTGCGGCACGAGTCCGTTGACGGTGCCGAGCAGGCTCGACTTGCCGGTGCCGGTGTGACCGACGACCAGGCAGAGCTCGCCCTCCTCCACCGTCAGGTCCACGTCCCGCAGGACGGGCTCGGCCATGTCGTCGTACACGACGGTGACCTGCTCGAAGGTGATCACGTGGGTTCCTCGGTGCGCTGTGCGGGAAGGACCGGCCGGACCGGCGGACCGGGCGGAGGGGCCACGAACCCGGCGGTCCCGGCCAGCAGGATCGCCGCGGCCGGGACCAGCGGAAGGGTGGGCCAACTCAGCGGATAGATCGACGGGTTGAGTTCGGCCGCGTCGAAGCCCGCGTTGCTGAAGAGGAGCACAGCGGACAGCACGCCGCAGCCGGCCACGGCCCACTCGGCGGCCCGCCACGGATCCGGGCGGTAGGTCGTACGGGTCACCCTGCGCCCGCCGAGACGGAGCCCCGCCACGCACAGCAGCCCGCCGACGACCAGCGCCGGGAAGCCGAGCACGGCCGGAGCGGTGGCGTCGAGGAGCCCGTACGCGCCGGCGCAGAGGCCGCACATGCCGAGCAGCATCAGCGCGCCGGTGGCCCGGCGCGACCCGCGGGTCGCCGTCCCCGCCCGCCCGTAGCCCCGGGAGTCCATCGCCGCCGCCAGCCGCAGGGAGCGTTCCAGCGCGTCCTCCAGCACCGGGACGATGATCCCGCGCAGGGCCCGCAGCCCCTTGGAGCGCCCGGCACGGAGCCGCCGCGCCCGGTGCACGCGCTGGACGCTCTGGACCAGTTGGGGCGCCACGCTCAGGGAGACGGTGACGGCCACGCCGAGCTCGTACAGCGCGCCGGGCAGCACGCGCAGCGCACGCTTGGGGTTGGCGAGGGTGTTGGCGGCGCCGATGCAGCAGAGCATGCACGCCAGCCGCAGCCCGTCGGTGGCGGCGGAGAGCAGCGCCTCCAGGGAGACCGGGCCGCCGATCTGGATCCCGGCGTACCAGTCCGGGGTGGGCAGGTGCGGGAGCGCGAAGAGGAAGTGGTCGCGGGGGGTGATCCCGGTCGCGAAGACCGCGCGGAACACCACCCGGATCGCGACGACGGTGAGGGCCAGATACAGGTAGTACTTGAAGCCGCGCGCCCAGGGCGCCTCGGTGCGGCGCATCGTGATGACGTATCCGAGGACCGCGAGGACCAGGAAGAGCAGCAGCGGGTTGTTGGTGCGGCTCACCGCCGTCGCGAGCGCCAGGGCCCAGACCCACCAGGCGACGGGGTGGAGGGTGCGGGGCAGGCGGCGGCCGCCCGCGTCCGGCGCGGGGCCGGACGCGGACGGTGCGACGGCCGCCGTGGAGGCACGGGGCACGCGGCTACTCCGCACGACGACGGCGCTTGGCGGCGAACACGGCCGCCGCGCCGATCAGCAGGCCCAGGAGACCGGTCACGGCGGCGGGCACCCAGGACCCCGTGTCGACGGCGGCGTCCGCGGCGGGCGCCGCGTCGACCACCGCGGGGCCCGGGGCGGCGACGGCCGGCGAGCCGGTCGTCGCGGTCGGGCTCGGCGGAGTCGTCGGCGGGGTCGTGGCGGGCGTCGGGGACGCGGTCCTCGACGGGGTCGGCGAAGGGCTCCGCGAGGGGGTCGGGGTGCGTGTCGGCGCGGGCGGTCGCGTCGCGGGAGCGGTCGTCGCCGGAGCCGGCGGTTCCGTCGGGGGCGGGTTCTCCGGAGCGGGGCCGGTGTCGACGTCCGGCGGCAGCGACGCCGCTGTCCGGGTGTCGTGGGGCACCGGCTGACCGCCCCCGGTGGGCCGGGTGTTCTTGGCGCGCAGCTGGTCGGGGGTGACGGTGGGGCGCCCCTCGGTCCCCTCGATGTTCGTGCCGCCGAAGATCCACAGGTCGACGCTGCCGGGCGCGGGCTTGTAGAGCATCGCGCCGAGCTGGCTGTACTCCCAGGTGTTCTCGCCCGGATCGGCGTGCCAGTACGACCAGTACGCGGAGGCGGGCGGGGTGAGGACGCAGTCGTCCTGCTGGGGCGTCGGGTACTGCTTCCCTCCCTGGTGACCGCTGTAGCCGATGCGGCAGATGAAGGCCGGGCCGTCGTGGCCCGTGCCGGCGGTCCGCCAGCCGCCCTGGTTCAGGAGCTCGTACCCGGTCGTGGGGGTCGTCCCGCACGAGCGGTAGATCGGCCCTCCCCAGTGGCTGAAGTCGACGGCGAGGACGGCGCCGGAGGACGTGGTGCACTGCCCCATCGGCTGGGGGGCGGCCCCCGCCGGGGCCGTCCCGGCGGCGACGGCCGCCACCGTCAGCGCCAGCGCGGTCCCCGCACGCGTGAGGGAACGGGCGAAGTGGCCCTTGAGGGGCTTGTTCGCCTGCGCGGTCCCCGTACGCGTGAGGGAACGCGGGACGCGGTGAGCGGTCATGCCGGGCCGCCGTCGGTCTCGCGCCGCCTGCGGGCGAGGCGGGTCGCGCCCCAGCCGGCGGCGACCAGGAGGACGGCCGTGACGGCGAGGGCGGTGGCCTGGGACCCGGTGGCGGCGAGGCTGCCGCCCTTCGCGCCGCCGGTCGCCTGGGTTCCGCCGGTTCCCGTGCCGGACGTCCCGGAGCCGCTCGCGGTGCCTCCGTCCTCGCCCGGAGTGATGATCACGGGCGTCGACGAGGGGGAGGCGGGCGGCCCGGACGGGCTCGGGACCGGTTCGGCGGTGGTGCCGCTCAGGTCGCGCGTCAGCGTGCCGAAGGAGATGCCGGTGGCCCCGCCGACCGCCTGCGCGGAGGCCCGGACGTCGGATCCCGCCTGACCGCCCTTGCTGACGTTGAAGCCGCCGTCCTTGTTCTGCTGCGAGGCCAGGAACTTCCGGGCCTTCGCGATCTCGGCCGCGTACTTCCCGGTGTCCAGCGACAACCCCTGCACGGCGAGCGCCGCCGAGTTGACGGAGTTCCCGGAGGCGCCGGTGAAGCCGCCGTCGGGGAGCTGCTGCCCGGCCAGCCACACCAGGGCCCGGTCCACGGCCGCCTGCGTCTCGGCGTCGGGCAGCAGGTCGAGGGCCATCGCGGCCATCGCCGTCGAGTCGACCTCGATGTCGCTCGGCTCGCCGATGAGGCTGGGCCAGGCGCCGGTCGCCGGGTCGCGGAGGCTCTTGAGGTACGCCACCGGCGAGGCCGCGGCGGCCGTCTCACCCGCCCGGACCTGGGCGATGACGCCCAGGGACTGGGAGAAGACCGAGGTGGCGTAGGTGTAGTTGCCCTCACCGGCGCACTTGCGGGGCTCCGCCGGGGTCGCGGCCGGGCAGACGCCCCGGGCGAGCGCGGCGATCAGGTCCTTCCCGCCGAAGGCGCGGGGGTCGCGGCCCACGGACTGGGCGAGGACCGCCGCCTTGCCTATGAAGCCGCCGCCGGCGTACTTGGTGCCGACCTTCGTCCAGTCGTGGACACCGCGACCCGACGCGTCCTCGCCGCCCTTGTCGAGGAAGTCGACGATGTTGCGCAGGGTGGCGTTGTCGTGACCGGTGGCGGCGAGCGCGTACGCGCCGTCGATGGTCAGGCCGTAGTCGGCGAAGCGGGGGCTGCCCTCGTAGTACCGGCCCTGGATCAGCCGCCGGTGGTCGGCGAGGTAGGCCGAGCCCTTCTTGAGGTCCGGTCCCTCACCGGCCGGGGGAGTGGTGGGCCCGGTCGTGGGAGGGGTCGTGGTCGGGGGTGTGGTGGGCGGAGTGGTCGGAGGGGTGGTCGGCGGCGCGGGCTCCTTCGTGGTCAGCGTCACCAGATCGCTCTTCGCGCCCGCGATGAGGGCCGCGGTGGTGGCGTAGAGCAGCGGGTCCGGGGTGCCCTCCTCGAAGGCGAAGCCGCCGCCGGGGAGCTGCTGGCGGGAGAGCCAGGAGACCGCCGCGTCCGCGTGCGCCCGGTCGCCCAGGGCCCGCAGGGCCTGGGCCGCCCAGCCCGTGGCGTAGGCGCTGCCCGGGACGCTGTACGAGACGGCGGGCCAGGCGCCCGTCTTGGACTGGGCCTTCTTGAGCGAGGAGCGGGCCTTGGTGACGACCGCCTTGTGGCCGCCCGCCCGCTGGAGGGCGAGCGCCACCAGCGCGGTGCTCCCGGCCTCGCTCTCGCAGACCTGTCCGTCCAGGATCAGGAAGCTCGGGAATCCGCCGTCGTCGCACTGGAGTTGAGCCAGCCGCGTCACCGCCTCGGCCGGCGGGGTCACCTCACCGTTCAACAGGGCGATGACGGCGAGGGCCTGCCCCTCGGTCTGCCCCGTCGTACGGAAATCGCCCGTGGTGGCGCAGCCGGGGACGGGCTGCGGCGCGTCCGAGCCGCTGAGGCAGACGTTCGCCAGGAGGTCGCCGAGGAGATCGTGGCCGCCGAAGTCGCGCGGGTCCCTGCCGGTGGCCTCGGCGACGAGCGCGAGGCGGGCGGCGGCGGTGGCGTCGGGCGCCTCGTCCTTCCCGGCGGGGTAGGCGTAGGCGTCGGTGTGCTCGGGCCTGGCCAGGAAGGCGGCGACCCTGCGGGCCGCGGGGCTCTCGCCGTCGGCGGCGGCCAGGGCCCAGGCCGCTTCGGTGGTGGCGAGGTAGTTCGGCACCGTGTCGCCCTCGTTGACCACCCGCTGACCGTTCGTCAGCCGGTCGGTGAGCCAGCGGGCCGCGCCCGGCAGATCGACCGAGCCCGGCGGCACGTTCGGGGCGGGCGGGTCGCTCGGGTCCGGCGGGTCGCCGCCCTCCGCGCGGACGTCGTCGGGGGTGAAGGTGGGCCGGCCCTTGGTGCCGCCGATGTCGGTGCCGCCGAAGACCCAGGCGTCCACGTCGCCCGGCTTGAGCGTGCGGGACATGGCCCCCAGCGGGCTGTACGTCCACTTCCGCTGCCCGGGTGAGGCGATCCAGTACGACCAGTAGGCGGTGGCCTGCGGGGTGAGGACGCAGTCCTCCTGGGCCGGAGTGGGGTACTGCTTGCCCCGGTCGAACGAGCCGTTGCCGATGCGGCAGATGAACGCGGGACCGTCGTGCTCCGTACCCGTGGTGCTGAACCCGCCGGACCGCAGCAGCTCGTAGCCGGTCGTGGGGGTGGCGTCGCAGCCGCGCACCACGGGGCCGCCCCAGTGGCCGAAGTCGACGGCGACGATCGCGCCGGAGGTGCGGGTGCACTTCTTGATCGGGTCGGCGCTCGCCGGCGCGGCGGCCGTGAAGTGGGCCAGGCCCGCGCCGAGCGTCAGAAAGGAGACGGTCAGGACGGACACCAGGCGTCGTCCCGCCCCCGACCACCGTCTCGCCTGCTGTTCGGTCCCCACCGCGGCCCCTCGTCTCTGCCGGGCGGGTGCGTACGTGGCGATGGCCTCGCGACGGCGACGCCGTGGCGGGGCGGTGACGACCACGCCGTAGTCCGCGACGGCGTTCTTCGTGCTCTGTTCCAGCCCAGGCATTCCGACTCACCCGGGACGAGCCGGGTCTACGGTTGCGGGTCAGCGCCGGAATTCGACCGGCTTCCCCTGGTGCTGATTGCTTATCAGCCGGAGTGCAACACGGATCGGTCGGCACCGTCAAGGTGGTCCGCGTCTCACCGGCGAGGCCCGACCGCTCGTCGTGCACGCCCCTCCGGACGACGCTGGCGGTACCTCCACCGTTCGGGTAGCGTCCTGGGCTGCCACATGGGGGAATCCGGTGCGAAGCCGGAGCTGACGCGCAGCGGTGTGGGACGGCGGGGGCCGTTTCCCGAGCCCGAATGCCCATTCGGCGACGCACGACTCGAAGCCGTACCACGCGTTCCGGACGGCGGTCCCCGGCCATGCCATGCCCTGGCCGTGCTCCGGCACGGCGACGCGCGCGTGCGACCGGAGCGGCCGGCGTCCGCCGACTTCAGGAGCACGCCTTGTCCCTTCCCCGCACCTCACGCCGTCTCGCGCTCGCGGTGCCGGCGATGCTCGGCGCCTTCGCGCTCAGCACGCTCCCCGCCTTCGCGACCTCCACCCCCGCGCAGATCGCGACGTCCAAGACCAACGGCGTCGCCTACCTCAAGTCCCTCCAGGCAGCGGATGGTTCGTACGCCGGCTCGGGTCTCTCCAACGAGTGGGCGTTCAGCGCCTTCGCCGCCGCGGGCACCGCCGTCGTCGACGTGGCACCCGGCGGCGACACCACCAAGAACGCCAGAACCGTCTACCGCAACCTGCTGTCCACGGCGGGCTGGCCGTCCGCCACCCCGGTGGTCACCGACTACGAGCGCGGCGCGCTGAACGCCTACGCCGCCGGCATCGACCCGGCCCGCGTCTCGGCCTCGCGCAACCTCATCGCGCACATCTACGCGTACTGGCAGACCGCCGAGCCGGGCTACTTCGGCCCCTCCGCCAACTTCAACGGCACCGTCTTCGCGGCTCTCGCCCTCGGCGGCGCGAAGACCCAGGCCGGCTCCGCCCGCGTCCCGCAGGCCCTGACCGCCGCGATGGTCGCCCGTCTCCGCGCCAACCAGCACAACGACGGCGGCTGGACCTACCAGAAGGTGGAGGGCAACCCCACCGCCATCAACACCGCGAGCGACATCGACATGACCGGCGCCGCGATGGCCGCCCTGTGCGTCTCCGGCGTCCCGAACACCGACGCGGACGTCGTTCAGGCCAAGAACTTCCTCAAGGGCAAGCTCGTCAGCTCCTCGGGCGCGTTCAACTCCCTCTACGGCGTCAACACCAGCTCCAACGGCTGGGGCGTCTCCGGCCTGAACGCCTGCGGATTCAACCCGCAGTCGGCGGAGTTCACCACCCTCGCCACCAAGACCCCGATCGACTTCCTCCTCGCCAACCAGTACAACCCGGCGGGCGGCTTCAAGTACAAGCCCGCCGACACCACTCCCTCCGCGTACTCCTCGATCGACGCGCTGCGCGCGGTCGCCGGAGGCGGCTTCACCGCTGCCCCGCCGGTGCCGGTCACCCCGGGCGCCCCCCAGTGGGTCGCCCAGTCGGCGTTCACCCCGGGGACCGCCACCAAGCTCGCGCTCACCGTCGACGACGGCGCCGGCAACCTCAAGGTGTGCGCGGTCTCCTTCACGCCCACGGCCGCGACCACGACCCTCGGGGACGTCCTCGCCGCCGCGACGGGCGCGGCCACCCCGTCCGGCTGCGTCACCGGCGTCACCCCCGCGTCGGGCACCGGTGCGATCACCGCGCTCAACGGCAAGGCCAACAGCGGATCGAACACCTGGAAGGTCAGCACCGACGGCTCCGCCTTCACCGGAGCCCTCCGCGAGACGACCGTCAACCTCGGCGACACCCTCGCGCTGCGCTGGGGCGCCTGACAGCGGCCGGGGCACGACGGGCGGACGCCGTCCCCCGTCGCTGCCCGCCCGCCCGGCCCATGTCGCCACGCGTGACGGCTCCTCGTCCGTGAGTGACCGCCCCGCTGTGGCGACGCCCGAGGGCTGGACCGATCACGGGGACCCCCTGAAGCCGGGCCCCGGGGGTCGACGGCACGTCCCGCCGGCCCCCGGGGCGCGAGGCGTGGAATGCGCGGGGCCCACCGGCGTAGGAGCCTGGTGGTGTGGTGAAGCCGGGGAAGGCGGTGAACGGCGCGTACCGGCGGAGCTGGCTGCGCGGGGCGCCGCCGCCCCGCTGGGTCCGGGTCCTGCCCGTGCTCCTGCTCGTCGGGGTGGGGATCGCGTCCCTCACCGACTCCGTCCCGGTGGACATCGGCTTCCTGCTCGGCGCCGTCTCCCCGCTGGCCGTCCTGGCGTACGGACCGCTGGCCACGGCCCTCCTCGGCGCGGCGACGATCGCGTTGCTGACCCTGCCCGCCTTCCACCTCGACCGGCCGGGGAACACCGACCTCGTCACCCTCGGCTTCGTCGCCACCCTGAGCGTCTTCGTCTCCTTCGTCCGCGGGCGCAGGGACGAGCAGCTCGACCTGGAACGGGCCGTCGCCGAGACGGCCCAGCGGGCCATCGTCCCCGAGGTGCGGCGGCGGGTGGGTCCCGTGCGCTGCGCGAGCCTCTACCGGGCCGCCGAGGCGGGCACGCTGGTGGGCGGCGACTTCTTCGACGTCAGGGCCGGCCCCTACGGGGTGCGGGCGGTCCTCGGCGACGTACAGGGCCACGGCCTGTCGGCCGTCGCCACGGTCGCGTCCGTCCTCGGGGCGTTCCGCGAGGCCGTCCTGGACGACGCGGACGCCGAGGCGGTCGCGGCACGGCTGGACCGCAGGCTGGTGGTCGACTCGGCGCGCACGGAGCACGCGGAACTCTTCGCCACGGCCGTCCTCCTGGACTTCGCCCCGCACGGCCGGGAGGTCCGCGTCCTGGCCTGCGGCCACCCACCGCCGGTCCTGCTGCGCGGCGGCGCCGTGCGCACCCTCGACCTCGACCCGGGACCGCCCCTGGGGCTGGGCCTCGCCGACATCGCGCCCGGAACCGCGGCGACCATGTCGCTCCTTCCCGGTGACCGGCTCCTCCTCGCGTCGGACGGCGTCTTGGAGGCGCGGGACACGACCGGCGCCTTCTACCCCTTCGCCGCGCGCCTGGCCCGGATGACCGGCCTCGGGCCGGACGAGCTGCCCGACGCGATCTGGGCGGACCTGAGCCGCTTCGCCCCCGCGATCCAGGACGACGTCTCCCTCCTGATCCTCACCCTGGACGCGCCCGGGCCGGGCTGACGCCGTGGATCGGGACGATCGCGCGGCCGTCCCGTACGGCCGCTGCGACGCGTGTCCTGCCGGTCCGGCCGTGTGACCACGATCACTCTGATCGTGGGGTTCCCGTGTCAACCGGGGACCCGGCGGCAGGCGTATGCGGGGTGTAGTCGGAGATGCGGGAGTCGTTCGTTGACGGTCGAGGAGTTCGAAGAGTTCTACGCCCATGCGGTGGCGCGGCTCACGGGGCAGTTGTACGTGATGCTGGGCGATCTGCACGAGGCGCAGGACGTCGTGCAGGAGGCCTTCGTCAAGGGCTGGAACCGCCGGCGGCAGTTGGACCGGGACGGTCAGCCGGAGGCATGGATCCGTACGGTCGCCTGGCGGCTCGCGGTCAGCCGCTGGCGCTTCCGCAGGCGTACCGCCGAGGCGTGGCGGCGTGACGCCGCGGCGCCCGCGGCGGTGGAGGGCCCCGAGCCCGACCACCTCGTCCTCGTCGAGGCCATGCGGGGACTGCCGCAGCAGCAACGCCGCACCCTCGCCCTCCACTACCTGTGCGACCTGAGCGTCGACCAGGTCGCCGCCGAGACGGGCCTGTCGACCGGCACCGTCAAGACCCACCTCTCCCGCGGACGGGCCGCGCTCGCCCACCGCATCGAGGACCCGCGCAGCCCCCGCACCGCCCACCCGTCCAGCGAGGAGGCACCCGATGCATGACTCCCACGGTCCGTCGCAGGACCCCGCCCGCGAGCCGTCCGGCGCCTCCTCCGCCGACCCGCTGAAGGCGCTCTTCGAGCAGGCCGCCGCGGCGGGCCGGGCCCGTGCCGCGTACGCCCCGGCCGGTGAGATCAGTGCCCGGGGCCGTCGCGTCCACCGGCGCCGCCTCGCGGTGCTCGCCGCGGGAGCCTGCCTGGTCGTGGGCGGGGGAGGGGCCGCGCTGGGCGCCCTGCTCGCGGGCCCGCCCCAGCCCGTGGTCCCGGCGACGAGCCCGTCCGTGATCGGACCGGCCCCCGCCGACACGACCACCGCGCCGCCCCCGACCCCCCCGTCCACGACCCAGGCCCCGTCGGTCGGCACCACCACCACCCCGCCCGCCGGCATCCCCACGTCCACGGGCACCACCCGGCCCGGCGCCACCACGACCACCACTCCACCGGGAGGCGCCGGGTAGCACCCGGCCCTCCCGCCGGCCCCCACCGATCGGGGCCGGGCAGCCCCTTACCCTTCGCCGCCGCACAGCGGGCGGGTCCGGGCAGCGCCCCAGGACCCTGCGCCGACGCCCAACAGGCGGGGCCGGGCAGCGCCCCGGACACCCCGCCGGCGCATGACCGGCCGGGCCGGGCAGCGCCCTCCCCCTGGCCGCCGCACACCGAGCAGACCCCACGCGGGACCGGTCACCTCATCGACACCGGGTCCCCCGCCCCGCCATGCCCCCGAACGATTGCAGCCCCCCATGACCGTGACAGAGGACGCCCCGCGAGCACCGAGGGCCCAGGACATACCCGACACACCCCCGACCCCGACCCCTCCCCCTCCCCTGCGGACGCGACTCCGCGTCCCCCGAGCGCTCCGTCTCGACGCCGCCGACCGCGACGTCCTCGCCCTCTACCTGCTCACCCGCGTCACCCTCCTCCTGATCGCCTACTGCACCGCCTGGCTCTTCCCCCGCGATCCCGAGGCCCACCGGCCCGACTCCTTCGCGGAGGTCGTCGGGCGGTGGGACTGGGACCACTACCTGCACATCGCCCGCGACGGCTACTTCCCCGACGACCCCGCCGCCCGTCCCGAGCCGTGGGACAACAGGGAGGCGTTCTTCCCGGGCTTCCCCTTCGCCCTGCGGGCGGCGCACCTCGTCGTGGGGGACTGGACCGCGGCGGGACTCCTCGTCTCCCTGCTCGCGGGCGCCGTCGCCGTCCTCGCCCTCGGTCGCGTCGCACGGCAGCACCTGCCCGAGACGTCCGACTCCCGCCGGGCCGTCCTGCTGCTGCTCGTCTCGCCGTGCGCGGTGTTCCTCGCCGTCGGCTACACCGAGTCGCTGTTCCTCGCCTTCGCCCTCCCCGCCTGGCTCGCCGCCCGCCGCGACGCCTGGCGGCTCGCCGCGCTGCTCACCGCCGGGGCCACCACCGTGCGCGTGACCGGCCTCTTCCTGCTCGCCGCGCTCGTCGTCCACTTCGCCCTCACGGCCCGCCGCCGTGGCGTGGTCCGCCGGCTTCCCTGGCTGGCGGTGCCCGCGCTCCCGCCGCTGCTGTACGTCTGGTACCTGCACGGCCGCACCGGGGACTGGATGGCGTGGAAGCACGCCCAGGAGCGCGGCTGGTACCGGCAGTTCCACGCCCCGTGGGAGTCCTGGAGCACCACCTGGGACGCCGCCTTCGGCCACGGCCACTCAAGCGCGTACGCGCTCCTGTGGCAGGCCGAACTCGTCGCCATGGTGGTCGGGATCGCCGCCGTCGCCCTGCTCGCCCGCGCCCGCCGCTGGCCCGAGGCGGTCTACATCGCGCTCAGCCTCTGGGCGCTCGGCACCTCGTACTGGTACATGTCCGTCCCCCGCGCGACGCTGCTGTGGTGGCCGCTCTGGGTCGGCCTCGCCGCCTGGACGCTGCGTGCGCCCTGGAGGACGGCGGTGTGGCTGTTCCTGTCCGCCCCGCTCGCCGTCGTCCTCGCCGTCACCTACTTCTCGGGACGCTGGGCGGGCTGAACGACCGCGCGGCCCACGCCCCTCGCCCCTCGTCCCTCGTCCCTCAGCCCTCAGCCCCCGTCCGAGGTGATCATCTTGAGATGATCACCTCATGAATCTCACCAGCCGACGCACCCTCCTCAGCTCCGTCGCCGCCGCTGCCGCCACCCTGCCCCTCCTCAACGACCTCGCGGGGAACGGCGGCACGGCCGCCGCGGCCGGGCCCGCCGAGTTCGCGTCGAACGCGGCGCTCTACAGCAGCGGCGACTACGTGGAGGGCGTCCACTGGATGCGCCGCTTCCGCTGCGGCGTCCCGGGCACCCTGAACGACTACGCGAAGGACCCGTCGGCGACCGCCCCGCTCTCCCTCCTCACGAGCGCCCCCGTGCGCAGCACGGCGATCATCGCCCCGCACGGCGGCGGCCTGGAGGCGGGCACCACCGAACTCTGCCTCACCCTCGCCGGCTACGACCGCGCCGAGCCCGGGACCGAACCGAAGCCGGACACGGTCACCCCGGGTGCGGTGCAGCGCGACTACTGGATGTTCGAGACGCTGACGGCCTCCCTCCCCGCCCCCGTCAAGCCCCTCCACGTCACCTCGACGAACTGCGACGACCCCGCCGCGCTGGCCGTCTGCGGCAACAACCTGTACGCGGTGTCCCTCCACGGCTTCAAGCCCGACGACGCCCCCCTGGCCAAGCGGATCCTCATCGGCGGCCGGGACCAGCGGCTGATCCGCAATCTGGCGAAGGCCTTCGACGAGCACGGGCTGAACGCCTCGCTCGGGGTCGAGGTGGTCGTCGCGGGGGCCGCCGCCGAGCTGAACGGCGACGACCCGGACAACATCGTCAACCGCACGCGGACCGGGGCCGGCGCGCAGCTGGAGACCTCCACCGAGCTGCGCAGAGCCATGTTCGGCAGGTTCGGCAGCGGCTCCGACCGCCGCAAGACCGCCGGCGTGGCCTCCGAGACCGCGCCGGACGCCCCCGCCCACTGGAACGGCTTCGTCGACGCCGTGCGCGAGGCCGTCGACCGCCATGAACGCGGTCTCGCCGCCTGAGGGAGTGTCCTGCCGGTCAGGCCGGGCTCGCTGCGCGGCGCCCCCTAGGGATGCGCGACCTCGGTCGTGGGCCTCAGCAGATACGTGTCCATGATCCAGCCGTGCGTGGCACGGGCCTCGGCCCGTACCCGCCGGATCTCGTCGGCGACCTCTCCCAGCGGACCGGAGACGAGGATCTCGTCCGGGGTGCCGAGGTAGGCACCCCAATAGATCCACGTGCCGTCACCGGAGAGGTGCCCGAAGGACTCGTGGGCGTCGAGCATCACGACGACGTCGCCGTCGTCGTTGCCGAGGGCGCCCAGCGTCTCGGAGAGCTGCCGGCCAGGGGTGATGTGGAGCGGGCGGCCCACCCGGTTGAGCCCGATGCGGTGGCGCGCCGCGAGCGTGGAGACGCTGCTGACGCCCGGGATCACCTCGTAGGTGAACGTCACGTTCCCCCGGGCCGCGATGGTCTCCAGGACGGCCAGGGTGCTGTCGTACAGCGAGGGGTCGCCCCACACGAGGAACGCTCCGCGCTCCCCGGGCGCCAACTCGTCCCGGATCAGCCCCTCGCAGACGTCGGCGCGCCGGCGGCGCCAGTCGTGGACGGCCTCCCGGTATCCGGAGGTCCCCTCCTGCGCGCGGTCGCGCCACGGGTCGGCCGCCTCGACGATGCGGTGGGACCCGGTGGCGTGCTCGTCGAGCATGGCGCGGCGGAGCCGGACCAGAGAGGCCTTCTCCCGGCCCTTGTCGAGGAGAAAGAACACATCCGTCCCGCGCATGGCCCTCACGGCCCCGAGGGTCAACTGGTCGGGGTCACCGGAGCCGATGCCGATGACCGCGAGGTGTCTGGTCCTGTCGTTCAACGCCCGGGTGCTCCTTGATCGTGTGTGCGCGGGGGGAGGTGTCCCGCGAGCCTGCTCAGCTCATTCCGGTGAGCTTCCGCGCGCGGTGCAGGCGCCTGCGGAGCTCGGCGGCCAGATCCGCCCGGTCCGGTACCGGCTCGGCGGATCCCAGCCGCTGCTCCAGGGCCTGTACGCACTCGATGAGCTCGGTCAGTCCCTCACGCAGGGACCGTACGCGGGCCGCCTGGCCGCCCAGCTGCCGACGGCTCGCCAGCAGGTTGTCGAAGTCGTGCACGGGCAGGACGACGAGTTCCTCCCCGTCGACGACGATGTGTCGGGCTCGCGGCTTCATCCCATCCCCCTGAGGTCGCCGGTCGGTCGATCCGCGCCATACCGGCATACGGACGAATGGAGCCGAGAGTTCCCGGGGAAGGCGGGTGCGGCGGCTCGCCCCGCGGGGAACCGCCGCACCCGTGCGACCACGGACGGACCTGGGCGACCCGCGGCGGCGGGTCGGTGTTCGCGGTCCTGCTCGGCGAGAACCTCGGTCATGAGAGGGAGGTGCGGCGCGTCCAGGGCCTCGGGCCGGGCCGAGGCTCCCGGTGAGGACGAACGCCTGGCTGACGCCGGTCGTCGAGACCGCGAGGATCAGGTTGTCGCGGAGCTCAGGGCCGTCACCCGCGCGCCTACAGTCGGCGTATGCGCATCGTCTCCCTGCTGCCGGCGGCCACGGACATCGTGGCCGACCTCGGACTCGCCGCCCACCTGGTCGGACGCACCCACGAATGCGACTGGCCGCCCGCCGAGGTCGCCTCCGTACCCGTCGTCACACGGGCCGAGTTCGACGCGAACTCGCTCAGCAGCCGGGAGATCTCCACCGCGGTGGGCGGCGCGGAGCACCGCGGGTCCTCGCTCTACACCCTGGACACGGAAGCCCTCGCCGCGCTCGCTCCGGACGTCCTGCTCACCCAGGACCTCTGCCGGGTCTGCGCCGTGTCCTACGAGCCGGTGTCCCGCGCGGCGCGTCTCCTGGACGCCGGACCCCGGGTCCTGAGCCTGGAGCCCCGCACCCTGGACGACGTCCTCGACTGCCTCGTCACGGTGGGCGAGCTCCTGGGAGTCCGCGACACGGCCGAGCGCCGGCGGGCGGAGTGGCGCGGCCGGCTCGACGCGGTCCGGCGGGCCACGGCGGGAGGCCCGCGCCCGCGGGTCGTGGCCGTCGAGTGGCTCGACCCGCTCTGGCCCGCCGGGCACTGGGTACCGGAGCAGATCTTCGGCGCGGGCGGCGAGGCACTGCTCGCCACGCCGGGGGAGCACACCGCGCCCATGACGTGGGACGCGGTGCGGGCGGCCCGCCCGGACGTCCTCCTGGTGCTGCCGTGCGGGTTCCCTCCCGAGCGGACTCTGTCCGAGATCGACCTGCTCACGGGGCTGCCCGGCTGGGCGGACCTTCCCGCCGTCCGTTCCGGCGAGGTGTGGGTCCTGGACGGACCCGCCTACTTCAACCGGCCGGGCCCTCGCGTGGTCCGGGGCACGGAGGTCCTGGCCCACGTGCTGCACGGCGTACGCGTGGGGGAACCCGTCACCGGGGCGGAGGCGCGGCGGCTGCCCCGGACCTGATGCCTACGTCCGGTCGCGCGCCACCGGGTACGGGACGAAGGTGCTGCTGCTCTCGTCGACGGCCAGCGCGCGGCCGAGGGGCGGGACGGCGCGCTGGGGACAGTCGAGGCGTTCGCACAGCCGGCAGCCCATGCCGATCGGGGTGGCGGCGGAGGTGTTGTCGAGGTCCAGGCCGTCGGAGTACACGAGACGGTGGGCGTGGCGGAGTTCGCAGCCCAGGCCGATGGCGAAGGTCTTGCCCGGCTCGCCCCAGCCGCCGAGGTGCCGGGTGACGGCCCGGGCGGTCCACAGGTACCGCTGCCCGTCGGGCATCGCCGCGACCTGGACGTGGATGCGGCCGGGCGAGGCGAACGCCTCGTACACGTTCCACAGCGGGCAGGTGCCGCCGGCGCGGGAGAAGTGGAAGCCGGTGGCGGACTGGCGCTTCGACATGTTGCCGGCCCGGTCGACGCGGACGAAGGAGAAGGGCACTCCGCGCAGTCGCGGGCGCTGAAGGGTGCTCAGACGGTGGCAGACCGTCTCGTAGCCGAGCCCGAACCGGTCGGTGAGCCGCTCGATGTCGTAGCGGACCTCCTCGGCGGCCGTGTGGAAGGCGCCGTAGGGGAGGATCAGCGCGGCGGCGAAGTAGTTCGCGATGCCGATGCGGGCGAGGCGGTGGGCGGGGGAGCCGGGCTCGAAGTCCTCGGTGGCGAGCCGGTCCAGCTCGTCGTCGTACTCCAGAAGGGCGAGCTGGGTGGCCATCCGGAAGGCCTGCTGGCCCGGCCGCAGCCGCCCGGAGAGGTGCAGCACCCGGCTCGCGGGGTCGTAGTGGTGGAGGCGGTCGGAGTCGGCGGCGAGCCGGATCCGGTGGCGCTCGTCGAGCCGCCGGGCGAGGTTCTGGAGGACGTCCCCGGGGCGGATGCCGATCTCGCGGGCCAGCCTCTCGGCGGCGAGGTCGCTGTCGTGGAGGTAGTTCTGCCGCCGGTAGAAGAACTCCCGGATCTCCTCGTGCGGGGAGCGCGGGGCGGCTGCGCCGGAGTCGTCCCGGCCGTCGGCCGCGTCGGCGAGCCGCTCGGCGAGCTGCTGGCTCCGACGGCCGAGGTCGACCAGGACGGAGGCGACGGCCGGCATCCGCTGCGCCAGCTCGGCCAGGTCCGAGGCGGACACCCGGGCGGCGGCGACCTCACCGGCGAGGGCCTCGCGCAGGTCGGCAACGAGCCGGCTGGTGTCACGCTCGGAGAAGAAGCCGGGGTCGACGCCGAACGCCTCGGTCAGGCGCAGCAGCACCGGAACGGTCAGAGGACGGGAGTCGTGCTCCATCTGGTTCAGGTAGCTCGGCGAGATCCCGAGGACCCGGGCCAGTTCGGCCTGGCTCATCCGCCGTTCCTCGCGCAGCCGGCGCAGTCGCGCCCCCGCGTACGTCTTGGCCACCCGTACTCCTCCGCCGTTCGCTCGACCGGCCCTCAGCGTACGCGCGAATCCGCCGCTGCCAAGCTTCGCAATCTTCGCAGATCGAGATCGGAAGATTCGCAGAACTTGGCGGGCCTCGCTTCTTGATGGCACTGGGTGCCAGTGCCAGAGTGGAGCCGTGGCCGCCGGACCTCGGCGACCGAGGAGAACGATCAGGGCTCTTTGAGCGTCCTGACGTCGGAGATCCCGGCAGTTCGACTGGGTCGACCGCGTGATTGCTCCGATCCCATTCCGTGGGTCCGGCGGCTGCGATCCCTCGACCGAGGCACATGGTGCCATCGGCTCCCTCTGTTCTGCAGGAGTGTTGGCAAGTCACACGATCCACGGGGGGACCGCCACGGCCGCGGAGAGGCGGCCGGGGCGGCGCGGGAGCCGGAGCGGCGTCGGGCGACGGACGCGCGCGGAGGGTGGCTCCCCATCGACGACCGGGGCTGAGGGCCCGGTTCCGCCGTCGGGCTGAGGGGCCCGGCGGCACGTGGAGGAAGGGGTGCGGCGGAGTGGTGTCCACCGCACCCCGCTCCGCCTTCCCGCCTTGGCACCGCGTCCTTCGCGGCGCGACGTCCTTCGCGGGTGCGACGTCCCTCGCGGGGAAGCCGGAACCGGCCCGGTGTCTCGTCAGCCGGCCGACGAGACCGCCCCGGCGACCCGGACGGCGTCCGCCGTCGCGCCGACGTCGTGGACCCGCACCGCCCACGCCCCCTCGTAGGCCGCGATCGCCGACACGGCGGCGGTCGCGGCGTCCCTCGCGTGAGCGGGAGGCGGTGTGCCGTCCGCGTCCGCGAGGACGTGCCCCAGGAACCTCTTCCGGGAGCCCGCCACCAGGACGGGGAGACCCAGCGCGCGCAGCTCGGCCAGGCCGCCGAGCAGAGCGAGATCGTGCTCCGGCCGCTTCGCGAAGCCGAGCCCCGGATCGACCACGAGCCGCTCCGGACCGATCCCCGCGGCGACGACCGCCTCGACGCGCGCCGCGAGCTCGTCGACGACCTCCCGCACCACGTTCCCGTACACGGCCCTGCTCGCCATGTCGTGGCTGAAACCGCGCCAGTGCATCACGACGAACGGCACGCCGCAGGCCGCCACGGCGGGGAGCATGGCGGGGTCGGCAAGACCGCCGCTGACGTCGTTGACGAGGGCGGCACCCGCCTCCACCGCGCGCGCCGCGACGGAGGCGCGCATCGTGTCGACCGAGACCAGGATGCCTTCGGCGGCCAGTTCCCGTACGACGGGGACGACGCGGCGCAGTTCCTCCTCCTCGTCGACGCGGGTCGCGCCGGGACGGGTCGACTCGCCTCCCACGTCGACGAGGTCGGCGCCCTCGGCCACGAGGTCCAGACCGTGCTTGACCGCCGTGGCCGGATCGAACCACCGGCCGCCGTCGGAGAAGGAGTCGGGCGTCACGTTCACCACGCCCATGACCGCGCACCGGTCCCAGCCGGGCAGACCCGCCACCGAGGCGCGCGCGGGACGGCCCGGGGCGGTCACGAGGGGACCCCGGTCCGCAGGGCGAACCGGTGCCCGGGGGCCTCGCCGGTGAAGAGGGCCGGCAGCTCGCGGGCGACCAGGGACCGTTCGAGGAGTTCGCGGGCCTCCGCGGCGAGGGCGTCCGGCCGCTCTGCGGCGAGGGCGGCGGCCTCGGTGGCGATCAGACCGAACAACCGCTCCTGCGGGACGAGCCGTTGCCGGAGCCACTGCCAGAGCCGGGCACGCGCGAGCTCCGCTCCGGCGGCGTCGACCAGGAGCGCGTCGGGCGCGACCGTACCGGTGCCACCCAGCCACGCATCGGGCGCGACCGTATCGATGCCCCTCGGCCGTGCGTCGGGCGCGACCGTACCGGTGCCCCTCAGCCAGGCGTCGAAGTACCTCAGCGCGAGGGCCACGTCCGCGCGGACCCGCTCGGTCTCCGGCGCCGGCGCGGTGCGGTGCAGGGTGAGCAGGTCCTCGGCGCGCACCCGTACGGAGTCGAGGGTGCGGTGGATCTGGTGGGGGCGGCCGGAGAGGTGGCGGTCGAACACCTTCGCGCAGAGCGGCACCAGGCCGGGGTCCGTCACCGAGGAACCGTCGAAGCCGATCCGGGCCTCGTGCTCCCTCTCGGCCCGTGCGCGGGAACGGTCGGCGGTGCCGGGGGCGGCTCCTCCGGGTGGGGGAGGCGTGGTGGGCCCGCCGATCGCGTGCGCCCCGCGCCGGTGGCAGGTGCGGACGAGGAGCTCGTCGTAGGCGCGCAGGAAGGGCGCGGTCGGGGTGAGGTCCGTGCGGTCGGGCAGCAGGAACCTGGCCCGGTGCCCGAAGGTCCTGACCAGACTGAACAGGTAGCCCCAGCGGTCGGCGCCGAGCCCCGCGCTGTGTTCGCGGAGTTCGTAGAGGATCTCCTCCATCTCGAACGCGGCCGTGACCGTCTCGATGACGGCGGTGGCCCTCACGCTGCCGTGCGGGACGCCCAGCAGGTCCTGGGCGAGGAGGAACACGTCGTTCCACAGCCGGGCCTCGTACCGGCTCTCCAGCTCGGGGAGGGAGAAGCGGGGGCCGGCGCCGGTGGGGACGAGCCGCTCGGCGCAGTGGAAGAAGTACAGGCCGAAGTCGACCAGGGAGGCCGACAGGGGGCGCCCGTCGATCGTGAGGTGTTCCTCTTCGAGGTGCCACCCCCGGGGGCGGACCATGACGGACGGGAGACCGCGACCGGGCACGTGCCGTTCGCCCGCCAGGGCGCTGATGTCGAGCAGGACCAGCTGGCCGCCCACGACATCGGCCCAGGGCGCGCCGGTGGTCTCCCCGAAGTCCGCCGTCCAGACCGGGGCGCCGGACGTGAGGGCTTCCGCCGCCGCGCGGGCTGTGGGCGCCGTGACGAGCTCGACCCGCCGGTCGGCCGGTCCCGGTGCGGGCGGGGCGACGCGCCAGTGGGGGTCGTCCCGGACCGCGGAGGTGGCGCGGGGGAAGTCCAGCGGCGATCCCGAGGCCAGGCGGTCCGCGCGGTCGCGGCGCGCGGTGAGGAGCTCCCGGCGGCGGCGCGAGAACGCCCGGTCGAGCCGGGCGAGGAACTCCAGAGCCTCGGGTGTGAGGATCTCGTCGTGGCGGTCGCCCGGAGGACCGGTGACCGTGACGCGGGGCGTCGGTGTGTGGGTGGGCATGCTGTGTGTCTCCGAGAAGGGCTGCGTGCACGGGTCCCGGGCCGCCGGTCCCGTCGTCGTTCCGGACGTGCGCGCCGCTCAGCCCCTGGGCTGCCGGGACGGGGTCCGCCTGTCGCTCCGGGGGTCGTCGGCTCCTCGGCCCGGGGCCGGACAGCGTGCTGTCCGGCCCCGGGCCAGGGGCGTCAGCCGTTGTCGGCCGTCAGTTCCGCGCGGACCGTGCGGGCCGCGGCGACCAGGTTCTCCAGGGAGGCCCGGGTCTCGGTCCAGCCGCGGGTCTTCAGGCCGCAGTCGGGGTTGACCCACAGCCGCTCGGCGGGGATGGCCTCCAGGCCGGTACGGAGCAGCTCGGCCGCCTCCTCCGTGCCGGGGACGCGGGGCGAGTGGATGTCCCAGACGCCCGGGCCGGCCTCGCGCGGGTAGCCGTGCTCCGCCAGCTCTCCGGCGACCTGCATGTGCGAACGGGTGGCCTCCAGGCTGATGACGTCGGCGTCGAGGTCGTCGATGGCCTGGACGATGTCGCCGAACTCGGCGTAGCACATGTGGGTGTGGATCTGGGTGTCGGGCCGGACTCCGCTGGTCGTGAGGCGGAACGACTCGGTGGCCCAGTCGAGGTAGGCGGCGTGGTCCTCGGCCCGCAGGGGCAGGGTCTCGCGCAGCGCGGGCTCGTCGACCTGGATGACCGAAGTGCCCGCGGTCTCCAGGTCGTTCACCTCGTCGCGCAGGGCGAGGGCGACCTGGCGGGCGGTGTCGCCGAGCGGCTGGTCGTCGCGGACGAAGGACCAGGCGAGCATGGTGACCGGGCCGGTCAGCATGCCCTTGACCGGCTTCGCGGTCTGCGCCTGGGCGTAGGTCGTCCAGCGCACCGTCATCGGGGCGGGGCGGGAGATGTCGCCGGCGAGGACCGGCGGGCGGACGTAGCGGGTGCCGTACGACTGGACCCAGCCGTGCTGGGTGGCGAGGTAGCCGTCCAGCTGCTCGGCGAAGTACTGCACCATGTCGTTGCGCTCGGGCTCGCCGTGCACGAGGACGTCGATGCCGGTCTTCTCCTGGAAGGCGATGACCTCGCGGATCTCGTTCTCGATCCGCTCGTCGTAGCCGGCCGCGTCGATCCGGCCGGCGCGCAGGTCGGCGCGGGCGACGCGCAGCTCGTCGGTCTGCGGGAAGGAACCGATCGTGGTGGTCGGGAGCACCGGCAGGCCCAGGTGGGCGCGCTGGGCCACCGTGCGCCGGGCGTACGGCTGCGAGCGGCGGCCGTCGGCCTCGGTGACGGCCGCGGTGCGGGCGCGGACGGCCGGGTCGTGGGTGAGGGCGGAGCCGGCGCGGGAGGCGAGGTCGGCCCGGTTGGCGGCCAGTTCGTCGGCGATGGCCTCGGTGCCCTCGGAGAGACCGCGGGCGAGGGTGGCGATCTCGGCGGCCTTCTGGCGGGCGAAGGCCAGCCAGCGCCGGACCTCGGGGTCGATGTCGGTCTCGACGGAGGCGTCGATCGGGACGTGGAGCAGGGAGCAGGACGCCGCCACGTCGACCCGGTCGGCGAGGCCGAGCAGGGTACCGAGGGTGGCCAGGGACTTCTGGTGGTCGTTGATCCAGATGTTGCGGCCGTTGACGACACCGGCGACGAGACGCTTGCCGGGCAGGCCGCCCACGGCGGCGAGGGCGTCGAGGTTGGCGGCGGCGGAGTCGGTGAAGTCGAGCGCGAGGCCGTCGACCGGGGCGGCGGCGAGGACCGGGAGCGCGTCGCCGAGGCGGTCGAAGTAGGAGGCGACCAGGAGCTTGGGCCGGTCGGTGGCGCCGCCGAGTTCGCGGTAGGCGCGGGCGGCCGCGTTCAGTTCGGCCGGGGTGCGGTCCTGGACGAGGGCGGGCTCGTCGACCTGGACCCACTCGGCGCCGGCGGCACGCAGGTCGGCGAGGACCTCGGCGTACACGGGGAGCAGCCGGTCGAGCAGGGTGATCGGCTCGAAGTCGGCGTCGACGCCGGGGGCGGGCTTGGCGAGCAGCAGGTAGGTGACCGGGCCGACGAGGACCGGGCGGGCCGTCCGGCCCTCGGCGAGGGCCTCCTTCAGCTCGGCGACCTGCTTGGCGGAGTCGGCGGTGAAGACCGTGTCGGGGCCCAACTCGGGGACGAGGTAGTGGTAGTTGGTGTCGAACCACTTGGTCATCTCCAGCGGCGCCACGTCCTGGGTGCCGCGCGCCATGGCGAAGTAGCCGTCCAGGGCGTCGGCTGCGACCGCCTCGCGGTGGCGCTCGGGGACGGCGCCGACCATCACGGAGGTGTCGAGGACGTGGTCGTAGTACGAGAAGTCGCCGGTGGGCACTTCGGTGATGCCGGCGTCGGCCAGCTGCTGCCGGCTCGAACGGCGCAGGTCGGCAGCGGTGGCGCGGAGGGCGTCGGCGGAGACGCGGCCCTTCCAGTAGCCCTCGATCGCCTTCTTCAGTTCACGGTTCCGACCCTGGCGGGGGTAGCCGTGGACGGTGGCCTGTGCTGCCGCGGCTGCGGACTTCGTGGTCACGGAGACTCTCCTTCGCGAGTTGTGCCCAGATCGACGTCCCGGTGAGGGGACGCGGACGCGAAGGTGACGAGGGAGCGCACGGACCTCGCCGTGAGGAAACATCACGACGGCCGTTCGCTGTCTACGCCGACCCGCCCACGAGGTCACCGGAACTTCCGTACGCGGAACGGTCCGCGTACGGGCAACGGGCAGGTCTTCGGACTCGCGGGCAAGCCGGCCTCGTCCGAGGCAGGCACCTAGTGGCCGTCGCTTCCCAGGACCTCACGGTCCCAGTGCTGATGACGGCGGTCGTTCCCGCTCACCGCTGCGGGGCAGTCCCGGATTCCCACCGGGTTCCCTCTTACGACGCATCCCGCCTGGCGGACGGGGCGAACCAGCTGCCCGGTCAGAGTAGAGGCCGGAATCGTCGAGCGGCGAGGGTTATCCGCCATTCGGACGGTGGAATGAGACATTCCCCCTCCGGGGGGCTGTCCCACTCCCCGGCGGTCACCGGATACGGCACGTGGGTGGGCGGGCGGATGGGGACGGGGGCGAGTGCGGGCCGAGCGCCCGCGCGGGCGGGACCGCTCGGAAGGATGATGGGACCATGGAAGGGCTACCTTTCACCCCTCCCGCGGGGGCGGACGACGGTGGGCGGCTCGGTCCGCCCCCGGCCGCGTTCGCCCTGCTCGCCGCGGACGGGGTGCTCGTGGGGTGGAGCCGTGAGGCCGAGGCCCTCCTGGGGTATCCCGCCGCGCGGGTGGTGGGGCGCCGGGCGGCCGATCTGCTCGTCGCCCCGCCCTCCGACCGCGCCGGGGTCGAAGAGCGGCGGCCGGACCGATGGCCGCGGTTCGACGGGACCCGCAGCGCCGTCGTGGACGTGCGCCACCGCGCCGGACACACCGTGCGACTGGCGGTGACCCTGCGTCCGCTGATCCCCGGCGCCCACGGGGACACCGGCGGCCGTGCTCCCTCCGCGGTCCTCATGGCGGCCGAGCTGGAGGAACTGCGCTGGTGGGAGACCCGGCAGGCGATGCTCCAGGGGCTCGTGACCCAGTCACCGGTGACCCTGACCATCTACGGCCCCGGCGCGCGCCTCCTGTGGGCCAACGCGTCCAGTGTCCGGGAGCTCGGCGGCGACCTCACCGCGTCACTGGGCCGCTCCATGACCGAACTCTTTCCCGGCGACGTCCTCACCGCCCAGCATCCGGTGGATCCCGAGGAGTTCGTCCAGCAGATCCTCGAGACCGGTGAGCCGGTCATCGACGTGCGCTTCCGCGGCCGCGCCCCGGCCGACCCGCGCCGCGAGCGCGTCTGGTCCTCCTCCTACTTCCGGCTCGTCGACGGCCGGGGAGAACCGGTGGGGGTGTGCGAGCAGTCCATCGACGTCACCGACCACCACCGTGCGCAGCAGCGCCTCGCCCTCCTCGCGGAGGCCGGTGCGCGGATCGGTGCCTCGCTCGACCCGTCCGGAACGGCGGCGGAGCTCGCGAGGACCACCGTGCCGCGCTACGCCGACGCCGTGCTGGTCGACGTGGCGGCGGAGGTGCTCGCGGGGGAGGAACCCGGAGCCGCTGCGGCAGGGGACCTCGTCCGCGTGGCCGCGTCCGGCGAGGAGGCGTCGAGGGTGGGCGAGCGGGTCTCGTACGGTCCCGGATCGTCGCAGGCCGAGAGCCTGGCCGAGGGCCGGGCGACCGTGGACGACCGGGTCGCGCCGACCCGGCTGTACGTCCCGCTGATCATGAGGGGGCGGCCCCTGGGCCTCGTCACCTTCGCGCGGGGCGACGACTCGGAACCCTTCGACGACGGCGACCGGGCGGTGGCCGAGGAGCTGGCGTCCCGGACCGCCGTGTGCATCGACAACGCCCGGCGCTACCGCCGGGAACGCACCGCCGCCTTCATGCTCCAGCGCAGTCTGCTGCCACGGTCGCTGCCCGAGCTGAGCGCGGTCGAGACGGCCAGCCGCTACCTGCCCGCCGACAGCCACCTCGGCTCCGGCGGCGACTGGTTCGACGTCATCCCGCTCTCCGGCGCGCGGGTCGGCCTCGTCGTGGGGGACGTCGTCGGCCACGGCCTCGGCGCCGCCGCCACCATGGGGCGACTGCGCGCGATGGTGCGCACCCTGGCGGAGCTGGACCTCACGCCCGACGAACTCCTGGCCCGGCTGAACGACCAGGTCGGACGGGAAAGGTCCGACCAGAACGTGAAGGGCCCGGACGGCGGCGGCGCCGTCGGGGCGACGTGCGTCTACGGGATCTACGACCCGGCGTCCCGGACGAGCACCTGGGCGGCGGCGGGGCACCTGACCCCGGCGGTCGTGCGGCCGCACGCCGCCGCCGGCTTCCTCGCCCTGCCGCCGGGGCTGCCGCTGGGCGTGGGGCGGCTCCCGTACGAGAGCGCGGAGGTGGAACTCCCCGCCGGAAGCCTGGTCGTGCTGTTCACCGACGGCCTGGTGGAGGCCCGGGGACAGGGCGTCGACGCGGGCCTGGGCCGCCTGGCGGCCGTCCTCGGGGAGCGGCGGGGATCGTCGGCGGACCTGCTGTGCGCCGAGGTCGTCGCGGAGCTGGTGCGGGACCGGGTGCGGGACGACGCCACGCTGCTCGTCGTGCGCACCCGTGCGCTGGACGCACGCCAGGTCGCGCACTGGGAGCTGCCCTCGGACCCCGCGCTCGTCGCCCGCGCGCGTGCGATGGCCGCGGAGCAGCTGGAGCGGTGGGGTCTGGACGACCTGGCCTTCACCACGGAGCTGGTGGTCAGCGAACTGGTCACCAACGCGATCCGGCACTCCTCCGGCCCGATCGGTCTGCGTCTGATCCGGGACCGTTCCCTCATCTGCGAGGTCTCCGACTCCCAGCACACCTCCCCGCACGCCCGTCACGCCGGCAACGACGAGGAGGGCGGACGCGGCCTGTTCATGGTCGCCCAGCTCACCGACCACTGGGGCACGCGGTACATGCCGACGGGCAAGACGATCTGGGCGGAACAGGCCCTGCCCGTGCCGTGACGCCCGCCCACGGCCCCGCCCACCGCCCGTCCTTTCCCCGTCGCCCACCGTCAGCCGGCCGGGCGCCGGCTCACGGCGCGCGCAGCCGTACGGCCAGCGCGGCGATGTCGTCGTCGAGGCTGCCCTTGCTGTGGCGGAGCAGATCGTGGTGCAGGGCCGTGAGCAGATCACGGGGAGGCGTCCGGGGCTGCCGGCGCATCCACGCCGTCAAGGGGAAGAACTCGCCGTCCCGGGCACGGGTCTCGGCGATCCCGTCCGTGTACAGCAGGAGGAGCTCTCCGGGGGCGAACTCGAAGGTGTCCGCGCGGTACTCCCCGCCGATCAGCTCCGCGAGGCTGAGCAGCGGCGACGGAACGGACGGTTCGAGGATCCGTACGCTCCGCGAGGCGTGGACCAGGGGCGGGGGGTGTCCGCAGTTGACGATGGTGATGCGGCCTGCCCGCCTCGGGACCTCGACGAGCAGCGCGGTGGCGAAGCGCTCCATCGGGGCCTCGGGCGGATGGTCGGCGTTGTGCCGGGCGCAGCTGGCGTCGAGTCTGCGGGCGACGTCGGCCAGGGACGGTTCGCCGTGCGCCGACTCCCGGAAGGCGTTGACGATCGCCGCGGCGGCCCCCACGGCCGGCAGGCCCTTGCCGCGTACGTCGCCGATGAGCATCCGTACCCCGTAGGGGGTGTCCACCACCTCGTAGAAGTCCCCGCCGATTCGGGCTTCCGCCGCGGCCGCGAGGTACAGCGACTCGATCTCGACGTTCCGGAAGCGGTGCGGCAGGGGCCGCAGCACCACCTGCTGGGCCGCGTCGGCGACGAGCCGGACCTGGAAGAGGGTGCGCTCCCGTTTGAGCCGGACATGGCTTCCGTAGGCGGCGGCCACGGTGACCGCGACGATCCCGCCGCACGTCCACCACGTCCCCAGGTCGGGGAAGACGAAGCTGAGGCCGATCATCAGGAGGAGGCAGACGGTTCCGAGCAGGACCGTCGGGAGGACCGGCCACATGGCGGCGGCCAGTGCCGGCGCCGCGGGCAGGAGGCGGCTGAACGCCATTTCCGGCGGAGTGGCGTAGGCCAGGCCGGCGATCACGACGGTCAGAATCACCGGCGACAGCCGCACGAGCCTGCCGTAGCCGTAGCTTCGACGGAGCCGCGGCTGTCCGGACTCGATCATGAATCCCAGCGTATCCGCGAGCAGCCCGCTCAGCGACGTGACGGCGCTGCCCCGCGCGCGACGGACCACCTGGATCCGTCACCCGTGGCAGGAGGCAGGTCACGGAGGGCGTCCTGACCGGGCGGTCCGCGCACCGCCGGCAGGGGGGCAGGTGAAGGGCTGGGGGCCGCGGAGACGGGGAAGGGACGGTACGACCGCGGTCCGAGGGCCCGCGCGACGACGAGGGAGGACACAGCCATGGCGGAGGCCGACCGGCGGAGCGGCGCGGAACCGGGCGCCCGCGCATCGGGAACGGGTGCGGCGACCCGGCGTGACCGGCTGCTCCGCCTGGGCGCGCCGCAGGTCGCGGCGACCGCGCTGACGGCGACCGTCGCGCTGTACATGACGCTGGTGGCCTTCGGGAACATCACGGACTTCGGGACGAATCAGCAGTTCGTCCAGCACGTCCTGAGCATGGACACCACGTTCGAGGACCCTGACCTGATGTGGCGCGCGGTCGAGTCGCCCGCCCTCCAGAACGCCGCGTACGTGGCCGTGATCGTCTGGGAGACGCTGGCCGCGCTGGTGCTCCTCGCCGCGACCTGGTTCTGGCTCTCGGGGCTGCGTCGCCAGGCGTACGAACGCGCCCGCGCCGCGAGCACGGTGGGTCTGGTGATGGTGCTGCTGCTCTTCGGGGCGGGATTCCTCGCGATCGGGGGCGAGTGGTTCGCCATGTGGCAGTCGTCCGACTGGAACGGTCTGGACGCCGCGTTCCGCAATGTCGCGCTGGCCGCCCTCACCCTCCTCGTCGTGCATCTGCCCGGGGTCCGGCGGTCCGGTACGGAAGAGACCTGACGCGCGCCGCGTCGCCCCCGCCGTCACCCGTGGCCGGGTCACCGCCCGGCCCGATCGCCGACTGCTCCGGTGCGGTGACGGACCCGTGGGCCTTGGGCGTGTCGGTCGGGCCGTGGCCCCGCGGCCCGAAGGATGGTGGCGGCCGCGGGATCGGCCTCGAAGACGAATTCCGAACGCCAGAGCGAAACGGGACGTGGTGTGGCCAGAAGACGTGGTACGCGGCGGGGCCTCGGTGCGGCAGGGATGGCGGCGGCCCTGATCTGGGGCTGCGCCACCGCGGGGAACGCCCGGCCGGCCGACGGGACACCGGGTGACTTCGAGCGGGCGGCCGCGAAGGCGGCGGCGGAGTTCGGTGTACCGAAGGAGGTGCTCCTGGGCGTCAGCCACGAGTCCTCGTGGTGGGAGGGCAATGACGGCCGCCCGAGCACCAAGGGCGGCTACGGCCCGATGCACCTGACGGACACCACGTCCGGGACCACGTACGCCCACCGCCCGGGCGAGGGGCCGGTGGACGGCACGGGCACCGACGACCCCTCCGAGCACACCTTGGAAACGGCCGCCGCCCTGATCGGCGCGGCACCCCGGACCCTGAGGACCGACGAACTGCAGAACCTCCGAGGGGGCGCCGCGCTCCTCGCCGCGTACCAGCGGCAGCTCACCCGTGAGGTCTCGTCGGACCCGGGCAGCTGGTACGGAGCCGTGGCACGGTACAGCCAGGCCGCCGACACCGCGACGGCCGGGCGGTTCGCCGACGGCGTGTTCACGGTGATCCGCACCGGCCGACAGCGGGTGCTCCGGGACGGCCGGACGGTGACGCTGGGGAAGAGGCCGGACGTCCGTCCGTCGACCTCGCAACTCGCCGCGCTGAGACTGCGGACCCTGCCCGCCGCGGAGCTGCCGGAGTGCCCCGCCGAACTCAACTGCCGCTTCGTGCCGGCAGCGACCTCCAACTACCAGGTGGCCTCGCGGAACTCGCGGGGGATCGACGTCGACTTCATCGCCATCCACGACCTCGAAGGGTCCTACGACGGGGGAGTCAGCTGGTTCCGGAACCCGTCGAGCGGGGTCTCCGCGCACTACGTGCTGAAGGCCGACGGCAGCGAGGCGACCCAGATGGTCGCCACCAAGGACATCGCCTTCCACGCCGGGAACTACTGGTTCAACCTGCACGGCGTCGGCATCGAACTGGAGGGGTACGCCGCCCAGGGCTCCACCTGGTTCACCCCGGCCCAGTACAAGGCGACCGCCGCCCTGGTGAACCACCTCGCGGAGCGCTTCGACGTCCCACTGGACCGCAAGCACATCATCGGCCACGACAACGTCCTCCCCCCGAGGCCGGCCCGCGCGCCGGACGCGCACTGGGACCCCGGGCCCTACTGGGACTGGGAGAAGTTCATGGCCCTCCTCGACGCCGGTGCCGACGCCCGTACTCCACAGGGGCTCGCGGCGAGGGCCGGACGAGGAGCGGGGACCACCGGGATCGGAGCCGGGATCGGCGAGGCGGTCATGATCGCGCCGGACTTCGACGCCAACCCGCAGACGGTCTCGGTCTGCGATCCGCAGTGCCGGACCCAGACCCGGCCCTCGAACTTCCTCCACGTCCGCACCGCACCCCGCGCCGACGCCCCGCTCGTCGCAGACCGCGCCCTCCACCCGGGTGAGGAGGCGGGCACCGACCGCATCGACGACTGGGGAGCCACCGCCGTGTGGGGGCAGGAGTTCGTCGTCGCCGACGTGAGCGGGGACTGGACGGCCCTCTGGTTCGGCGGGCAGAAGGGCTGGATCCACAACCCGGCGGGCATCCACACCCGCCCCGCCCCGGACGCGCGGATCGTCCGTCCCGCGAGCGGGGCCGCGTCCGTCTCCGTCTACACGACGGCCTACCCGCGCGCCGCCGAGTACCCCGGGGGACTGACCGCCTCGGCCCAGACACGGTTCGAGATGTACGCGTTCCCCCAGGGCCAGGCGTACGTGGCCGCCCGCACGCCGGTCGGCGCCGACGACTTCTTCCCCGCCACGCCCTCGCGCCCGGAGACGGTGGTCACCGGTGACCAGACCTACGACGTGATCCAGTACAGCCGTCGCCTGGCCACCGTGAACCACGCGGAGACGCGGAGCTGACCCCGGCGCCCGGCGTGACGCGCTCCCGGGTCTCCGCGTGGCCGCGTCTCACCGGGAGTGCGGAGCCTGCCCGCCCTCCGGGTCCTCCGCCGGAGGGTTCGGACCCCGGAAGCGGGAGAGAGAGCTCGTGAGGGCCTTCCACGGCGAGAGATCGCCCTTGCCGGCCGCCGGCGCCCCCGGCCTGGGCACGCCGTCGCCGCCGGTCGCCGCGGCGAGGGCTTCGAGCGCCGATTCCGCGGCCTCCTTGTAGAGGTCGCAGGAAGCCGTCATCGCCTCCAGGGCGTTGGCGTACCGGGTGACCATGGCCCGCGCGTGGGCCAGTTCCTCGTCGGGGGTGAGCAGGTGCCAGCCCTGGCGCAGCCGCGTCAGGACCTGCTCCGCGTCGGCCGGCAGCGGCTGGGGCAGCGAGGCGAACTCCGTGATCCTGTCGAGCAGTTTGGTGGGCTCCCTGCCGTCCAGGAAGACATCGCTGACCGTGAAGCGCTCCGCGTCGTGGTCGACCACCCGCGCCTTCGGGGGCAGGATGACGGCGCCGCCGCGCGGTATCCCCACCCCCAGCTCGCGCTTCATCACGAAGTCGGCGATCAGCGCCTGGTCCGGTGTGGCCCGGTGCTCGACCACGCGGTGCCGCAGACTCGGCGGCAGGAACGCCGTGATCGGCCGGCGCCCCAGGGCGTCGGGCGTCATCGCCTCGTGCACCACGACATGCACGGACCAGCTCTGCCGGGTGCAGGCCCGCAGCAGGCGGCGCAACTCGTCGTCCTCCTTCGGCAGGTGGTTCGTCGCCCGCAGGCGCACGCCCGGCACCACGTGGTGGTCCCAGGCGACCTGGTCGCTGTCGGGCCAGAAGACGGTGGCGGGTGAGGGCCAGCTCGCCTCCCACGCCCGCTCGGCCTCCGCGGCGAGGACCCAGGGGACGCCCTCGCTCTTCGCGCGGCGCGACTCGGGCTCGTAGGTGGTCAGCTGCGCGCGCACCGTGACCCCGTCGGCCACGCGCCAGCGGGCCTCGAAGAGACGGCGGGCGGACGGGCCGGGGTCGGCGGACTCGTCCCGGGGGTACAGGTCGCTGGAGCGCGCCGCCTCGACGGGGTCGAGGTCCAGGAAGTCGTCGATCACCCCGGCCGCCTTGAGGGCGAGCAGATTGCGCCGGACGTCCCGCTCAGGCTCGGGCCCGAGGTGACGCCCCCGCCCGAGCCAGGCGGTGTCGGGGACGGTGGTCGAGGAAGAGCTGTTCTTGTCCATGGAACCGTTCGGTGGGCGATCAGGGCCCGACCAGTATGGTCCGCGAAGCGGGAGAAGGAAGCGGTACCCCGTCCGAGCCGCCCCGGACCGTACGCCGGACACCCCGTGATGAGCCGATCCATCGCCACCCGGCACGGGAGCGGCCGAGCGCCGGTAGGATGCCGCGCCCCGCCTGTCGGAGCCGGCTGGCACCAGCCGCGCCTCGCCATGTCGGAGCCGGACAGGACCCGTCGCGTCACGCCATGTCCGAGCCGGACAGGACCAGCCGCGCCACGGCGATCCCCGCCACCGCGATCGCCGCCCGGAACGGCCATCGGCCCGCGGTCGCCGAAGGCAGCGCCGTCCCGAGGACCGCGATCGCCCCGGCAACCGCGGCCAGGACCCGGCCGGAGGCGCCGACGGGTCCGGGAGGTCCCCCGACGACCACCGCCACAGCCGCCAGCATCACCGACGGCGCCGTCCACCGGCAGGCCGTGCGGCCGAGCCGCTGCGGCAGCCCGCGCACCCCGGTCGCCAGATCGTCCTCGATGTCCGGAAGCACGTTCACCACGTGCGCCCCCACACCCAGCAGCGCCCCCGCCGTCACGGCCCACCAGGCAGGCCACGGATGGGAGGGAAGACCGAGGGTGACGAAGGCGGGGAGCGAGCCGAAACCCACGGCGTAGGGCAGCGGCGAGAGCACCGTCCGCTTCAGCCCCAGGTTGTACGCCCAGGCCGCCAGGACGCCCGCCAGATGCACCCCTCCGGCGGCGGCCCCGCTCAGAAGGGACAGCGGTACGCACAGCCCCAGGGCGGCCCCGGCGGCGACGGCCACCGTCCTGGCCGGGAGCTCTCCGGCGGCCACCGGCTTGTCGCGGCGCCCCGAGACCGTGTCGCGCCGCCCGTCGACCGCGTCGTTGCACCAGCCCACTGAGAGCTGACCGGCCAGGACCGCCGCGGCCACCGCCGCCGCCCCCGCCGCACCCCGACCCCCCGCCACGGCCAGCACGGTCGCGAACAGCGACACGGCGAGCGCCGGCTCCGCGTGGCAGGAACGCAGCAGGGGCGAGACACGGAGTGGCGTCCGCGGAGAGACCTCGGACGGGTGCAGAGTCACCTGTGCAAGCTACTGAGGCATCCGGAACGAGGAAGGCATTCCGCCATGCGTGTCCCTGTGATCACCCCCGATGCCGCAGCCCCCGCTCCCTCGCCGCGCCTGCCGACCGCACCGGTCACGACGACCACGATCGCCGCCGTCCACACCGCTGTGCCGCCGCACCGCTACGCCCAGGACGACCTGACCGAGCCGATCGGCGACCTGTGCCTCGCTCCCGGAGCCGACCGCGTCCTGCTGCGCCGCCTGCACGCCGCGACGGGCGTACGGACGCGGCATCTCGCCCTGCCGATCGAGCGGTACGCCGGGCTCGGAGACTTCGGGCGGTCCAACGACGCCTGGATCGCGGCCGGGACGGACCTGGGCGCGGAGGCCGTCGCCGGTGCGCTGCGGGAGGCGGGGCTCGAACCCGCCGACGTCGACCTCCTGGTGTGCAACTCCGTCACGGGCGTCGCCACCCCTTCGCTCGACGCCCGGCTGGCCGGCCGCCTGGGGCTGCGGCCCGACGTCAAGCGGATCCCGGTCTTCGGCCTCGGATGCGTGGCGGGCGCCGCCGGGCTCGCCCGGGTGCACGACTACCTGCGCGGGCACCCCGACGACACCGCCGTGCTGCTGACCGTGGAACTGTGCTCGCTGACGCTCCAGCGGCGCGACGACTCCCGCGCCAACCTGGTGGCGGGCGCCCTGTTCGGCGACGGTGCCGCGGCCCTCGTCGCGCGCGGCAGCGCCGCCCCGGGAGGGGACGTCCACGGCCCGGCCGTGGTCGCCACGCGCAGCCACCTCTACCCCGGGACCGGGCACCTCATGGGGTGGGAGATCGGAGCGGCCGGGTTCCGCGTCGTGATCGACGCCGGTCTCCCCGCCCTCGTGCGCGACCACCTCGGAACACCTCTGCGGGCCTTCCTCGCCGAACACGGACTGACCACCGACGACATCGGGGCCTGGGTGTGCCATCCGGGCGGCCCCAAGGTGATGGCCGCCGTGACCGACGTCCTCGGCCTTCCCGACGACGTCCTGGACAGCGCGCGGCGCTCGCTCGCCACCATGGGCAACATGTCCTCGGTCTCCGTCCTCCACGTCCTCCAGAGCCACCTCGGACCCCGTCGGCCCGAGCCCGGCACCTGGGGCCTGCTGATGGCGATGGGCCCCGGCTTCTGCTCCGAATTCGTCCTGCTGCGCTGGTGAGAGGCCCGCATGTCCTGGTACGCGCTCCTCGTCCTGGCCGTCGCCGCCGAGCGGGTCGTCGAACTCGTCGTCGCCCGGCGCAACGCCGCCTGGACCCTCGCCCGCGCGGGCGTCGAACACGGCCGAGGCCACTACCCGGTCATGGTCGTCCTGCACACCGCCCTGCTGGTCTGCTGTCTCCTCGAACCGGTGCTGGCCGGACGGCCGTTCCTGCCCGCCCTGGGCTGGTCGATGGCGGCGCTGGTCCTGCTGGCCCAGGCCCTGCGCTGGTGGTGCATCACCACACTCGGCCCGTACTGGAACACGCGCGTGATCGTCGTCCCCGGCACCACCCCGATCACCGGCGGCCCCTATCGCCTCCTGCGGCATCCCAACTACATCGCCGTCGTGGTCGAGGTCGCCGCCCTGCCCCTGACGCACTCCGCGTGGCTGACCGCGACCGTGTTCAGCGCGGCCAACGCGGCGCTGCTCACCGTCCGCCTCCGCTCCGAGAACGCGGCCCTCGGCCGGGCGGTGCCCGCGTGAGCCGGGTCCACGACCTGATCGTCGTGGGAGGGGGGCCCGCCGGTCTGGCGACCGCTCTGTACGCGGCGCGGGCCGGCCTCGACACCGTCGTGGCCGAGCGGCGCCGCGCACCCGTCGACAAGGCGTGCGGCGAAGGCCTGATGCCGGGGGCGGTCAGGGCCCTCACCGCGCTCGGTCTCGACGTCCCCGGCCACCCGATCACGGGGATCTGCTACGCGCAGGGACCCCGCCAGGTCCACGCGGCGTTCCGGCACGGCCCCGGCCTCGGCGTACGGCGCACCGACCTGCACGGCCTCCTGCACCGGGCGGTCCTCGCCGCGGGCGTACCCGTGCTCCCCCTGCGGGTCGGGGAAGTGCGGCAGGACGCCGTCGGCGTGTCCCTGCCCGACGCCGGACTGCGGGGGAGGTGGCTGGTCGCCGCGGACGGCCTGCACTCACCGATCCGTCGCTCCCTCGGCCTCGGTCTCGCGTCCCGGGGGAGGCCCAGGTTCGGGCTGCGCCGCCACTACGCCGTGGCCCCCTGGTCCTCGTGCGTCGAGGTGCACTGCGGAGCGTGGGGCGAGGCCTATGTCACCCCTCTCGGCCACCGGCTCGTGGGCGTCGCCCTGCTGACGGACCGGCGCGCTTCCTTCGACGACCAGCTGGAACGGTTCCCCACCCTGGCGGCCCGCCTGCCGGCGGAGCGGTCCGCCGGCGCGGTACGGGGCGCGGGGCCGCTCCGGCAGAAGGTCCGCACCCGGCTCCACGGGCGGGTCCTGCTCGTGGGGGACGCCGCCGGTTACGTCGACGCGCTGACGGGCGAGGGCATCTCCCTGGCCCTCACCGGTGCCGAAGTGCTGGTCCACAACGTGCTGCGCGGCACGCCGGACCGTTACGACGGCGACTGGAGGCGCGCGACCCGCCGTCACCGGCTCCTGACGGACGTCCTGGTCCAGGTCAGGCAGCAGCGGGCGCTCGCCCCGCTCGTCGTCCCCGCGGCCGAGCGCCTGCCGCGCGTCTTCACCGCCGTGGTGAACGCTCTGGCTTGAGTCATGGGACGGGACGGAGCGGGCAGGCGGGTGCCGAGGGGAAGAGCTCCCCGGCTCCCGGCGACGGCCCGTCCGGCCGGTGAAGAGGAAGGAGACTTTCGTGTCGAAGGTCGAAGAGTCCATCGAGGTCGAGGTCCCCGTGCGCACCGCCTACAACCAGTGGACGCAGTTCGCCTCGTTCCCGAACTTCATGGAAGGGGTGGAGCGGATCGAACAGCGTACGGACACCCTCACGCGCTGGGTGACGAACGTGGAGGGCGTGGAGCGTGAGTTCGACGCGGCGATCACCGAGCAGATCCCCGACGAGCGCGTCGCGTGGACCACGGTCGGCGGCGAGGTGAAGCAGGCCGGGGTGGTCACCTTCCACCGTCTCGCCGACAACAGGTCGAAGGTGATGCTCCAGATGGACTACGACCCGGAGGGGTTCGCGGAGAACGTCGGCGACAAGCTCGGTTTCGTCAGGCGCCAGGTCGCCGGCGACCTCAAGCGTTTCAAGCTGTACATCGAGGGTCGCGGCAGCGAGACGGGCGCCTGGCGCGGCGAGGTCTGACCCGCGAATCGTCTGGCTCCCCTCGTCGTCGCGAGGGTGCCCCGGCGGTCGTCGCGGACCGCCGGGGCACGTGTCAGCCGCTTCTCGCGGGCTCGGTCACGGAAGGGTCCACTTCTGGTTGGGGCCGGTGTGGCAGGTCCAGAGGTGGACGGGGGTGCCGTCGTTCCAGGTGCCGCCGGAGGCGTCGAGGCACTTGCCGGACTGGGGGTTGCGGACCGTGCCGTCGGTCTGCGGCGCCCACTTCTGGGCGCCGGTGCCGTTGCACGTCCACAGCTGGATCCTCGTGCCGTCGGCGCTGCCGCCCCCGGAGACGTCGAGGCACTTGCCCAGCGCCTTGACCGTGCCGTCGGCCGCGGCGGTCCACCGCTGGGCGCCGGTGCCGTTGCAGGTCCACAACTGGATCCTCGTACCGTCCGCGGTCTGGGAGTTGTCGACGTCGAGGCACTTGCCGCCGACGCCCTTCACCTCACCGGTGCGCGGGCCGGGTTGCTGTCCTCCGTCGTGCTTGACCCGGATGTCGCGGAGGGACACCTCGTCGCCGTCGCCGTGGTTCTGGATGCCGATGTGTCCCTGGCGCAGGCTGCGGGAGGGGTCGGTGTTGGTGAAGTCGTTGATCTTCCGGCCGTTCAGGAAGATCTCCAGCCGCTCCCCGGTGACGCGCAGTTCGTAGGTGTTCCACTCGCCCGGCGGGTTCAGCGCGGCGTCCCGGGCGGCGATGTCGGCGGACTTGAAGCCGTAGACGGCGCCGGTGGTGCGGTCGGGGCTGTCCGTGGCGTCGATCTGGATCTCGTAGCCGTTGTTCACCGCGGACCAGGGGTCGTCGGAGGCCGGGAAGCCCAGGAAGACACCGGAGTTGTCGTCCCCCGCGGCCTTCCAGTCGAGCTTGACGGAGTAGTCGCCGGTGAACTCCCGGGCCGCGTACCAGAGCATGCCGAGCCCGCCCCGGGAGGTGAGCGTGCCGTCCGCGAGGTCGAAGCCGCCGGGTCCGGCCTGTCGCCAGCCGGTCGTGGACGAGCCGTCGAACAGGGGGGTGTAGCCGGTCTCGGGCCGGCAGTCGGCCTCGGTCATGCCCGCGGCCCACCGGATGCCGCCGAGGAGGTGGCGGCGGAAGGCGGGTTCGGCGTAGGACTCGTCGGTGTGGCCGCCGCCCGTGTAGAAGGCGCGGCCGCCCCGGTAGTCCTTGCACCAGGCGATCGGGTGGTCGCCCGCCATGTTCCCGCCGGAGTAGCTGGACTCGTCGAGGGAGGCGAGGACCCGGGCGGTGGTGCGCGGGTTGGTGCGGTAGTTGTACCACTCGTCGGTGCGCTGCCACGTGTCGCCGAGGTGGGCCGTGGCGTCGTGGGCGCGGTCCTCCACGTCGACGGTGGCGGACTGGATCGCCGGGTGCGAGTGGAAGAGGGCGCCGGCGAGGCCTTCGTAGAAGGGCCAGTCGTACTCGGTGTCGGCGGCGGCGTGGATGCCGACGTATCCGCCGCCGCCCTGGATGTACTGCTCGAAGGCGGTCTGCTGCGGGCCGTCCAGGACGTCGCCGGTCGTGGAGAGGAACACGACGGCCTTGTACTGGGCGAGGTTGCCGCCGGTGAACGCCTGGGCGTCCTCGGTGGCGTCGACGGTGAAGTTGCCGCTCGTGCCGAGGGCGCGCAGGGCCGCGACGCCGTCGTCGATCGAGGAGTGGCGGAAGCCGGCGGTCCTGGAGAAGACGAGGACCTTGTACGCGGGGTCGGCCGCCGCGCGCGCCTCGGGGGCGGCGACGGGAGCGGGCGCCGCGGCGGGCAGGGCCGAGGCCTGCGGGGCCAGTGCGAGCGTGGCTCCGGCGAACAGACCGAGGAGCGCTTTCAGAGAGGTTCGCATGAGGTCGTCCTCCTTTCTGGGCTACGGAAGGGTCCACTTCTGGTTGGGTCCGGTGTGGCAGGTCCAGAGGTGGACTGGGGTGCCGTCGTTCCAGGTGCCGCCGGACGCGTCGAGGCACTTGCCGGACTTCGGGTTGCGGACGGTGCCGTCGGGCTGTGGCGCCCACTTCTGGGCGTCGGTGCCGTTGCACGTCCACAGCTGGATCCTCGTCCCGTCGGCGGTCGCGCCGCCGGAGACGTCCAGGCACTTGCCCAGCGCCTTCACCGTGCCGTCGGAGGCGGGCGTCCAACGTTGGGCGGAGGAGGAATTGCAGGTCCAGAGCTGGATCTTCGTCCCGTCGGCGGTGAGCGCGTTGTCCACGTCGAGGCACTTGCCGTTCACGCCCTTCACCGCCCCCGTCGTCGAGCCGCCGGCGGTCGAGGTGGTGAAGGAGAACTCGTCGACGTCGAAGAGGGAGCCGCTGCCGCCCTTGAAGACGAGGTACAGCGTGGTCGATCCGGCCGGGCCGCCGGCCAGCGGGGCGGTCACGTCCTGGAAGGTCTCCCAGCCGCCGGTGACGGGGACGGTCGCGGTGCCGAGGAGCGTGCCGGTGGGGGAGCCCGCGCGCACCTCGATCGTGCCGCCCGCTCCGGCCGAGGAGACGCGTGCGGTGAGCCGGGTGACGTTGTCGAGGGCGTAGGGCGTGAAGGAGATCCAGTCGCCGTTGTCGATGTGGCCGACGGTCCTGCCGCCGTGGGCGGGGGTGTGGGTGACCACCTGTACGCCGGAGGAGGCGCCGTGGTGCTCGGCCTGCCGGTGGCTGGGCTGGGTGACGTGCTGGGCGTGGGTGGTCAGGGCGGGCTGGCCGTTCGCCCCCTTGTCGGTGTACTCGGCGTCGACCACGCCGAAGATGTTGGCGTTGGGGTCGTGCTCGCCGTCCGCGAGGGTCTGCAGGGTGCCCGAGCAGCCGGTGGTCGAGGTCTGGGGGTGGCCGTGACTGTCATGGCCGACGACGAAGGTGATCTTGACCTTGGAGCAGTCGACGGTGCCGTCCTCGGGGTCGGAGACCGTCACCCTGAAGGGGATCGCGGCGCCGAAGTCGTAGACGCGCCCGTTCACGGGGAGTTCCAGCCGTACGGTGGGGGCCGTGTTGCCGACCGTGATCCGGACCGAGGCCGTGGCGGTCTTGCCGGTGGCGTCCGTGACCTTGAGCGTGGCCGTGTACTGCCCGTCGCCGGTGTACGTGTGGGAGGGGTGGGCGGCGGTCGAGGTGGCGCCGTCGCCGAAGGTCCACGCGTAGGAGAGCGCGTCGCCGTCGGGGTCGGCGCTGCCGGCCGAGGAGAAGGCGACGGACAGCGGCGCCGCGCCGGAGGTGACGTCGGCCCCGGCCTGCGCGGTCGGTGCGAGGCCGCCCGTGACGTGTTCGATGCGGTACAGGGCGGAGTTCTGGTCCCCGCTGAAGTAGCCGGTGCCGTAGTCGAGGACGTACAGGGCGCCGTCCGGTCCGAAGGCCATGTCCATCACCTGGGTGCCGCTCCAGGGGAACGCGTGGATGGACTGCACCGTGCCCGCGGGGTCGGAGGCGACGCGTCGGATCCAGCGGCGGCCGAACTCCCCGGCGAAGTACTGGCCGTCGAATTCCTGCGGGAACTTCACGTCGGAGGTGGAAGCGGCGTCGTAGCGGTAGACCGGCCCGCCCATCGGGGATTCCGAGCCGCCGCCGAACTCCGGCACCGAGTCGCCGTCGTAGGGGATCCAGGCGGCCCGGGCGGGCGGCAGGTCGGTGAGGCCGGTGTTGTTCGGCGAGGTGTTCTTCGGCGCGGCGCAGCTGAAGGCCGAGCCGGTGGCGCCCGTGGCGAAGTCGTGGTCGACGTAGGCGTCGTTGGCGCCGGTGCAGTACGGCCAGCCGTAGTTGCCCGGGCCGGTGATCCGGTTGAACTCCACCTGGCCCGCGGGGCCGCGGGTGGGGCTGGCGCTGCCGGCGTCGGGGCCGTAGTCGCCGAGGTAGACGATTCCGGTGGCCTTGTCGACGCTCATGCGGAAGGGGTTGCGGAAGCCCATGGCGTAGATCTCGGGGCGGGTCCTCGCCGTACCGGGTGCGAAGAGGTTGCCGGACGGGATCGTGTACGAGCCGTCCGCGGCCACCTTGATCCGCAGGACCTTGCCGCGCAGGTCGTTCGTGTTGCCGGAGGAGCGCTGGGCGTCGTACGCGGGGTTGCGGGAGGGGCGTTCGTCGATGGGCGTGTAGCTGTCGGAGGCGAACGGGTTGGTGTCGTCACCGGTCGACAGGTACAGGTTCCCGGCGGCGTCGAAGTCGATGTCTCCGCCGACGTGGCAGCAGATGCCCCGTGAGGCGGGCACGTCGAGGATCCGCCTCTCGCTGCCCGGGTCCAGGGTGCCGTCCGTCCTGAGGACGAACCGCGACAGGCGGTTCACTCCGTCGAACGGGGCGAAGTCGGCGGCGGTGCCGCTGCCGGGGGCGTCTCCGGACGGGGTGGCGAGCTTGGGCGCGTAGTAGAGGAAGACGTGCCGGTTGGAGGAGAAGGCCGGGTCCACGGCGATGCCCTGGAGGCCCTCCTCGTCATGGCTGTACACGTCGACCTTCCCGGCCACGCTCGTCGTGCCCGCGGCGTCCGTCCGGCGCACGGTGCCGTCCCGGGAGGTGTGCAGCACCGAGCGGTCCGGCAGCACGGCCAGGGTCATGGGCTCGCCCATCTCCGCCACGCCCTTGGCGAGCGTGACCTGCTGGAACTCCGGTGCGGCCGCCGGCGCCGGGGCCGGGTCGTGGTGGGGCGGTGGCGAGGCGGCGGCCGGGGACACCGGGAGCAGGAGCCCGGCGGTGCAGGCCAGGCCGGTCAGGAGGTGAAGGCGCTTGCGTGCGGGCGTTCTCGTGCGCACAGAGGGTCTCCCGAAGAGAGAGGGGGGACGGCGGCCTCGCTGGGCCGCCGGGTGTGTCTACGGGCGCGCGCCGTCACGCCGTAGCGACCGGTCGCGATCACATGACCGGTACATTTCAAAGAAGTTAGCGTCCTTTGTCGGGCTCCGTAACCCGGCAGGCGCAAGTTCTCGCTACTTCTTCCCCGTACGGGACAAAGCATGGACGGGTCCGGAGGAAGTCCCTACTGTGTGCGGCGCGGCGGTGCGCCGGGTCCTCGACCCCCCGCCCGAACCTCCGTGACCGGGACGACGGCGCGCCCCGGCAGCGGTGGAACCCCCGATTGCCCGATCGAACCCCTCCTCACCGAGGGGTCGTCAGGAGGTCACGTGTATCCACGGCTGTACGCCCGCCGGACGGGCAGACGCCTCACCGGAACGCTCCTCGTCTCCCTGCTCGCCCTCGGCCTCGCGGCGGCGCCCGCCCCCGCGGACGACGTCGCCGCCCTCCCGCCGCAGGAACCGGGGGTCACCCTCCGGGTCTTCGACGTCCAGGTGCCGCTCAACGACTTATGCGACCTGAAGCCCGGTCAGACGCCCAACATCGACAAGCTGATGCCGCTGATCGACTGGAGCTCGCCGGCCGACTTCGGCCTGGACAGCAACTTCGTCACCCAGGTGATCGGCAACCTGAACGCCCCGGCGGCGGGCACCTACACCCTCCGCCTCACCAGCGATGACGGATCCCGCCTCTGGATCGACGACCAGCTGGTGATCGACCACGGCGGCCTGCACGGCCCGGAGCCCAAGGAAGCCGAGATCAGCTTGACGGCAGGGCCCCACGCCCTGCGCATCGAGCACTTCGAGCGAGGCGGCGGCGAGCGGTTGACGCTGGAATGGAAGCCGCCCGGCGCCCCCGGTCTCACCGTCGTCCCGAACACGGCCCTCAGCACGGACGCCGGCGTCGTCCGCGTGACGGCGCCGGGGCGCAAGGAGTGCGAGGCCGGCACGGACTCGCCCGGCGACGGCCTGCCGCTCGCCGGCGTCCACCCGAACTACACCCTCACCGACCTGCGGCCGCCCGGCTTCGAACCCCAGGTGTCCGCGATGGACTGGCTCCCCGACGGACGCCTGGCCGTGACGACCTGGGGCGGCAGCAACAACACCGCCGGCGAGGTCTACCTCCTGTCGAACGTGACCGGGGCCACCGGACCGGGCAAGGTGACGTACAAGAAGATCGCCTCGGGCCTCAAGGAGCCCATGGGGATCAAACACGTCGACGGCAAGCTGTACGTGTCGCAGAAGCACGAGCTGACCGAGCTGAACGACACCGACGGCGACGGGGTCACCGACCAGTACCGCAGGGTCGCCACCTGGCCCTTCGGCGGGAACTTCCACGAGTTCGGCTTCGGACTCCTCCACAAGGACGGGTTCTTCTACCTGAACCTGTCGGTCTCGATCAACTACGGCGGGGCGACCACCGATCCGCAGCCGGCCCCGAACCGCGGCACCACCATCAAGGTGAACAAGGCGACGGGCGCGGTCTCCTACGTCGCCGGAGGACTGCGCACGCCCAACGGCATCGGCTGGGGCCCCGACGGCGACATGTTCGTCACCGACAACCAGGGCGGCTGGCTCCCCTCGTCCAAGCTCGTGCACATCAAGCAAGGCCGCTTCTTCAACCACTACACCAACCCCTCCGGCCCCTTCGACAACCAGGCCGTCACCAAGCCGGTGCTCTGGCTGCCGCAGAACGAGATCGCCAACTCGCCCAGCACCCCGCTCCAGCTGACCGGGGGACCCTTCGCGGGCCAGATGCTGTTCGGCGACGTCACCTACGGCGGAATCCAGCGCGCCTACCTGGAGAAGATCGGAGGGGAGTACCAGGGCGCGGTCTTCCGGCTCACCCAGGGCCTGGAGGCCGGCGTCACCCGGATCAGCGTCGGCCCGGACGGCGCGCTGTACGCCGGCGGCCTCGGCGCCGGCGGGAACTGGGGCCAGGAGGGCAAGCTCGCCCACGGCCTTCAGAAGCTCACCCCCAACGGCACCGACGCCTTCGACATCCGCGCCATGCGGGCCGTGCCCGGCGGCTTCGCGCTCGAATACACCCAGCCGCTGTCGGCGGAGACCGCCGCCGACCTCGCCGCGCACTACAAGGCCAAGCAGTGGCGGTACGCGCCGACCGCCGACTACGGCGGGCCGAAGGTCGACGAGGAGACCCTCACCGTCCGGTCCGCGACCCTGTCCGGTGACGGGCGCACGGTCACCCTCGCGCTCCCGGGCCTGAAGGCCGACCGGGTCGTCCACGTCCGCTCGCCGCGTCCCTTCAGCTCCGCGAGCGGCGAGTCCCTGTGGAGCACCGAGGCCTGGTACACGCTGAACCGGCTCCCGGGAGCGGGCGCGGCCACGGGCGAGGTGAAGGGCGTCGGCGGCAAGTGCCTCGACGTCGACGACTCCCAGACCGCGGACGGCACGAAGATCCAGCTCTGGACCTGCAACGGCACGGCCGCCCAGCGGTGGACCGTCTCCGGCGACGGCACGGCGAAGGTGCTGGGCAAGTGCCTGGACGTGTCGAACGGCGGCAGCGCGGACGGCACCAAGGTCCAGCTGTGGACGTGCAACGGCACGGCCGCGCAGCAATGGGAGGCGCGGAGCGACGGAACCGTCCGCAACCCGCGGTCCGGCAAGTGCCTGGACGCCTCCGGAGGCGTCTGGAACGACGGCACCCCTGTCCACCTGTGGACCTGCCACACGGGAGCGAACCAGAGATGGACGCTCCCCTGACGTGAGGAGCCGCCCGGCCTCCCCGGCCGGGCGGCACCTCGTTCACGCGCCGCGCGCCTTCTTTGTCCTCAACCCGGAAAAAGTCGGACCGTACTTCTGCGCAAGTTCTTCCGTCCCGGAAAACCGACTGCTACGTTCCCCACGAAAGCAGCCGGACCCCACGGACGAATCCCCGCACCGGGACCGCCGCGGGACCGCCAGACAGCAGGGGAGGAGGCCACGTGCGACGCATGACGGCCAGGCCCGGCAACGCGCACCAGGCACGGCTGCTCCGGCTGCTGCGCGACGGCGGCCCCCACTCCCGGGCCCAGCTCGGCGATCTGGTCGACCTCTCCCGCTCCAAGCTCGCGGTCGAGGTGGATCGGCTCCTGGAGACGGGACTCGTCGTGGCGGACGGACTCGCCGCCTCGCGCGGCGGGCGCCGCTCGCACAACATCCGCCTCACCCCCGGCCTGCGCTTCCTCGGCGTCGACATCGGCGCGACCTCGATCGACGTCGCCGTCACCAACGCCGAACTGGAAGTGCTCGGCCACCTCAACCACTCGATGGACGTGCGCGAGGGCCCTGTCGCGGTCTTCGAACAGGTGCTGTCGATGGTCGCCAAGCTCAAGTCCCTCGGACTGGCCGACGGTCTGGACGGCGCCGGCATCGGGGTCCCCGGACCGGTCCGCTTCCCGGAGGGCGTCCCCGTGGCGCCCCCGATCATGCCCGGCTGGGACGGATTCCCCGTCCGTGAGGCCCTCAGCCAGGACCTCGGCTGCCCCGTCATGGTCGACAACGACGCCAACCTGATGGCCATGGGCGAGCAGCACGCCGGTGTCGCCCGGTCCGTCGCCGATTTCCTGTACGTCAAGATCGGTACGGGCATCGGCTGCGGCATCGTGCTCGGCGGCGAGGTCCACCGGGGCACCACCGGCAGCGCCGGCGACATCGGCCACATCCAGGTCGAGCCGGACGGCCGGGCCTGCGGCTGTGGCAACCAGGGTTGTCTCGAAGCCCACTTCAGCGGGTCCGCGCTCGCCCGGGACGCCGAGGACGCGGCGCGCGCGGGCGGTACGGCCGAGCTGTCCGCCCGGCTGGAGACGCACGGCAAGCTCACCTCCGCCGACGTGGCCGCGGCCGCCGCCGCGGGCGACCAGGTCGCCCTCGACCTCATCCGCGCGGGCGGTGGCCGGGTCGGCCAGGTGATCGCGGGACTCGTCAACTCCTTCAACCCCGGGATGGTCGTGATCGGCGGCGGCGTCACCGGCCTCGGCCACACGCTGCTGGCGAGCGTGCGCACCCAGGTCTACCGGCGCTCCCTGCCGCTGGCGACCAGGAACCTCCCGATCGTCCTCGGTGAGCTCGGTTCGACCGCCGGCGTGATCGGCGCGGCCCGCCTCATCAGCGACCACCTGTTCTCCCCGGCCTGAACCTCTGGTGCGGATCCCGCCGGACAACGGGATCCGCGCCGTGACCGCCCCCACCGAGCGCACCACCGCACCACGGTCCCGCACCATCCGCAGCAACGCACTTCCGTAGTCCCGCACGCCCGCACCACCGCAGCAACGCACCCCCGCAGTCCCCACACGCGGCACCGCCCCCGGGCGGCTCGTGTGATGCTCCGTCACATCCGTGGACGGGTCGACCGGATGCCCCTCCCCGTGTCCCGCTGCCCGCACCTCGCGTGACACGCCCCGCGCACCACGTACACCACCCCACGCCCAGCGCACCACGTACACGCCCCACCCGCGCACCACGTACACGCCCCGCCCCGCTCCCTCCGCCCCGCCCGCTCGCGGCCGTACTCGCCGAGGAATCGTCATGGCACCAGAAGCACCCCTGCTCAGCATGTCCGGCATCACCAAGTCGTTCCCCGGCGTCCGTGCCCTCGACGGCGTGGACCTGGAGGTCCGGTCCGGAGAGGTCCACTGCGTCCTCGGCCAGAACGGCGCCGGGAAGTCCACCCTGATCAAGGTCCTCGCCGGCGTCCACCAGCCCGACGGAGGGCGGATCACCTGGCGCGGAGAGCCGGTGGCCCCCGCCACCCCGATCGCCGCGATGCGCCTCGGGATCGCCACCATCTACCAGGAACTCGACCTGGTCGAGGGGCTGTCCGTGGCCGAGAACGTCTTCCTCGGCCACGAACCGACCTCCGCCGGCTTCGTCGTCCGGAGCGGGGTCGCCCGGGAGGCGACCGCCGGACTCCTCCGCCGGCTCGGCCACGCCGAGATCGACCCGGCCCGTGCCGTCGGCGAACTCTCCGCCGCCCAGCGGCAGATCGTCTCCATGGCCCGCGCGCTCTCCCACGAGGTCAGGCTCATCGTCATGGACGAGCCGTCCGCCGCCCTCGACCCGGAGGAGGTCGACAACCTCTTCCGCACGGTCGAGGACCTGACCGCCGACGGCGTCGCCGTCGTCTACATCTCGCACCGCCTGGAGGAGATCCGCCGCATCGGGGACCGCGTCACCGTCATCAAGGACGGCCGGACCGTCGCCGGCGGGCTCCCCGCCAAGTCCACCTCCACGGACGAGGTCGTCCGCCTGATGACCGGCCGCGCCGTCGAGTACGTCTTCCCCGAGCGCCCCGACCGGACGGCCCGGCCGCTCACCGCCGAACCCGTCCTGCGCGTCGAAGGGCTGGCGCGCGACGGGGAGTTCGCCGGTGTCGACCTGGAGCTGCGCCCGGGGGAGATCGTCGGCCTGGCCGGCCTGGTCGGCTCGGGCCGCAGCGAGATCCTGGAGACGGTCTACGGGGCACGGCGGCCGACCGCGGGACGGGTGCTGGTCGACGGGGTTCCCCTGCGGCCCGGCAGCGTGCCCGCCGCCGTCCGCGCCGGCATCGGCCTCGCCCCGGAGGAACGCAAGGCCCAGGCGCTGCTCCCGATGGAGTCCGTCACCCGCAACGTCACCCTCTCGACCCTCTCCCGCTTCGCGCGCGGCGGCCGGATCGACCGGGCGAAGGAACGGGCGGCCGCCCGGGACGCCACCCGCGCCCTCTCCCTGCGGCCCGACGACCCCGACGCCCCTGTCCGCACCCTCTCCGGCGGCAACCAGCAGAAGGCGGTCCTCGCCCGTTGGCTGCTGCGCGGCTGCAAGGTGCTGCTGCTCGACGAACCGACCCGGGGGGTCGACATCGGGGCCCGTGCCGAGCTGTACGCCGTCATCCGGAGACTCGCCGACGAGGGGCTCGCGGTGCTCCTCGTCTCCAGCGAGGTGCCCGAGGTCCTCGGCCTCGCCGACCGCGTCCTGGTGCTGCGCGAGGGCGGTGTCGTCCACACCGCCGACGCCCGGGAGCTGGACGAGCACCGCGTACTCGACCTCGTGATGGAAGGAAGCCCGACGGCATGACGCACTCAGCCACCCCGGCGGGACGGGAGGCGCCCCCCGCCCCCGCCGCGCCCGGCGGGAAGACCCCCGCGCTCCGGCCGCCGGTCCTCCGCCTCGACGTCCGCAGCCTCTCCCTCCTCGGCGTCCTCGCCGCGCTGGTGGCCGTCGGGGGCCTCACCAGGCCCGCCGAGTTCCTCGCCACCAGCAACCTCCAGCTCGTGCTCACCCAGGCGTCGGTCATCGGCGTCGTGACCGTCGGCATGACCTTCGTCATCACCAGCGGCGGCATCGACCTGTCGGTCGGCGCGATCGTCGCCCTCGCCTCGGTCTGGGCCACCACCGTCGCCACCCAGGAGTACGGTTTCGCCGGCATCCTCTTCACCGCGGTCGCGGTCGGCGTCGGCTGCGGACTCGTGAACGGCGTCCTCGTGGCGTACGGCGGCATGGTCCCCTTCATCGCCACCCTCGCCATGTTCGCCTCCGCCCGCGGCCTCGCCCTCCAGCTCACCGACGGCAAGACCCAGATCGTCACCGTCGACTCCGTCCTCGACCTCGGCGTCAAGGACGCCTACATCCTCGGCGTCCCGCCGCTCGTCCTCGTCTTCGCCGCCGTCACGGTCGCCGGCTGGTTCCTCTTCAACCGCACCACCTTCGGGCGGCGCACGGTCGCCGTGGGCGGCAACGCCGAGGCCGCCCGCCTGGCCGGCATCGACGTCCGCCGCCAGCGGCTCTCCCTCTACCTCCTGTCGGGCCTGTGCTGCGGCATCGCCGCCTTCATGCTGATCGTCCTCGCCGGCTCCGGGCAGAACACCAACGGCAACCTGTACGAGCTGGACGCCATCGCCGCCGCGATCATCGGCGGCACCCTCCTCAGCGGCGGCCGGGGCACCATCGTCGGCTCGGTCCTCGGGGTCCTCATCTTCACCACGATCACCAACATCTTCGCCCTGAACAACCTGGAGAGCGCCGTCCAGCAGATCGCCAAGGGCGCGATCATCGTCGCGGCCGTCCTCGTCCAGCGCCGCACCCTGCGCGACGACTGACCCTCCTCACATCCCCCCGCACCAGCCCCGCCCCTCCCGGAGGTCGATCCGCCATGCCCGAGTCCCGTATCCCCAGCCGCAGAGGACTGCTCCTCGGCTCCGCCGCCGTCTCCGCCGGAGCGCTCCTCACGGCCTGTACCAGCAACGAGCCCAAGAACCAGGCCGCCCCCAGCGCCGCCGGCAACGCGCCCGTCGCGGACGACAAGCCCGGCCGGCCCGTCACCATCGGCTTCGCAGGACCCCAGGCCGACCACGGCTGGCTCAACGCCATCAACCAGAACGCCAAGGACCGCGCGAAGAAGTACGCCGACGTCACCCTGGAGATCACCGAGGGCTCCAACGACACTGCCGCGCAGATCGGCCAGATCCAGACCCTCATCAACAAGAAGGTCGACGTCCTGGTCATCCTCCCGGCCGACGGCAAGGCCCTCACCCAGGTCGGCCTCCAGGCCATGGCCGCCGGCATCCCCGTCGTCAACCTGGACCGCGTCTTCGGCTCCCCGCAGGCCTACCGCTGCTGGATCGGCGGCGACAACTACGGCATGGGCCTCAACGCCGGCCGCTACATCGGGGAGCAGCTCAAGGACAAGCCGAACGCCAAGGTCGTCGAGCTCGCCGGTCTGGACAACCTCGAACTGACCAAGCAGCGGTCCCAGGGCTTCGACGACGCCCTGAAGAACTACCCCAACATCACCAAGGTCGCCCGGCAGGCGGCCGAGTTCACCGTCGAGTCCGGCCAGGCCAAGATGGCCCAACTGCTCCAGGCGCAGCTGCAGTTCGACGCCCTGTGGAACCACGACGACGACCAGGGCGTCGGCGCCCTCCGCGCCATCGCCCAGGCCGGCCGCAAGGACTTCCTCATGGTGGGCGGCGCCGGGGCCAAGTCGGCCATGGACGCCATCAAGGCCGACGACGGCGTCCTCAAGGCCACCGTCCTCTACCCGCCGACGATGGCCGCCTCCGCCATCGACCTGGCCCGCGCCCTCGGACAGGGCAAGGGCATCGGCGGCATGGCCGAACTGGAGATCCCCTCGTCGGTGACCCTCTACTCGGCCGTCGTCACCAGGGACAACGTCGGCGACTACCTGCCCACCGGCTTCAACTGACCGCCCGCGCGCCGCCCCGGGCGGGCCCGGCGGCCGCTCCGCCGCCCGCCCGGGACCCCGGCGCACCGGGCACCACGGAGCCGACAGCTCCACCGGCCGCCACGGCCGGTACCGCGAGAGGAGACCCATGGAACAGAGGGACAGCGAGACCGCGCCGGCACTCGGCGTCGGCCTGATCGGGTACGCGTTCATGGGCGCCGCCCACTCCCAGGGGTGGCGCACCGCCGGACGCGTCTTCGACCTGCCGCTGCGTCCGGCCCTCGCCGCCGTCGCCGGCCGGGACCGCGCCGCCGTGCACGCCGCGGCCGCCCGGCACGGCTGGGCGGCCGCCGAGACCGACTGGCGGCGCCTCATCGCCCGCGACGACGTCCACCTCGTCGACATCTGCACCCCGGGCGACCGCCACGCCGAGATCGCCGTCGCGGCGCTCGACGCCGGCAAGCACGTGCTGTGCGAGAAGCCGCTCGCCAACACCGTCGCCGAGGCCGAGGCGATGGCCGAGGCCGCCGAACGGGCCGGGAGTCGCGGCCAGGTGGCGATGGTCGGCTTCAACTACCGGCGCGTCCCCGCGCTCGCCCTCGCCCGCCGGCTCGTCGCGGAGGGCCGCGTCGGCGCCCTCCGCCACGTTCGCCTGACGTACCTTCAGGATTGGCTCGTGGACCCGGACTTCCCGCTGACCTGGCGGCTGGAACGGCAGCACGCGGGCTCCGGCGCCCTCGGCGACCTCGGTGCGCACATCGTCGACCTCGCACAGTTTCTGGCGGGGGAGCCGCTGGTCGGGGTCTCGGCGCAACTGGAGACCTTCGTCAGGGAGCGTCCCCTGCTCGCGGGTGTCTCCGCCGGGCTGAGCGGGGCGGGCGGCGCCGGCCGCGGCCCCGTCACCGTGGACGACGCGGCCGTCTTCACCGGCCGGCTCGCGTCCGGGGCCCTGGCGACCTTCGAGGCGAGCCGCGTGGCCCCCGGCCGCAAGAACGCCCTGCGCCTGGAGATCAGCGGCGAACTCGGCTCCCTCGCCTTCGACCTGGAACGCCTGAACGAACTGCTCTACCACGACCACCAGGAGCCGGCCGCCACCGCGGGGTTCCGCCGCATCCTCGTCACCGAGCCCGACCACCCCTACCTGGAGGCGTGGTGGCCGCCCGGCCACGTCCTCGGCTACGAGCACACCTTCGCCCACCAGGCGCGCGATCTGGTCATGACCATCGCCACGGGGGCGGAGCCCTCGCCGTCCTTCGCCGACGGCCTCCAGGTCCAGCGGGTCCTCGCGGCCGTCGAGGAGAGCGCCGGGCACAACGCCGTCTACACGCCCGTACCCGTGCCCCGCACCGCGCCCCCGCCCCCCGCGACGGCCGCCCCCGCCCGTACCGAGGCCCAGGTCTGAGGAGGAGACACCATGGCCCGTCCGTTCACCCTGTTCACCGGCCAGTGGGCCGACCTGCCCCTGGAGGAGGTCTGCGCACTGGCGCGCGACTTCGGCTACGACGGGCTCGAACTCGCCTGCTGGGGAGACCACTTCGAGGTCGACAAGGCCCTCGCCGACCCGGCCTACCTCGACGGGCGGCGCGCCCTCCTGGAGAAGTACGGCCTGCGCTGCTGGGCCGTCTCCAACCACCTCGTCGGCCAGGCCGTCTGCGACCACCCCATCGACGAACGCCACCAGGGCATCCTCCCTCCCCGGATCTGGGGCGACGGCGAGCCGGAAGGGGTGCGCAGGCGCGCGGCGGCCGAGCTGAAGGACACCGCCCGCGCCGCCGCCGCCCTCGGCGTCGACACCGTCGTCGGCTTCACCGGCTCCTCGATCTGGCACCTGGTCGCCATGTTCCCGCCCGTCCCCGAGCGCATGATCGAGCGCGGCTACGAGGACTTCGCCGAGCGCTGGAACCCGATCCTCGACGTCTTCGACGCGGAGGGCGTCCGCTTCGCCCACGAGGTCCACCCGAGCGAGATCGCCTACGACTACTGGACCACGAAGCGAGCCCTGGACGCCGTCGACAACCGGCCCGCCTTCGGACTCAACTTCGACCCCAGCCACTTCGTCTGGCAGGACCTCGACCCGGTCGGCTTCCTCTACGACTTCCGCGACCGGATCTACCACGTCGACTGCAAGGAGGCCCGCACCCGGCTCGACGGGCGGAACGGCCGCCTCGGCTCCCACCTGCCCTGGGGCGACCCGCGCCGCGGCTGGGACTTCGTCTCCGCCGGCCACGGCGACGTCCCCTGGGAGGACGTCTTCCGGATGCTCCGCTCCATCGGCTACGCCGGTCCGATCTCCGTCGAGTGGGAGGACGCGGGCATGGACCGGCTCGCCGGCGCGCCGGAGGCCCTCGCCCACCTCAGGCGCTTCGACTTCGACCCGCCGAGCGCCGCCTTCGACGCGGCCTTCTCGGGACGGGGCGAGTAGCCCCGCCGTACGGGCTCCGCCGCGCGACACCGCGCACGCGGGGCCACCCACGAGCGACGGCGGGCGAGGGGGCGCCGTACCCCCCGCCCGCCGTCTCCACCCCGATGACACCCCACATGTCAGGGAGGCAGCGCGTGCACCACGGGAACGCTCAGCGAACGCCGGCCGACGACCGGACCGGACGCACCGGAGTCTGGTTCGTCGGAGCTCGTGGCTCGGTGGCGACCACGGCCGTCGCCGGCTGCGCCGCCGTCACCGCCGGACTCCATCCTCCGACCGGCATGGTCACCGAGACGCCGCCGTTCACCGACGCCGGACTCCCCGGCCTCGACACCCTCGTCTTCGGCGGCCACGACACCTCCGACTGCCCGTTGCCGAAGCGCGCCGAGGACCTCACGTCGGACAGGGTCCTGCCCTCCGGACTCGCCCGCGCCGTGCACACCGAACTGGCAGCGGCCGACGAGGAGATACGGCCCGGCGGGCCGCTGCCCGGCGACCGCAGGACCGACGAGGAACTGATCACCCGCTTCACCGGCGACCTCGCCGGCTTCCGCACCCGCCACGCCCTCGCGCGGGTCGTCGTCGTCCACGTCGCCTCCACGGAGCCGCTCCCCGAGCCGGACGCCCCCCGCCTCCCGGCGAGCGCGCTCTACGCCGCCGCCGCGCTCCGAGCCGACTGCCCCTACGTCAACTTCACCCCCTCCACCGGCCTGTTCGCCCCCGCCCTCGCCGAGGCCGTCGCGGCGAGCGCCGTCCCGTACGCGGGCCGCGACGGCAAGACCGGCCAGACGCTGCTGCGGTCCGTCCTCGCCCCGATGCTCGTGCAGCGGGCGCTGGCCGTGCGCGCCTGGTCCGGCACCAATCTGCTGGGCGGCGGGGACGGCGCCACACTCGCCGACCCGGCCGCCGCCGCGGCGAAGAACGCGGGCAAGGAGCGCGTGCTCGCCGACATCCTCGGCCCCGGTGTCGAGGGCACCGTCCACATCGACGACGTCCCCGCCCTCGGTGAGTGGAAGACCGCCTGGGACCACATCGCCTTCGACGGGTTCCTCGGCTCCCGCATGATCCTCCAGACCATCTGGCAGGGCTGCGACTCGGCCCTCGCCGCCCCCCTCGTCCTGGACCTGGCCCGGTTCGCCGCCCGCGCCCACGAGGTCGGTCTCACCGGACCCCGTCCCGAACTCGGCTTCTACTTCAAGGACCCGGACGGCGGCCCCGCCGCCCTGGCCGCGCAGTTCGACGCCCTCGTCGCCTTCGCGGGCCGGCTCCGGGACGGGGCCCGATGACCGGCGCGCCGGGGCCGCGCCCGGGGACGGCACGGGCGTGGGGAGAACTGCTGCGGGTGTCGGCGCTGCCCAGCGTCCCCGGCGACGCCCTCGCGGGCGCGGCGGCCGCCGGACTGCGACCCGGCCGCGGGACCGCGTGGGCCGTAGGTGCCTCCGTCTGCCTGTACGAGGCGGGCATGGCGCTCAACGACTGGGCGGACCGCCACGTCGACGCCGTCGAACGCCCGCGGCGGCCCCTGCCGTCGGGCCGCGTCGCCCCGGCCGCCGCCCTCGGCGCGGCCGGCGCCCTCACCGCCACGGGCCTGGCGCTCGCGTCCCGGGCGGGACGGCCGGCGCTGGCCGTCGCCTCGGCGCTGGCCGCGACCGTGTGGGCCTACGACCTCCGGCTCAAGCACACGGCCGCGGGCCCGGCGGCGATGGCCGCCGCCCGGGGGCTCGACGTCCTCCTCGGCGCCCTCGCGACCGCCGCCCCTGGGCGGACGCGGGACACCCGACCCGCGGTGCCGAACCCGCCGCGAACCGCCGCGACGGCGAGCGGCGGGCGCGCCGGGCCGGCCGGTCGGGCCGGGATCGACGTGCTGGCCGCCGCCGCGCCGTCCGCCGCGGCCCTGGCCGCGCACACCTACGCCGTCACCGCCGTCTCCCGGCACGAGGCCGACGGCGGCTCCACGGCGGCTCCGGCGGGGGCCCTCGTCACGGCGGTGCTGCTCGGTCTCCTCACCGCCGGTGCCGGGCCGTACCCGCCGGGCGAGGTACGCCGCACCCGTGGGCGTACCGACCGCCGCGACCGGTCCGGCCCCGCGCGAGGACCCCGCCGCGCGACACCCCGGCCGGACGCCGGGCCGACCGCCCCCGGTGCCGGCCCCTCTCCGGCCCGCCACCGCCGCGTCGCGTCGGACCGGGTCGCGGTGCTCATGGCCGGCGCCTACCTCCGTACCGCCGCCGGCCCCCTCCTCCACGCCGTCCTGAACCCCTCCCCGTCCCTCACCCGGCGCGCGGTCGGCGGCGGCATCCGGGCCATGATCCCCCTCCAGGCCGTCCTGGCCGCCCGCTCCGGATCGCCGGTCGCGGGCGCGGCGCTGCTGGGCCTCGCGCCGGTCGCCCGCCGCCTCGCGCGAAAGGTCAGCCCCACATGACCGAGCGCCGCATGACCGAGCCCCGCGTGGCCGAACCCCACATGACCGGGCCCCACTCAACCGATTCCCACTCGACCTATCCCCACTCGACCGATCCCCACATGACCGAAGCCCGCTCCTCCACCGCGTCCTCCGCCCTCCGATACGGGTACGGCACCAACGGGCTGACCGACCTCCGCCTCGACGACGCCCTCGCCCTCCTCGCCGACCTCGGCTACGACGGCGTCGGCCTCACCCTCGACCACATGCACCTCGACCCCCTCGCCCCCGACCTGGCCGCCCGCACCGCCCGTGTCGCGCGCCGACTGGGCGCCCTCGGCCTCACCGTCACCGTCGAGACCGGCGCCCGCTACGTCCTCGATCCGCGCCGCAAGCACGGCCCCTCCCTGCTGGACCCCGACCCGGAGGCCCGCGCGGCGCGTGTGCGGCTGCTCCTCACCGCCGTGCGGACCGCCGCCGACCTCGACGCCCACGCCGTGCACTGCTTCAGCGGGCCCGCCCCACCGGGTACCGACCCGGACACCGCCTGGGCGCGTCTCGCCACCACCCTCACCCCGGTGGTCGAGGCGGCCGACGCAGCGGGCGTACCGCTCGCGATCGAACCCGAACCCGGCCATCTCCTCGCCACCCTCGCCGACTTCCACCACCTGCGCGCCCTCACCGGAAGCCCCGCCGCCCTCGGCCTCACGCTCGACATCGGCCACTGCCGATGCCTGGAACCCGCACCGGTCGCCGACTGCGTCCGGGCAGCGGGCCCCTGGCTGCGCCACGTCCAGATCGAGGACATGCGGCGCGGCGTCCACGAGCACCTTCCGTTCGGCGACGGCGAGATCGACTTTCCTCCGGTCCTCGACGCCCTCGCGTCCACCGGATACCAAGGGCTCACCGTCGTCGAGCTGCCGCGCCACTCCCACGCCGGCCCGGAACTCGCCCGCTCCTCCCTGTCCTTCCTCCGCGCCGTGCAGCCGAAAGGACCGCTGACCGCGTGAACGCGACCCCGCCCCAGGACACCCTCCGCCACCTGCGCACGCCGCTCCCTCCAGGGCCCCGGGCCTGGCTCGACGACGCCTTGGCCGAGGCGGAACGGACCGGCGGCCCGTCCTCGACCGACCCTCCGGGAACCACCCCCGCCTGGGAACTGCGGTTCGCCGCCGCCGGACGTTCCTGCGGAGCCGAGCACGCCGACGCCGTCCGCACCGCCCTCCTCGCGGCGGTCCGCCCCGCACCGGAGGACCTCGCGCGCCTCTACCACCACGGCAGCGCCGCCGAACGCCGCGCCGTGCTCCACGCCCTGCCGCACCTCCTCACCGGCCCCCACGCCCTGCCCCTCGTCGAGGACGCCCTGCGCACCCACGACGCACGGCTCGTCGCCGCCGCCGTCGGCCCCTACGCGGCAGCCCACCTCGACCAGCACGCGTGGCGGCACGCCGTCCTCAAGTGCCTCTTCACCGAGGTCCCCGTCAGCGCCGTCGCCGACCTGCCCCGGCGCGCCCGCGGCGACGCCGACCTGGCGCGCATGCTCGCCGACCACGCCGCCGAGCGCACCGCCGCCGGCCGCCCCGTCCCCGACGACCTGTACCACGTGCTCGCCCTGGCCGCCCAAGGCCCCCGCCGACCCGCGGAGGAGTGCTGATGCGTCTCTTCGACCCGCACATCCACATGACCTCCCGCACCACCGACGACTACGAGGCCATGTACGCCGCCGGGGTGCGCGCCCTGGTCGAGCCCGCCTTCTGGCTCGGCCAGCCGCGCACCTCCCCGGCGAGCTTCCTCGACTACTTCGACGCGCTCCTCGGCTGGGAGCCGTACCGGGCCGCCCAGTACGGCATCGCGCACCACTGCGCCCTCGCGCTCAACCCCAAGGAGGCCAACGACCCCCGCTGCGTCCCCGTCCTCGACGTCCTGCCCCGCTACCTCGTCAAGGACTCCGTCGTCGCGGTCGGCGAGATCGGCTACGACTCGATGACCCCCGCCGAGGACACCGCCCTCGCCGCCCAGCTCCAGATGGCCGCCGACCACGGGCTGCCCGCCCTCGTCCACACCCCGCACCGCGACAAGCTCGCGGGGCTGCGCCGCACGCTCGACGTCGTGCGGGAGTCCGCGCTGGCACCCGACCACGTGCTGCTCGACCACCTCAACGAGACGACGGTGGGGGAGGCGAAGGAGAGCGGCTGCTGGCTGGGCTTCTCCGTCTACCCGGACACCAAGATGGACGAGGACCGGATGGTCGCGGTCCTGCGCGCCCACGGGCCGGAGAAGGTGCTCGTCAACTCGGCGGCGGACTGGGGGAGGAGCGATCCGCTCAAGACCCGCGCCGTCGCCGACGCGATGCTCGCCGCGGGCTTCGGCGAGGACGACGTGGACCTGGTCCTGTGGCGCAACCCCGTCGCCTTCTACGGGATCAGCGGCCGCCTCGCCCTCGACGTGCCACCGGCCCTAGGCACCCACGAGGGCAACTCCGTGCTGCGCGGCGGGGAATGAGGAGGCGGTACCGAGATGCGCTTCCGCCATGCCGACGGCTCCGTCGTCCACCTCGCCTACTGCACCAACGTCCATCCGGCCGAGACCCTCGACGGCGTCCTCGCCCAGCTCCGCGATCACTGCGAACCCGTCCGCCGCAGACTCGGCCGCGACCGGCTCGGCATCGGCCTGTGGCTCGCCAGGCCGGCGGCCCGCGCCCTCGTCGACGACCCCGGTGCCCTGCGGGGCCTGCGGGCCGAGCTGGAGCGGCGCGGCCTGGAGGTCGTCACACTCAACGGCTTCCCGTACGAGGGCTTCGGCGGGGAGGAGGTCAAGTACCGCGTGTACCGACCGGACTGGGCCCATCCCGCCAGACTGGCCCACACCACCGATCTCGCCCGCCTCCTCGCGGCCCTCCTGCCCGACGACGTCACCGAGGGCACGATCTCCACCCTGCCCCTCGGCTGGCGCACGGGTTTCGGGCCCGCCCGGGCCGAAGCCTGCCGCGCGGCCCTCACCACCCTCGCGGAGCGTCTCGACGCGCTGGAGGAACTGACCGGCCGGTCCCTCCGCGTCGCGCTCGAACCCGAACCCGGCTGCGTCGTGGAGACGACCACCGACGCCATCGCCCCCCTCACCGCCGTCGGGGCACCGCACCGCATCGGCGTCTGCGTCGACACCTGCCACCTCGCCACCTCGTTCGAGGACCCGCCCGCCGCGCTCGCCGCCCTCCACGCGGCGGGCGTCCCCGTCCCCAAGGCCCAGCTCTCCGCCGCCCTCCACGCCGAGCACCCGCACCTCCCCGCCGTGCGCGAGGCGCTCGCGGCGTACGTCGAACCCCGCTTCCTCCACCAGACCCGCGCCCTCACCCCCGAGGGCCGACGCGGCACCGACGACCTCGACGAAGCCCTCACCGGAGCCGCCCTCCCCGGCACGACCCCCTGGCGCTCCCACTTCCACGTCCCCCTGCACGCACGTCCCGCCCCGCCGCTGACCTCCACGATGCCGGTCCTGAGGGAGACCCTCGGGCTGCTCGTCGGCGGTTCCGTCCCCCGCACCCGCCACCTGGAGGTCGAGACGTACACCTGGCAGGCCCTGCCTCCGGCACTGCGGCCGCGCACGCGGGCCCGGCTCCACGACGGCATCGCCGCCGAACTCGACCTGGCCCGCTCCCTCCTGACCGACCTCGGCCTCAAGGAGCTCCCATGACCACTCCCACCGCCGCGCCGACCGCCCGCCCCACGCCGCTCCTCGTCCTGGACGTCGTCGGCCTCACTCCCCGGCTCCTCGCCCACATGCCGAACCTGCGGGCCCTGGCCGCGTCGGGCTCGCACGCCCCGCTGACCACCGTCCTGCCGGCCGTCACGTGCACCGTCCAGACCACCTTCCTGACCGGCGCCCTCCCCTCGGAGCACGGCGTCGTCGCCAACGGCTGGTACTTCCGCGAACTCGGCGAGGTCCTGCTCTGGCGCCAGCACCACGCCCTCGTGGGCGGCGACCGCGTCTGGGACGCCGCCCGCCGCACCTGGCCCGACTACACCGTCGCCAACATCTGCTGGTGGTACGCGATGGGCGCGGACACCGACCTCACCGTCACCCCCCGCCCCGTGTACCACGCCGACGGACGCAAGGAACCCGACTGCTACACCCGTCCGGCCGCGCTCCACGACGAACTCACCGCGCTGCTGGGCACCTTCCCGCTGTTCCGCTTCTGGGGCCCCGGCGCCGACATCGTCTCCAGCCGCTGGATCGCCGACGCCACCCGGCACGTCATGCGGACCCGCCGCCCCGACCTCACCCTGTGCTACCTGCCCCACCTCGACTACGACCTCCAGCGCTACGGCCCCGACGACCCGCGCGCGCACCGGGCCGCCGCCGAACTCGACACGGTCATCGGCCCGCTGCTGGAGGACGCCCGGCGCGAAGGGCGCACGGTCGTGGCGCTGTCCGAGTACGGCATCACCCGTGTGCGCCGTCCCGTCGACATCAACCGCGCCCTGCGGCGCGCCGGACTCCTGGAGGTCCACACCCAGGCCGGCATGGAGTACCTCGACCCGGCCGCCTCCCGCGCCTTCGCGGTCGCCGACCACCAGCTCGCCCACGTGTACGTCCGCAGGCCCGAGGACGTCCCGGCCGCGCGCGAAGCCCTCGCCGACCTGCCCGGGGTCGACCGGCTCCTCGACAGCGACGGCAAGAAGGAGCACGGCCTCGACCACCCGCGCTCCGGCGAGCTCGTCGCCGTCGCCGAGCCGGACGCGTGGTTCACGTACTACTACTGGCTCGACGACGCCAGGGCTCCCGACTTCGCGCAGCTGGTCGACATCCACCGCAAGCCCGGCTACGACCCCGCCGAACTCTTCATGGACCCCGAGAACCCCTACGTGCGCGTCAAGGCGGCGACCGCGCTCGCCCGCAAGAAGCTCGGAATGCGCTACCGCCTCGCCGTGGTCCCCCTCGATCCCGCCCCCGTCCGCGGCAGCCACGGCCGCCTCCCCGCCGCCGACGACGAAGGCCCGCTCGTCCTGTGCTCGGCGCCGGGCGCCCTGCCCGGCCGCCTCGCGGCCACGGAGGTGAAGGCCCTCCTGCTGGCCCTGGCCACGACGCCGCCGGACTGACCCGCCGGGGAGAAGCCGGACAGCATCGACACGGCGCCGACGGCGCGGTCGAACGCGCGGTGGCCGGTCCCCGTGCTCCTCGTCACCCGGTCAGCGCCGCCGGCCCCGCAGCCCGTGCAGGTGCGGCAGCAGGCGGTCCGGTGTCAGGGGCAGGTCGCGCAGGCGCACGCCCACGGCGTGGTGCACGGCGTTCGCCACGGCGGCCGCCGTGCCGACGATGCCGATCTCCCCGATCCCCTTGCTGCCCATGGGATTGAGGTGGGGATCCTCCTCGTCGAGCCAGTGCGCCTCCACGGACGGTACGTCGGCGTTGACGGGGACGTGGTACGAGGCCAGGTCCCGCTCCACGAACTCCCCGGACCGAAGGTCGAGGGTGCTGCCCTCGGTCAGCGCCATGCCGATGCCCATGGTCATGCCCCCGACGAACTGGGAGCGGGCGGTCCGCGGGTTGAGGATCCGGCCGGCGGCGAAGACGCCGAGCAGCCGGCGCACCCGCACCTCGCCGGTCACCGCGTCCACCTCGACCTCCGCGAAGTGGGCACCGAAGGCGTGCCGGGCGTACGAGGACTCCTTCCCCGCCTCGTCCGCGGTGTCGGCCCGCGCGGTCAGGCCCTCGGGCGGCAGCGGGCCGGAGCGGGTGCGCAGCCGTTCGGCGAGGTCGGTGCAGGCCTGGTGGACGGCCCAGCCCCAGGACGACGTGCCCGAGGAGCCGCCCGCCAGCGGGGCGTCGGGCAGGGCACTGCTGCCGAGTTCCACCCGGACCGAGTCCACCGGGGTGCCGAGCGCGTCGGCGGCGATCTGTGCGAGGACGGTGCGCGCCCCGGTGCCGATGTCCGTGGCGTCGAGCCGCACGGTGTGCGTGCCGTCGGGTGCGGCGTGGACGGTCGCCGTCGACGGGCCGACGAGGTACGGGTAGGTCGCCGAGGCCACGCCCGTGCCCGAGAGGAGGTCGCCGGAGCGGCGCACGCCCGGCCGGGGGTCGCGGCCCTCCCAACCGAAGAGCCGGGCGCCCTCGCGGAGACAGCCGGCGAGGTTCCTGCTGCTGAACGGCCGGCCGCTGTCGGGTTCCCGGTCCGGTTCGTTGCGCAGGCGGAGTTCGACGGGGTCGAGGCCGGTGGCGGCGGCGAGCTCGTCCATGGCGGCTTCGAGGGCGTACATGCCGGACGCCTCGCCGGGGGCGCGCATCCACGAGGGCGTGGGGACGTCGAGGGCCACCACACGGTGGGTCGTGCGGCTGTGCGGCGAGGTGTACATGACGCGGGCGGGGACGGCGGCCTGCTCCACGAACTCCTTGACGGTGGAGGTCTGTGTGGTGACGTCGTGGGCGAGTGCGCGGATCACGCCGTGGGTGTCCGCGCCGATGCGGACGCGCTGGACGGTGGGGGCGCGGTGGCCGACGACGGCGGGCAGGTGGCGGCGGGGGAGCGAGAGCTTGACGGGGCGTCCGGTGTACCGCGCCGCCATGACCGCGAGGACGACCTGGGGGCGCGGGGTGCCCTTGGAGCCGAACCCGCCGCCGACGTGGGCGGCACTGACCGTGACCCGCTCCCGGGGCACGGCGAACAGCCGGGAGAGGACCTTCCGTACGGTCGTGGACCCCTGGTTCGAGTCATGGACGGTCAGGTCGCCGTCGGTCCACCAGGCTGTGGAGGCGTGCGGTTCCATGGGGTGGTTGTGCAGGGCGGTCAGGGTGTACGTGGCGTCGACGCGGACGGCCGAGGCGGCGAAGGCGTCGTCGAAGTCGCCCCTCTCGCGGACGGCGGGGTGGCCGCCGTTCGCCTCCTCCGGGGTGTAGAGGCGGGGATGGCCGTCGGCCGGTCCGGCGTCGTGTTCCTCGGGGGCGTACTCCACGCGCAGGGCGTCGGCGGCCTCGCGGGCGTTCTCCGGGGTGTCGGCGACGACGAGGGCGACGTACCACCCGCGGTGGGGGACGCGGTCGTTCTGGAGCACGGCCAGGGTCGGGTCGTCGGTCTCGCCGAGCCGAGGGGCGTTCTCGTGGCTGAGGACGGCGTGGACGCCGGGCCGGCGCAGGATCTCGTCGGCGTGCACGGCGGTGATCCGGCCCCGGGCGACGGTGGCGGGTACGGGCGCGGCGTGCAGACAGCCGGGAGGGGTGTGCTCGGCGGCGTAGCGGGCGGTTCCGGTGACCTTGTGCCGGGCGTCGCGGCGTTCGGTGTCGGCGCCTGAGGCCGGTGCGGAGGGTGTCGGCGGGGGGCACATGCGGGGTGGCTCCTCAGCTGGCGGCGGCGAGGTCGGTGAGCACGCGGACGGCGAGGCCTCGGGCGAGCGGCACCTTGAAGCCGTTGTCGCGCAGCGGCCGGGCTGCCGCCAGTTCGGCGTCGACGGCACGGCCGAAGGTCTCCTCGTCGGCGGGCGCTCCCCGCAGGACCTCCTCGGCGGCGCGGGCACGCCAGGGCCGGTGGGCGAGTCCGCCGAAGGCGAGGGCCACGTGCCGGACGCGGCCGTCGGCGACGTCGAGGACGGCGCCGACGGAAGCGAGGGCGAAGGCGTACGAGGCGCGGTCGCGGGCCTTCCGGTAGGCGCTGGTTCCCGCGGCCGGAGGGAGGACGACCTCGGTGACGAGTTCTCCGGGGAGCAGGACGGTGTCCTGTTCCGGCCGGTCGCCCGGCAGCCGGTGGAAGTCGGTGAGCGGGACCTCGCGCGCGCCGTCGGGGCCGAGCAGGCGCACCCGGGCGTCGAGGGCGGCCAGGGCGACGGCCATGTCCGACGGGTGGGTGGCGACGCAGTGCGCCGAATGGCCGAGTACGGCGAGATCGCGGTGGACGCCTTCCCGCGCGGGGCAGCCGGTGCCGGGTTCCCGCTTGTTGCACGGGTGGGAGACGTCCTGGAAGTACGGGCAGCGGGTGCGCTGGAGGAGGTTGCCGCCGGTGGTGGCGGCGTTGCGGAGCTGGGGGGAGGCCCCGGAGAGGAGGGCCTGCGACAGGGCGGGGTAGCGGGCGCGGACGAGCGGGTGGGCCGCCAGGTCGCTGTTGCGGACGGTGGCGCCGATGCCGAGGCCCCCGTCGGACGTCTCGGCGACGATGTCCAGCGGCAGCCGGCCGATGTCCACGAGGAGCGGAGGGTCGGCCACGCCGAGCTTCATCAGGTCGACGAGATTGGTCCCGCCCGCGAGGTACTGGGCGCGGGGGTGGCGGGCGTGGGCGGCGAGGGCCTGCTCGGTGCGCTCGGCGCGCACGTGCTCGAAGGGCTTCACCGGACGCTCTCCCGGTGCGCGTCGGCGACGGCGTCGACGATGCGGGGATAGGCGCCGCAGCGGCAGAGGTTGCCGCTCATGCGCTCGCGGATCTCGTCGCGGGTGAGATCCGCGGCGCCTTCGGCGCCTGCGGCGCGCGGTGGCGTCACATGGGAGGGGTGCCCGGCGGCCGCCTCGTCGAGGAGGGCGACGGCGGAGCAGATCTGCCCGGGGGTGCAGTAGCCGCACTGGAGGGCGTCGCGGGCGACGAAGGCCTCCTGGAGCGGATGGAGCCGGCCGTCCCGTGCGAGGCCCTCGACGGTGGTGACGGGCTCGTCGCAGGCGACCGCGAGGAGCAGGCAGCTGTTCACGCGGCGCCCCCCGACCAGGACGGTGCAGGCACCGCACTGCCCGTGGTCGCACCCCTTCTTGGCTCCGGTCAGGTCCAGGTGCTCGCGCAGGGCGTCGAGGAGGGTGGTGCGGTTGTCCAGCCGGAGGTCGTGGACGGCCTCGTTGACCTGGAGGGTCACGGACGACGTGGACTTCTCCGGCCCGTCGCGTCCCTCGCCGCGACCGTCGTCGCGGCCGGCCGTTCCGTCGCGGTCCACGGTGTCCGCCTTCCGTCGGTGGTGGGGGTCGCGTACCCCCGTCCCGGGCTTGGATTCCCCGCCCGCCGCGCCTGCCCCGCCGCCGGACCGGAGCCCACCCGTCCGAGGGGCGGCCGTCCGGCCGTCCACCGGCGTCGGAGCGGCGGCCCGGAGCCCCGGTGTCCGTGCGGGACCGCCGCATGCGGGTGCCCGCCGGAGGGACCGGCCGGGCCGGACGGTGCCGTGGCTGCGACCACCGTCCGGCCCGGAGCGTGTGTGCCCGGTGCGTCAGGCCGCCTGCTCGTGCGCGCAGGTGTCCTCGACGCCGTACGTCTCCCAGGCGGGGAAGTCGTCGTCGGCGGGAACCGGCTCGCCCGGCGCGAGCAGGCAGGCGTCGAGTGCCGCGCGGAGGGCGTCGGCGCGCAGGCCGGTGCCGATGAGGACCAGTTCCTGGCCCTGCGTGCTGTCCCGGTCGTGCACGCCTGAGGGCTCGAAGCGCGCGACGGCGCCGGCCTGCGACCACAGGCCGATCACCCGGGGCCTGCTCGCGAGCCGGAAGAAGCCCTTGGAGCGCAGGACGCGTCCGTACGAGCCGCCGTCGAGGTCCCGGGTGACGAAGTCCCACAGCCGTCCGGGGTGGAAGGGCAGCTCGGAGCGGAAGACGAGCGAGGAGATGCCGTACTCCTCGGTCTCGGGCACGTGGTCGCCGTTGAGCTCCTTCACCCAGCCGGGGGCCTGCTGCGCCTTCTCGACGTCGAACAGGCCGGTGCCGAGGACGTGCTCCAGGGGGACCCGTCCGCGTACGGCGGGGACGATCCGCGCCTCCGGGTTGAGCCGCGCGAGCGCGGCACGCAGCCGGCGCGCCTCGTCCGGGTCGACCAGGTCGAGCTTGTTGAGGACGATGACGTCCGCGAACTCGACCTGGTCCACGAGGAGGTCGCTCACGGTGCGCTCGTCGTCCTCGTACGGGGCCAGGCCGCGCGCGGTGAGTTCGTCGCCGCCGTCGAGCTCGGGCAGGAAGTTCGCGGCGTCCACGACCGTCACCATCGTGTCGAGGCGGGCGAGGTCCCCGAGGGTGGCCCCGTCGTCCCTGGGGAAGGAGAACGTCGCCGCGACCGGCAGGGGTTCGGAGATGCCGCTGGACTCGATGAGCAGGTGGTCGAACCGGTCCTCGCGGGCGAGGCGGTCGACCTCTTCCAGGAGGTCGTCGCGCAGGGTGCAGCAGATGCACCCGTTGGTCATCTCGACCAGGCGCTCCTCGGTGCGGGAGAGGGCCGCCTCGCCGCCGCGCACGAGGGCGGCGTCGATGTTGACTTCACTCATGTCGTTGACGATGACCGCGACCCGCAGCCCTTGGCGGTTGCCGAGGACATGGTTGAGCAGCGTGGTCTTGCCCGCTCCGAGGAAGCCGGAGAGGACGGTGACCGGCAGAGGCGCGTACGGGGGCACGTCCTCAGCCCTCGGGGTGGATCAGGCCGCGCTCGTACGCCTTGACGAGACGCTGGGGGACCTGGTGCACGACGCCGTCGACGGTGACCGGCACGAGCTGGGGCGTGGTCGCCTTCCACCGGGCGCGGCGGTGGCGGGTGTTGCTGCGGGACATCTTCCGCTTGGGGACGGCCATGGTGGAACTCCTCGGTTCGGGGTGACACCGGGACGCTATATGGAAATGGATGCCATTATCAAACTTACTCGGAGTGACACTGCTGATCCGGTGTGTCGGCAGGGGGCACGCCGATGCGCCCGGATGCCGGGCTGCGGGCCTCGTCCGGTCGAAGAGTGCCGTGACACGGGGCATGGCTCGGGAGGAGCGGGAAGACGTGTGCCATGACCCCTACGGAATCCTCCACGCTGCGCGCCGTGGCACTCGTGTGCACGCTGTCTCCTTCCCCCGCGCGCTCCAGCTCCCAACTGCTGGCCGAGCAGACCCTGGAGGCGCTCGGCGACCACGGAGTGACCGGTCAGATCTTCCGGATCGTGGACCACGACGTGAAGCCGGGCGTGGAGACGGACATGGGCGGCGGCGACGCCTGGCCGCGGATCCGTGCGGAGATCCTCGACGCGGACATCCTGGTCCTGTCCACGCCGATCTGGCTCGGGCACCCCTCCAGCGTCGCCCAGCGCGTGCTGGAACGCCTGGACGCGGAGCTGTCCGAGACCGACGACGAGGGCCGCATGCTCACCTACGGCAAAGTCGCGGCCGTCTGCGTCGTCGGCAACGAGGACGGCGCCCACAAGGTCGGCGCCGACCTGTTCCAGGGGCTCAACGACGTCGGGTTCACTCTCGCGCCGAACGCCGTCACCTACTGGGTCGGCGAGGCCATGCAGGGCACCGACTACCAGGACCTCGACACCACCCCGGAGAAGACCGCCGCCACCACGGCCACTCTCGCGGCCAACACCGCTCACCTGGCCCGTCGCCTCAAGGCCGCCCCCTACCCGCCCTCATCCTGATCTTCCCGGGAGCCCCCATGGACGACACTCAAGACATGGACCGGGCGCATCAGGTGCCCGACGAGGTCGATGAGAAGACGGTGCGCGCGCTGGGCGCCCTCTCGAAAGCGCTGGAGACCACGGAGCGGGCCCGCGGCCACCTCTACGGCTTCCATCAGCTGACCGGGACCGCCGACTTCGAGCTCGGCGACGCCGTCCGGCTCCTGAGGGAGGCCGGGCACGAGGAGCAGGCGGCGAGGGTGGAGCGCGAGCTCGTGGGGCGCAACGTGATCCCGGGCCATTGGACGTTCCAGATCATCGAGGCGTACAACGCCACCTACTACCGGCCCTTCGCCGCGATGGAGCAGTACATCGTCGACGAGCTGGCCGACGGCCGCGACCACCTCCTGGAGGCCCTCTTCAAGACGGATCGCCGCACCCACCACCATCCGGACCACACCGCGACGCCCCCCGAGACCTGAGAGGCCCGCGCCCGTCCGAAGACGGCCTCGATCACCGTCCTGGGTCGCCGGGTGCGTCTTCCACCTCCGGATCGGCGAGCAGCCCGGCGTGCAGGGTGGTGAGGATGCGGGTGAGCAGGCGGGAGACGTGCATCTGGGAGAGGCCGAGCCGGCGGCCGATCTCGGCCTGTCGGCGGCGTTGCCGCGACCGACCTGACATGGCGGGGCGAGACGATCGCGGAGAACACCTCGATCACGAGGTCCCCGCACAGGACCTGTCGATTCCACTGTCCAGGATCCCCACCCGCCTTTTACATCGGCCGGCCCGTCCCCGTCGCCCCGTCGCCCCGCCGCCCCGAAGGCTCCCCGGTCCTGTGCGGCCCCGGGAGTCAGACGTCGGTCTCGTGGACCGTGGTGAGCTCGGCGAGGCCGGAGATCGTCAGGACGGGAGTGAGCAGCGGGGGCGCGACGAGTTCGACACGGTGGGAGTGGGTGAACAGCACGCTCAGGGCGGCGCTGTCGAGGTACTCCACCTCGGTGAGGTCGACGACGAGCGGGCCCGGCAGGTCGTCGAGGGCGGAGGCGAGGGCGTCGGCGTTGCTCATGTCGATCTCGCCGACCGCTCTCAGGACCGGGGTGCCGTCCGCCCGGCGGCCGGGGGTGAGGGTGAGCGGAGTCGTGGTCATGGGGCGATCCTCGTACACATGTCGACGGTGGTGCCGGCCGGGCCGGGGGTGATGGTGACCTGTCGCATCAGGGCGCGCATGAGGGTCACTCCGCGGCCGCGGTGGGGATGGGACCCGGGATCGGGCCGCTTCCAGCGGCCCGTGTCCGCGACACTGAGCCGCAGTTCGCTGCCGAGGGCCTCGGCGCGCAGGCGCACGGCGCCGCCGGGGGAGTCGCGGTGGCCGTGCTCGATCGCGTTGGCGCACGCCTCCCCGGCCGCGACAAGAGCGTTCTGGACCGTCCGCGAAGGCAGGTCGCACCGGTCGAGCCAGCCGCGGAGGTCCTGCCGCACCGTCGCGAGCTGTCCCGATTCCGCGGGGAACGTCACGTCGAGGGGCGCGGGGAGGCGGTGGAGCAGGAGGGCGACGTCGTCGTCGTAACCGTCCGCGGGGGCCAGCCGGGCCATGATGTCGCCGGCCAGGACGTCGAGGCTCGTGTCGCGGCCGTCCCGCAGGGCGCGGCCCGCCGCGGCGATGCCCTGGACGAGGGGTACACGACGGCGTTCGACCAGGCCGTCCGTGTAGAGCAGCAGCGTGGCACGGGCTGGCACGGTGCACGTGCCGGTCGGACGGTCCTTCCCCGGGGCGATGGCGAGGGGGGTGGAGCGACCCTCCTCCAGCAGGATCGTGGTGCCGTCGGGGTGGGTGAGGACACCGGGAGGATGGCCCGCGCTGGAATAGGTCAGGATTCCGGTGCTGTGGTCGAGCACACCGCAGAACACCGTGGTGCACAGCGCGCCGGGAACGCCGACGGCGAACTGGTCGAGCGCCATGAGGACCTGCGCCGGGTCCGGGTTCCGCAGGAGCAGTGCCCGGCAGGCGCTGCGGAGCTGGCCCATGACCGCGGCGGCCTCGAGTCCGCGGCCGACGCAGTCCCCGACGACGATGCCGACGCGCCCGTCGGGCAGCGACACGACGTCGTACCAGTCGCCGCCCACCTCGAGGGGCCGGACGGCCGGCTCGTAGCGCACGGCGAATCCCGCGGGGAGCTGTGCGGGGCCGAGTATGGCCCGCTGCAGCGCGAGTGCGGTCTCCCGCTGCTGGTCGATCTGGCGGGCGCGGGTCAGCGCCTGCGCCAGACGGCCGGCCAGCAGGGACAGCAGCAGCCCGTCCTCGTCGGTGAAGGGGCGCCGGTGACCGAGGTCGATCCGGAGGACGAGGGGGCCGTCGGGGTGCTCCAGAAGGACGGCGGCGCCGGAGGCGTCGGCGACCGGCGTGAGCGCGGGCCGCCCGCGGACCGCGGTCAGCAGCTGCCGCTCCTCGGCGCGGAGCCGGTCCCACGTCACCGCCGGCCCCGCCACGGTCAGCTCGGGTCGGTCCCCGTCCGTGAAGACGGCGGCCGTCGCCCGGTGCGCGCGCCACAGGCTCCGCAGTTCGTCCAGCGCGCCCGCGAGCGCTTCGGCCGTGCTGCCGGCCTCCGACAGCCGGGTGCCGAAGGCGGCCAGGGCGCTGTCACGCTGGACGGCGTGGTGCTCGGCGGTGACGTCGCGGAAGGTGCCCACGACGACGCGCCGGCCGGTGTCGGGGTCCTGGACCTCGATGGTGGCGACGCTCACCCAGACCCTCCGTCCGTCCCGGTGGGTGAGGGGGACGGTGGAGGCGCCCTGTGTCGTCCCGGCCGACCGGGCGAAGCACTCCTCGACCTGCTCGCGTGCTTCCGGGTCGAGCCGCGCGTCGGGCCACCACGGAGGGACGGGCGCGTACGGCAGTCCCTCGGGCCCGTACCCGAGGATGCCGGTGAAGGCGGCGTTGATCTCGACGACGGCACCCGTCTCGTCGCGGACGAAGAACCCTTCCTGGAGGGAGTCCACGAGGGCGGTGCGCCAGCGGGCCTGATGATTGCGGAGCCGCGCGAGTTCCACGGTGGCGCGCACGCGGGCGAGGAGCTCGACGGCCGCGAAGGGCTTGACGAGGTAGTCGTCGGAGCCCGCCCGCAGGCCCTCGACGGAGGCTTCCTGACCGGCCCGGGCGGAGAGCAGCAGGATGGGGACGGTGGCGGTGCGGGGGTCGGCGCGCAGCGCGGTCACGAGCGCCAGACCGTCCAGGCGGGGCATCATCACGTCGCTGACGACCAGGTCGGGCAGCTGGGCGCGGATCGCGGCGAGGGCCTCCTGGCCGTCGCGCACCCCCCGTACCCCGTAACCGGCACCCGACAGCAGACGGGTGAGGTACTCGCGCATGTCCGCGTTGTCGTCGGCGACGAGGACCGTCGCGGCGCCGCCCGGAGCGCTTCTCCCGCTCGGCTCCACGGCGGTCCCGGCGCCGGTCCGAGCTCCTGCCTCCGTCCCGCTCCCGGCGCCGGCCGCGCCGCTTCCGGCAGGCGCGACGGCCGGCCCCGGGGCCGCCTCTCCGCCGGGCAGCCAGCGCAGCGCCTCCTGGACATAGGGTTCGGCCGCGCCGTCCCCGCCGGCCGACGGGGACGCGGGCACCACCGCGTCCGCGGGCAGGTGCGCGGTGCCGAACGGCAGGCGGATCGTGAAGCGGGTGCCCTCGCCCTCGACGGACTCGGCGGTGACGGTGCCGCCGTGCAGCTCGACGAGCTCCCGGACCATGGCGAGCCCGATGCCGCTGCCCTCACCGGAGCGCGCGCGGGCCTTTTCGACACGGTGGAAGCGCTCGAAGAGCCGCGGAACCTCGTCGGCCGGCACGCCGGTGCCGGTGTCCGTGACCGTCACCACCGCCTCCGCGCGCTCCGAACGCACGGACACGCCGATCGTTCCCTCGAACGTGAACTTCAGAGCGTTGGACAGCAGGTTCAGGATCACCTTCTCCCACATCCCGCGGTCCACGTACACCGGGGCATCCAGGGCCGGGCAATCGACGACGAGGGCGAGCCCGGCCCTGTCGATGGCGGAACGGAACACGCCGGCCAGGTCGGCGGTGGCCGTGGCGAGGTCCACGGGCTCGTACCGTCCTTCCAGGCGCCCGGCCTCGATCTGGGAGAAGTCGAGCAGGTCGTTGACCAGCCTGCCCATCCGGAGCCCGTTGCGGCGGATGACGTCGAGTTCGTCGCGCACGGCGGGATCGGCGTCCGCCAAGCGGGTGCGCAGCTCCTCGACCGGGCCCGTGATCAGGGTCAGCGGGGTCCGGAACTCGTGGCTGATGTTGGAGAAGAAGACGGTCTTGGCACGGTCGAGCTCGGCGAGCTCCTCGGCCCGCCGCTGCTGGGCCCGGTAGCTGCGGGCACGAGAGATGCCGGCCGCGAGGTGCCCCGCCACGAGTTCGACGAAGCCGCGGTAGTCCTCGTCCAGTGGCCGGTAGCGGTTCAGGGCCGCCACCAGGAAGCCGTACGGCGCGGCGCCCCGATCCCGCAGGGGCACGGTCAGCGCGCGGGTCGGCGGCTCGGACCAGGCGCCACCCGGCAGCGCCTCGTGGGCCGGACCGTCCAGGGCCACCAGCGCGGTCTCCTGCCGGGTCGACGCCGGCCACGGCGCCGAGGTGTCGCCGGCCGCCAGCACCTCGGGGGCGGCGGGATGTCCGGCGGCGATGCCGGTGGTTCCCGCCAGCCGGGCGGAGCCGTCCTCCTGGAAGAGGTACGTGAGGGTGAACGGCAGGTCCTCGGCGTTGCGCTCCAGCTGCCGGCCCGCGAAGGCCACCAGCTCCTGCTCGGTCAGGAGCGCGCGGGAGTCCGAACCCAGGTCCCGCAGCGTGCTCATGCGGCGCTCGGCGATGACGCGGTCGGTCTCCTCGCTGACGACGCAGAGCACGCCGACGACCTGCCCGTCCTCGTCGCGGAGCGGACTGTACGAGAAGGTGTGGTAGCTCTCCTCCGGGAAGCCGGAGCGCCGCACGAACAGCAGCAGCGCCTCGTCCCACGTGGCACTGCCGGTGAGGACGCTCTCGATCCGGGGGCGGACGTCCTCCCAGATCTCCGACCAGACCTCCCGCACCGGCCGGCCGAGCGCCCACGGGTACTTGCGCCCGAGCGTGTCGCGCCGGTAGGCGGCGTTGCAGAAGAACGTCAGTTCCGGCCCCCACGCCAGCCACATCGAGAAGCGGGACGACAGCAGGATGCTCACGGCGGTGCGCAGACTCTGCGGCCAGCTCTCCGGATCTCCCAGGGGGGTCGCCGCCCAGTCCACCGCCGCCAGATCACGGCCGACCTCCTGGTCGGCCGCGAACACCTCGGGCACGGCCGTCCCCGTCGTACGGGCCTCCCGGCCCTCACGTTCGACCACCGGCCACCCTCCCGTGCTCGCGCCCGCGCCTTCTGTCCGTGAGGCCGGGGCCGTGATCGCGTCGCCCGCGACCGTCCGACGCGGTCATCGGCCGACACGCCCGCGACCCGCGAGAACCCCGCATGATCCGTAGGATAAACCTGCCACCGCGCCCGCGGGCGTGTGCGCCCCGGCCCGCGAGGCCGAGGCGCGCGCGGGCCGGCGCGGGGAACCGCACCCGGTCGTGAGGGCGGTGACACATACTCCGCCGGACCGTGGAGAGGCGAAGGACACCGGGGACGACGGCTCGCTCCGTAGGCTCCGCAGCCCGGCCGACGAACCGTACGCCCTCAGTCGCACAGGAGAACCGGTGGACGATCACACTCTCACCATCAACCCGCAGCACACCGTCCCGGGCGCCACGGTCCTGGTCGTGGAGGGCGAACTCGACCACGACACCGCGCCGCTCCTCGCCGACTTCCTCGGGGAGGAGGCGTTCGTCCCGGACGCTCGCGTCGTACTCGACCTGACGGCTCTCACCTACTGCGACTCGACCGGCGTGACCGTCCTCGTCAGCGCCTACCAGAAGGCGCACGCGGCGGGCTGCGTCCTGGCACTCGCCGGAGTGAACGACGACCTGTCCCGGGTCTTCGGGATCATGGGCCTGGACCAGGTCTTCACCCTCGTGCCCACGGTCGCGGACGCGCTGGGCCCCGCGGGGCCCTGATCGGGGACGCACCCGATCGGGTACGGGAGCGATCGGGTGAGGAACCGATCGGGGACGGATCCGATCGGCGGGCGGATCGGTGCATGAGACGGGAATCGCGGGACAGGCGGCTGTCAGGAGGTTGATGACAATGATTCCTTTGCTGCTGGTCCTGCTTCTCGTCCTGATCCTTTTCGGCGCGGGTTTCGCCCTCAAGGTGCTCTGGTGGGTCGCCATAGCCGTGCTGGTGATATGGCTGCTCGGCTTCGTCATGCGGTCCACCAACGCAGGGGGCGGCCGCGGCCGTTGGTACAGATGGTGAGGTGAGCGACGGCGCGCTTCCTCGCGCGCCGCACGCCTCGGGGCCCGACCGGACGGAACCGGCCGGGCCCTGAGGCGCTTCGGTCAGCTGCGGCGCGGCCGACATGCGAGGGACGGCCGGCCGACGCGGAAGGCCCGCGGCGCCGAGCCCCGCCTCACTCCGAAGGACCGGTGACGCGGACCGCCATCAGCGCGATGTCGTCCTCCCCGTCGGGCGGGAACGCCGTCAGCAACCCGTCGCACACCCCCTCCACGTCGGCCGGCAGCGTGCCCAGGACGGTCGACAGACGCGTCAGCGAGTCGCCGAGATCCTCGTGGCGCCGCTCGATCAGGCCGTCCGTCGTCATCACGAGGACGGAGCCGGGCGGCGCGGCCACCCGGACCGCCGCGGGCTGCGGGAGCCGCAGACCGAGGAGGGGCCCGTGCTCGTCGACGAAGCGGACGCTTCCGTCGGGAGTGCGCAGGAGCGGTGGCAGGTGGCCCGCGTTGGCGACGTGCAGCAGCCCCGTCCCGCCGTCCACGAGGACGATGCACAGGGTGAGGGTGAGCTGTGCCTCGACGGCCACGAGGAGGTTCTCGATGCGTTCGAGGATCGTCTGCGGCGAGTGCTCCTCGATCGCGTAGGCGCGCAGGGCATGACGGATCTGCCCCATCAGCATCGCCGCGTCGAGGGAGTGGCCGGCCACGTCGCCCACGGCCAGCAGCAGCCCGTCCCGGGTGGGCAGGGCTTCGTAGAAGTCGCCGCCGATCTCCGCGTGTTCGCTGGCGGGCAGGTAGCGCACCGCCAGATCGGCCAGCGGGGAGCGGGGCAGGGTGTCGGGCAGGAAGCTCCGCTGGAGCGTGAGCGCCAGATCGTGTTCCTCGGTGTAGCTCCGCAGTGCCTCCAGGGCCAGGGCGCATGCCTGGGCCAGCTGGGTGAGCAGTTGTTCGTCGTCCGGCGTCGCGACGACCTCGGCGGGCACCGCGAGGCAGACCGGGGGGCGCCCCGGCTTCGCCCGGGCGACGCCGACGGCGAGCGTGCCCCGGGGTATCAGATCGGCCGGGAAGCCCGGCCAGGGCCGGGCCTCGGTCCGCAGGAGCCGGGTACCGGTCCGCTCACCGAACTCGTCGTACGACGGCAGCTCCCGCACGTCGACCTTGCAGACCTCCACACCGCGCGGTGCCTCCTCGGCCCGCGCCGCCGTGCGGACCGCCGAGGCGGGCTCGCCGTGCGGGGAGATCAGAGCAGCCACCGCCGTCGTCCCCAGTACGGTCGCGGCGCCTTCCGCCGCCGCCCGGGCGACCTCGGTGGCGCTGTCCGCGCTGTAGAGCCGGTGCGTGGCCTCGTTGAGGTGGAGGAGACGGTCGGCCAGGTGCTCGGCCCGGCGCCGGGCGCGGGCGTAGCGCAGGGCGGCGGTGACCGTGGCGAGGAGCTCGTCCGGGGCGATGGGTTCGGTGAGGTACGCGTCGGCTCCGCGGTTGAGTCCCTGTGTCCGGTCGGTGGCGGTGATCGCCGAGGCGGAGACGTGGATGACGGGGAGAGCCGCCGTGACGGCGTCCGCCTTGATGCGCTCGCAGACGTCGAAGCCGGTCATGTCCGGCAGGCGCACGTCGACGATGGCGACCTCCGGCAGGGGTTCGCCGGACCTGAGGATCGCCAGGGCCTGGGTGCCGTCCTCGGCCTCGACGACCGCGTGACCCGCCCGCGACAGCGTGGTCCTCAGCACGTAGCGGTTCGTCGGGTTGTCGTCGACGATGAGGATGCTCGCCGGGGAGTTGTCGGACGGGGACGGGTCGGGGATCACACTGTCGTCTTTCCGCTCTCGGCGGGCGCGTCTCCCGCCATCGGGGGAGGGGGAGCGGCGGGCACCGGGTCGAGGCCCAGGGCCAGCAGGATGCGCTCGCGGGTGAGGTGGGTCTTGTTCAGCACGGAACGGGCGTGGGTGAGCCGGGTCCGGTCCACCTCGCTCGGGTCGGTGGAGGTCAGCACCACGACCGGGACGCGCGCCGTGACCGGGTCGCGGGCCAGGACCCCGAGCAGGGTGTAGCCGTCCGGCGCGGGCATGACGAGGTCGATCAGGATCGCGTCCGGTCGCCGGTCCCGGATGACGTCGAAGGCCCGCGCGCTGACCGTGACCTCGGTGACGTCGTCGGCGACGCGCTCCAAGGTCGGGCGCAGCAGGTCGAGGAACGTCGGGTCGTCGTCCACGACCACGAGGGAGCCCAGCCGCGCGGTGGGTTCGACCGCCTGCGGCACGTCGCCGTCCGCACCCGGCGCCTCCCCGGCGGAAGCGTCGAGCTGGGCGGGGACGTCCACGCGGACGGTGGTTCCCTCACCGGGGGAGCTGGTCAGCGTGAGGGTGCCGCCGAGGATCGCGGTGAGCCGGCGCGCGTACGGCAGTCCCAGCCCGGTGCCGGACTGGCTGCGCTGGTGCACGCCCAGGACCTGGTAGAACTCCTCGAACACCCGCTCCTGTTGGTCCAGCGGGATCCCGACGCCCGTGTCGGTCGTGGTGAACGCGAACCAGGTCCGCCCGCCGCGCGTCTCGGTCTCGACGGTGAGCCGGACCTCGCCGGACGTCGTGAACTTCAGCCCGTTGGAGAGCACGTTGCGCAGGACGCGGGTCAGCATGACCTCGTCGGTGACCAGCCGCGGAGCATCCGACACGTCGGGAATGTCCAGACGCACCCCCTCGTGCGCCATGCCGCCGAGCGTCCCGCGGAGCTGATGGAGCAGCGTCCGCAGGTCGGTTTCGGCCGGCACGGGCTCCAGCCGCCCGGACTCCGCCTTCGCCACGTCGAGGAGCTCCTCCACGAGCGCGAGGAGGGTGCTGCCGGAGCCGGCGATCAGGGCCAGCTGCTGCCGCTGTTCCTCGCTCAGCGGATCGGCGCCGGGCGCCATGAGCAGACGCGCCAGGGAGATGACCGAGTTGACCGGGGCACGCAGCTCATGGCTCACATTGGCCCAGAACCTCGTCTTGGCCTCGCTGGCCAGACGCAACTGCCGCGTCATGTCCTCCAGTTCGGCGTAGAGGGCGACCACGCCCGTGTTCGTCTCCTCCAGCTCCGCGGACAGCTCGCTATAGAGCGCGACCACTCCCTTGTTGGTCTCCTCCAGCTCCTCGTTCAGTCGCCGCAGCTCCTCCTGCTGGGCCCGCGACTCCTCCAGGGCCCGGAGCAGCTGCCGGTTCTGCGACCGCAGCTCCTCGGCCATGCTGAGGTCCCCCGAGCCGAGGAGCGCCGCGCGGGCCCGCTCCACGCGCTGTCCGGGGGGAGTGTTCGAGGAGGGCAGTCGCTGTCCCACCGTCAAGGTGTGCCCTTCGTCCGAGGTGCCGTGCACGCTGTGGTCCAGGAGCCGGTGCGCCGCCCGTACGGTCTCGGTGCCGGGGCGCCGGTGACCGCCCCAGGTGAAGGAGGCGAGGAAGTGCACTCCGCCGGGCAGCGGAGCGGTCCGAAGTCCCACGCGAAGCCCCGGGGATCCCAGAAGATCACGCCCCACCTCACTCAGTACGGTCACCACCCGGACCAGTTCGTGACCCTCCAGTCCCAAGGCCTTGCACAGCAGCTGTCCCTGCCTGCGGAGTTCAAACACATCTCTGTCGGCGCTCAGGGCCAGTTCGCTGAACTCGTGGCTTCCGTCGGCTCTCACGAGCCGGCCGCCCGGACGACGACGATGCCGGCGTCGTCGCGTCGCACTCCCGCCTGACCGAGGATCTGCGCGGCGATGAGCGCCGGACGCCGCCCGAACAGTCCGGGAAAGGAAGCGGGGGACCAGCGGTCGCTCAGCCCGTCGGAGTGGAGGACCAGGACACCGCTCCGGTCCAGGGGCACCTTGTAGGTCCTCAGAGTGGGCATCTGGTGGCCCACGATCCCGGGAACCGACAGCAGCGCGTGCCGCTTGTCCCCGCTGACCACGCAGGCGCTGATGTTGCCCACTCCGCAGTGCTCGACGGTGCCGCGGGCGTAGTCGGCGCGCGCCACCGAGACCGCCGCGCCACGCGTCCCCCTCAACTCGTCGTGCAGCGCCCTCAGGACCAGCTCCGGCGACCTGTGCGCGTTGGTCCGGAACGCGGCCCGTGCCCGTTCGCCGGCCAGCGCCGCCAGCGGGCCGTGACCGAGCCCGTCGCACATCATGGCGGTGACCACGACGCCGTCGGGCCCCTCGTCGGTGCGCGCGGCCCAGCTGTCCCCGCACACGGTCTCACCGCTGATCGGCCGGGTCAGCCCGGCCACCGACGGCTCGGCGTCCCCGGACGCACCGTCCGGACCGGCGGACCAGAACCGGGCGAGCAGCGCCGTTCCGGTCCCCGGCAGGGAGTACACGTCGAACGTGTCGGCGCACCGCGCGATGGAGCCCAGGCCCATGCCGAGGGTGCCGCCGCTGGAGGAGCCGTCGGCGAGCGCCGCCGAGAGGTTCGGGATCCCGGGACCGCTGTCCAGCGACAGCAGCTCGACGGCCGCCCGGGCGGGCGCGCGGACGATCCTCAGCGCGAGGGATCCGTCCTTCGCGTACTTCTGCAGGTTGGTGGCCGCCTCGGTGACCGCGAGCTCCACCTCGGCCACCCTGTCCGCGGACATGCCGATGCGGTGCGCCAGACGCGCGGCCTCACGGCGCGCGACCGCGTCCAGCGCCGCGCCCAGGCGCATCCACACGACGTCCTCGGCCTCGGTCCCGTGGCCGTCGGCCACGGGATTCACCGCGCCCACTTCAGCACCGTCACCGTGGTCCCGACACCGGGCGTCGAATCGAGCTCGAACTCGTCGACGAGCCGGCGGGCGCCGCTGAGACCCAGCCCCATGCCGCTGCCGGACGTCCAACCGTCCGTGAGGGCCAGGTCCATGTCAGGAATGCCGGGGCCGGTGTCGGCGAAGCGCACCCAGACGCCGACCCTGGCCACGTCACGGACGATCGCCGCCTGGACCGTGCCCCCGCCGCCGTAGATGAGCGTGTTGCGGCCGAGCTCACTCGCGGCGGTGACGAGCTTCGTCTGATTGACCAGGGACAGGCCGGCCTGCTGGGCGAGCAGACGCACCGTCTGGCGCGCCTTCACCACGTCCCCGCTGGCCTGGACCGCCACTTCCTCGCGTGAGGCCTCGTCGGCCGGGTACTGCCTCACCGGCTCGCCGGAGGTGACACCTGCGCGCGACGAAGGTAGCCCAGCCCGAGCTCGAGGTTCAGGGCCGTCCGGACGCCGCCGAGCGACAGCCCGAGCTCCACCAGGGTCATGGCGACCGCGGGCCGCATGCCCACGACGACCGTCTCCGCGCCCAGGACACGGGAGATCGCCGCCGTGGTGGCGAGCATCCGCCCCACGAAGGAGTCGACGATCTCCAGGGCGGAGATGTCGATGACCACGCCGCGGGCGGAGGTGGCGACGATCTGCTGGGACAGGTCGTCCTGCAGGTCGAGCACCATCTGGTCCTCCAGGTCGACCTGGATGGACACGAGGAGGATGTCACCGATCTTCAGGACCGGAACGCGATCGCTCACAGCAGGCCCGCCGCACGCGTCGCAGCGGCCTTGTCGATCTCGCCCAGGGCGTGACGCAGGGCGTCCGCCAGGGTGGCCTTGGTCGGGATGTCACCGAACTCGATGCCGAGCCCGACGATGGTCTGCGCGATCTGCGGCCGGATCCCCGAGATGACGCACTCCGCACCCATCATGCGCGCCGCGACGACGGTCTTGAGCAGGTGCTGCGCCACCTGGGTGTCCACCGCGGGGACACCCGTGATGTCGATGATCGCGTGGGCGGAGTTCGAGTCCAGCAGGGCCTGGAGGAGCTTCTCCATGACCACCTGCGTACGGGCGGAGTCCAGGGTGCCCACGAGCGGCACGCCCACGACGCCGTCCCACAGCTTCACGACCGGAGTGGACAGCTCCAGGAGCTGCTGCGACTGCGCGGAGATGATCTCCTCGCGGGTCCGCGCGTACTCCTCCACCGTGAAGAGGCCCAGATCGTCGAGGAGGCGCGAGAACTGGACGTAGACGCGGACGTCGTCGACGGACCCGCCGAGCAGGGACTCCAGCACCTCCTTGAGCGCGAACACGCTCACGGCGGTCTCGGTGGGGGTGAAGCCCTGACGCGCCCGGTTCCGGGACAGCTCCACCAGGAGGCTGCGCACGACCGCGTACTCGGAGCTCCGCCCGGCGAATCCGCCGGTCGTGAGGGCGTCGATGATCGCCTCGTACAGCTCGTTCAGCTCGCGGCCCAGCTCCACGGCGCTCAGCCGCCCGTGCAGGGACGCCCCGACGGCCTGCTCCCACTGCGTGACCAGCTCGGTACGGCGTGACGTGAGCAGTTCCAGCAGCCGCTTCGAATCGCCGCTGTCCATACGCAGTTCCCTCCACATGTCACACAAGTCAGAACGCTGCCGACCCTACGGCACTGCCCACGGCGTCAGTCGAACCAGTTGTCGCGAAAAGGGGCCTTCGTGGGCCCGACCCGGTGCCCGACCCCCCCATCGGGGGACCCCTGCCCCCGCACACGCGGTCCATACCTCTCACGCGAACGTGAGACATATCACGCCGCAGACGCGAGCGGAACGCGCCCGAGGCCGTGGGGGCGCCGGGGTGGGATCCGGACAACCCCCGCGCGCGCCGGTCGGCACCGCACGTCGTCGGCCTGCGTTCCCGTGACGGGCGTGTGACGGATCCGGCCGAGACGCCGCGCCGTGCGCCCTCCGTGCGCCCGGTGCCCCGTTCTTCCGGGGGCGTCATGGGCAGAGGGGTGGGGGTGACCGCTCGCGTCGTGCACCCCTGTCACGACGCAGGACCGAAGGGCTGGGAATGATACGAGTGACGGTGGTCTACGAGGCACAGCTCCTGCGCACCGCGCTCGAGGAACTGCTGAGGTCGAGCGGGATCCATGTGGCCTCCTCGCTGGCCCGGTGGTCCGACGGCCCGGCCGCCGGACGGGCGGAGACGGACGTGTACGTCGTCGACGCCGAGTGTCTGCCGCCCTCCGGCTTACCCGCTACGGCCTGCTTACCCTCGTCCGGAGCCGGCGCGGCGGGCCGCTCGGCGCTCCTGGCCCTCGTCCCGGGGCACCGGCCGGGGGTGCTGAGGCGGGCGCACGCGGCAGGAGCGGCCGGCTTCGTCGACAAGGACAGTCCGAAGTGTCGACTGGTGGAGGCCGTACACCGTCTGGCCAGAGGGGAGCGCTTCATCGACGAGACGCTGGCGCTCGGCTTCCTCCAGGCCGCGGAGATGCCCCTGACCCGGCGCGAACTGAGTGTCCTGTCGCTGGCCGCCGACGGAGCGCCGATCTCCGAGATCGCCACGATCCTGTTCCTGTCCAAGGGAACCGTCCGCAACTACATGGCGAGCGTCATCCGCAAGGTCGGCGCCCGCAACCGTGTGGACGCCATCCGGATCGCCCAGGGCGCCGGGTGGACCTGAACCCCGGCCGCGTGAGGTCGCCGCCGCCGGGGTGACTCATCGCTCGGTCTCGCCCCAGTGCCCCGTGAGGTCGCGGTAGAGAGCGGAACGCCGCAGCAGCTCCGCGTGGGTGCCGTACTCGGCGCGGGTGCCGTCGAGGACGAGGACGCGGTCGGCCCGGAGCGCGGACGACAGCCGGTGGGCGACGACGACCAGGGCTCCCGGCCGGGCCCGCAGGGCGTGTTCGGCCGTGGCCTCCGCGACGGGATCCATGTGGCAGGTCGCCTCGTCGAGCAGCAACAGCGGCGCGGCGGCCAGATGGGCCCGTCCCAGGGCGATGAGCTGGCGTTCGCCGAGGGACAGGGTGTCGGGCGTCAGCGTACGGTCGAGACCGCCCACCCGGTCGACGAGCGGCCCCAGGGCCAGCGCGTCCACGGCCCCGTCGACATCGGACCGACCGGCGTCGGACCGCAGGTAGCACAGGTTCTCCCGCAGGGTGCCCGTGAAGACGTATGCCTCCTGGGGAAGGAGCACGCGCAGGGCCGCGCGTTCCGGCGGCCGGCAGGTGCCGATCGCGTGGCCGAACAGCCGTACCTCTCCCCGATCGGGCGTCAGCAGGCCCGCCATCACGTGCAGAAGGGTGGATTTGCCGATGCCGCTCGGGCCGACGACCGCGAGGTGTTCACCCCGTTCGACGGTCAGTTCCAGATCGTCCAGTACGGGACGGGCCCCGGGTCCGTACGCGACGCGCACGCGACGCAGTTCCAGGGCCGCGGTCGCCCGGCCCTCGCGACGGGGACCGGCCGTGGGGGAGGGGGCCGTGGGGGAGGGGGTGGCGGGCAGCGGCCGGGTGAGCCGGTCCAGGATGACGAACAGCCGCGCGCCCGCCGCTCCCAGCACGGTCATCAGGGTGTGCAGGGCGGGGAGCAGCGACTGGAGGACGTAGGTGAGCGCCCCCACGATGGCGCCCGCCGTGACCCCCTGGCGGAGGAGCCACGGGGTCGCGGCGAGCAGCAGGAACACCGGGAGCTGCCCGGCCGTCGCCACGGAGAGCGTGCGGACGGCCGCCCAGCGGGCCAGGACACGCTGGGCGGCCGCGGCCTCCTCGACGGCACGGCGGTTCTCCGCGGCGGTCGCCTCCTGGGCACCGCAGGCCACGATGTCGCGCAGGGCGGTACGGGTGACCTCGGCGCGCCGGCCGACCGCCTCGTCGGCGTCGAGGTAGCGGTGCTGGGCCCGTGCCATGGGTCGTAGCGACGCCGTGAAGAGGGCGAGGCCCAGCGCCAGGGGAGGGATCACGACGAGGAGGAACTGTGGCGCGAGCGACACCAGGCCGGCGAGGGCCCCCACGGCGACGAACACGAAGGAGCGGCCCGCGAGCACCAGTCCGGCGAAACTGTCCCGGGCGATCTCGGTCTGGCTCGTCAGCCGGGACACCGCGGTGGTGTCCGGGCCGCGGTCCGAGGCGGTGGCCGAGCGCAGGGCCCGTACGACCGACCCCCGTACGAGATCGTCCCTCAACGACTCCGTGAAGTGGGGGAGTTGGGCGAAGACGCCCCGGACGACAGGAGCGCCGAGAAGGATGGCCACGGCGGCTCCCGCCAGCCAGAGGAGTCCTGTGGCGGGGGAGCTCCTCAAGAAGCCGTCGTCGAGGGAGCGGGCCACGCAGTAGCCGCCGAGGAAGGTCTGGGCGGACTCGGCGGCCGACCATGCCGCCAGTCTCGCCAGGGCGCCCTTGCGGCGGCGCAGGAGGGACCGGACGGGCGCCATGGCGCGCCGGGCCGTGGCCGCCTCCTCGGAGACCGGACCCGGAGCCGCCGGAGGCTTCGACGCCGGAGCGTCCGCCTCCGTCGCGTGCTTCGCCCGCGTCGAGCGCGGCGCCGGTGTCACGTGCGCGCCTCCGCTCCGGTCGGCGGCGCCGATGGCTTCGTCCCGGGTGTCACCGCTTCCGCTTCGGCTGGGACGACGTCCGCCTCGGCCGCCGGCGTCGAAGCCTCCGCCGCGAACACCGCGCGGTACTCCGGGTCCTCCCACAGCAGACGGTGGGGTCCGGTCCCGCGCACGCGGCCCGCCTCCAGCCAGACCACCCGGTCCGCCCGGGCGGCGGTGGACACCCGGTGGGCGACGATCAGCCTGGTGCACGGTCGTGGTGACGCGGCGAGGGCGCGTTCCACCTGCCGTTCGGTGGCGGTGTCGAGGCTGGACGTCGCGTCGTCGAGGATCATCAGGCGTCCGTGGTTGACGAAGGCCCGTGCCAGGCCCAGGCGTTGGGCCTCTCCGCCGGACAGCGGCGCCTCGTCCACCGGGGTCTCGTAGCCGCGGGGCAGCAGCCGGAGGAAGGCGTCGGCGCGGACGGCCGTCGCGGCCTCCTCGACCCGCTCCACCGTGGCGGGGCCCTGTGCGGGGCCGGTTCCGGCGGCCAGCGCCGCGCCGATCGTGACGGTGGCGCCGCCGTCGAAGACCGGACGTGCGAAGGCGTACGCGGTGGCCCCCCGCAGCTCTCCGACGGCCAGGTCGGCCAGGTCGACACCGTCCAGGAGCACGTGTCCGGCATCGGGGTCGGTCAGCCGGCCCGCGACGGCCGCCAGGGTGGACTTGCCCGCACCCGAGCGGCCCACGACGGCCACCGTCGAGCCGCCCTCGACGGCGAGCGTCACGTCCGCGATCAGGGCGACGCCCCCGCGCACCACCCGCACCCGGCGCAGCTCCAGATCGCCGGGCCCGTCGGGCGGCAGGACGGCGGCACCGTGGGCCATCGGTTCCAGACCGGCGAGCTCGGCGGTGCGGCGGCCCGCGCCGCGGGCCCGGACCAGGGTGCCGAGGGGCGCCGCGACGCCTCCGATCCCGGCGGCGAGCGCCGCGTACCGGGACGCGGCCATCAGCTCGCCCACGCTGACGTCACCCGCGGCGAGACGCATGCCCGCCACCGCGACGACGGCCGTGGTGAGCAGCGGGAGCAGGACTCCGCTCCGGGCCACGGCACGGCCGTGGACGAGCCACATGCGCGTGCCGTGCAGGGTCAGTTCCGGCAGCGGGGCCAGGACGCGGTCCTCCTCGCGGCGCGCCGTGTCGGCGGCGGCGATGGTACGGGCGCCGCCCAGCGCTTCGGCCAGCCGGGCGGCCATGACGCCCTGCGCCTGCTGGTACCGGCCGACCGAGTCGGAGGACTGGGTGGCGAACGCGCGCAGGAGCAGAAGGAGCAGCGGGAGACCGGCGGCGAAGACCATCGCGGTCCAGGGATGGATGAGCGCCAGGGCCACGAGCGCTCCGATCGGTACGAGCACGGAGGACACGGAGGTCGCGAGGGCCGCGGGGGCGGTGCCGCTGTCGTTGGCGTTGACGCACAGCCGTGCGGCGACGTCACCGCCCGAGTGGGGCGCCGCCCGGTGGGGGGCGGTGCCGAGGAGGCCGGCCAGGGCGCGCAGCCGGATCCAGGCCGTGGCGCGGGTGTTGGCGAGCTGGGTCAAGAGCACGGTGCCGGTCTCCGCGACGATCTCCACGGCGAGCAGCGCGGCGGTCCACGCCAGCCACGTCCCCGCCCCGGGCCCGCCGCGCAACAACAGGTCCAGGGTCCCGCCCGCGAGCGCGGGGACGGCGAGCGAGCAGGCGGCGCCGACGACGGAACAGAGCAGCAGCGCCGCGGTGAGGCCCGCGGTGTGCCGTGCGGCGCCGATGAGCAGCCGGTCGGAACCGGTCGGCGAGGCCATCCGATCCCCTCTTCCCTTCTCTTCCCTTTCCGTACCGGAACGCGCCCCGGGACCGCGGACGGTGTCCGGTCCCGACGGCCGGTGCCCCGGGAGCAGCGCTCCAGGGGCACCGTGACTCCACACCGGCGTTCAGACGCCGTGCGGGAAGCCGGATCGGGTCAGTTGCAGGTCGTCACGCTGAGGCTGCTGTCGCCACAGAGCAGGAGGCTCGCGCGGCTCCCGGTCTCGACGTCACCCATGGCCTCGTCCTTGGGGGTCTCCAGCGACTGAAGGTCGAACAGGTTCATGATCGTTTCCTTTCGTAGAGGACGGATGGTGCGGACGACCCCGTCATGGGGCCGGTTCGTGGGGCCGCGGAAGCGGCGGGAGGAACGGCAGCTGCGCCGGGCGGTCGTCCAGCGCCGCCGCGAGGGCCAGCAGGACGCCGGCGGTGCCGGTGGAGAGGTCCATGGAGAGGCGCATCATCTGCTCGCCGGGGAAGGCGAGGTGACCCCGGTAGGACATGGCGTGCCAGGTGAGGCATCCGACCTGGCGGCGTACGTCCTCCGGCTCCGTACCGGGTCCGCCGGCGTTCGTGCGGGAGAGGTGGAGCACCATCCCGGCGACGCCCCGGAAGAGGCCCGGCTGGGCGTAGAAGGTGGCCTGCGCCGCCCCTACGATCTCGCGGCGGGCCCGGTCCAGGGCGTCGTCGTACCGGTGGAGGAGACAGTCGTCGATCACCATGCCGATGCCGACACTGCCCGCGCCGAGGTAGGGCATCGTGCGTCGGCCCTCGTCGACCTGCAGGGTCCCGGAGGCCCCGCGGACGCAACGGGAGAGGTCGTCGTGGAGCGCCTCGGCGGCGAGGTCGAGCAGCGCGGAGTCCCGCGTGCGTTCGTAGAGCCGTACGAACAGCAGGGCCCGTCCGGCACCGCCGTGCAGCAGCCCCGTGCGTACCTCGCCCGGCGCCGCCGCCCCCGTCGTCCGGGCGGACGTCCGGAGCGGACGGGCCGTCAGCTCGGCGCAGCGCAGCGCCGCCGCGTGCAGGGCGCTCTCGCCGGTGGCGGTGGCCAGGGCGTCCAGGGCGAGGCCGATGCCGGCGGTCCCTCCGTGCAGGTCGGGGGCGAGGGCCTCGTGGTCCTGTTCGAGGACGAGCGCGGCCAGTTCGAGCGCGGCGGCCGCGTGCCCGAGCCGGTCGAGGGTCCACGCGACGCCGGTGAGTCCGTCGTAGAAGCCGAGCGGCGTCCCGGAGTCGGGTGCCTTGGCGTACCGCAGCAGTCTGTCCTCGGCCTCCGGACATCGGGGGGCGCCGCTCTCCCGCAGGGCGTGGAGCACTCCCGCGGTGCCGTACGCGACGGACATGCCCCCGCCGGCGGTGGCGAACTGAGCGATGTCGCCGGGGAAGAAGCGGTCCTCCCTGTCCGGCGTCGCCGACGCGTGGACGGCGCGCACCAGGGAGTCACGGGCAGCCGGCCAGTCTCCCGGCTCCACGGGCAGGAACCGGGCGCCGTCCGGGTGTCGAGCGGGCATCCGGAGGGTCTCCCGGGGCGGATTCCCGGCCGGCTCGCGCAGGATCTCCCGCACCGCCTCGTCCAGGAAGCCGGGGGGCACCGGGAACCGCGCCGCGGCGGCCTGCGCCAGGTGCGCGGCCTTGCCCCGGTCCACGGCCAGCAGACTCGTGAGGGGGATGAACAGGGCGATCCGGAGGCACGCGAGGGCGTACCGGTCCACGTCGAGGCCCCGTCGGTCGGCCGGTGCCACGAACGCGGGGTTGGCGACGGTCTGGCGACCGCCCTCCGAAGCGGGCTCGGCGGCTTCGAAGTCCAGCAGCACCACCGAGGACTCGTCCTCGGACACCATGATGTTGAACAGGTGCAGGTCGTTGAAGACGATCCCGCGAGCGTGGACGTCGGCCACGGCCCGCTCGACGAGCCCGTGGATCCGCAGGGCCCACTCCGTGTACTCCGCGAGCTTCTCCGCCGGCGGGTCGGCCTCCATCAGGGGATGCCGCCGGGCGAAGAAGGTGTTGAGCGGCTTGCCCTCCACGAACTCCAGCGCCAGGAAGTGGTGCTCGCCGACCGTGAAGCCGTCGAGGACCTCCGGCGTGCAGGCGAGACCGGACAGCCTCTCCAGCGCCTCGCGCTCGCGGCGCAGCCGGGTCACGGCGTCCGCCCCGTCCGCGGCCAGCCCGGCGTACGGGCGCGCCTCCTTCAGGACGACCCGCCGACCGGTCGGCCGGTGCCGGGCCTCGTACACTCCGCCGCCGTTGGAGAAGTGCAGCGCCTTCACGATCTCGTACGGCAGTTCCTCCACGGTCACCGCGGCCCGTGCCGCGAGGTGCGGGAGCAGGAAGGCGGGCGGGGTCACCCAGTCGGGTACGTGGAAGACGGGACCACGGCGGTCGGGCACGAGCGTCCCGGACGCGTCCTCCAGGGCCGGCCGCAGCTCCCCGTGCTCGTCGTAGCAGTGGCGGCGGGTGAAGCTTCCGTACCGCAGGTGGACGGGGCCCCGGCCCCACCGCAGGTCGCTCAGGATGTACGGACCGGCCTCACCGTCCAGCAGCCCGGCCAGGTCGGTGGCCACGCGCTCGCACTCCCGGTCGTCGGCCGGGTAGACGGTGATGAACTTGCCGCTCGCCGAGCGGTCCGCGTACTTGGCGTTGCGCTGGTGCAGCAGGTAGCGACCGGGGACGAACTTGAAGGCGACGTCCCTCCCCAGGCAGTACTCCCGGACCGTGGCGAGGATCGCCTCCGCGTTGTCGAGACCGGCCGAGACGTGGATCTTCCAGCCCTGCGCGGGGAGCGGGCGGTCCAGCGGACGCAGGGCGAGCCAGTCGCCCGTCCGGTGAGAGGTCCAGCCCTCGGGCACGGGGAGGGTGGCGGCCCGGTAGAGCGAGCCGCTCCCGGCCTCGCCGAAGACGAGGCGGTGGGGCGCGTCGTAGAAGTGACGGTCTGCGTCGCAGAAGACCGCGTACCCCTTGTTCACTGCGCACTCCCTCGGTCGGTGACGGACACGACGTTGTCACGCCCCTCACGAGCGCCGACAGTCGCCGCTGTCACCATCCGTATGTGCGGAACGCACCGGTAACCAGGGCCCCGTGCACGCCCTTCGATCCCCGGCCGCCTCGATGGACGCACCGTGGAGGTCCGGCGTCCGGCGGTCAGCCCTCCTCCGTCGCACGGCGCACCGAGGTGGTGCGGGCGGGACGGGTGTGTGCGCGTGGCTCACGGGAGCCGGCCCCGTACGCCTCTCATCCGGGCTGCCAGGTGCGGGAGAGGGCCTCCGGGGTGAGCACTCGGGCGGGGGCGCCCTGTTCGACGAGCCGGCCGTCCCCGAGCAGCAGACAGGTGCCCGCCGTGCGGGCGGTCTCCAGGTCGTGGGTGGCCTGGACGACCGTGGTGCCGTCGGCGACCAGCCCCGTCAGCAGGGTCGCGATCCGCTCGCGGGACGCGGGGTCGAGACCGGTGGTCGGTTCGTCCAGCAGGAGGAGGTCGGACTCCTGGGCGAGGCCCTGGGCGATCAGGACGCGCTGGCGCTGACCGCCCGACAGCTCCCCGAGCTGCCGGCCGGCCAGGTCGGCGACGGCCAGCCGCTCCATGGCGGAGTCCACCACCGCCCGGTCCTCCCGGGTCTGCCTCCGCCACAGGCCGCGTTCTCCCCAGCGGCCCATCTCCACCGTCTGGCGCGCGGTGAGCGGCAGGGCGTCCCCGACGGCACCGCGCTGTGGCACGAACGCCGGCGGACGGCCCTCGGCGAACCGGACCTCTCCCGCTGTGCCCCGGATCACTCCGGCCAGTACGCCGAGCAGGGTCGACTTCCCGCTTCCGTTCGGCCCGACGAGCGCCGTCATGGTCAAAGCCGGTATGTCGCAGGTGAGTTGACGCAGGACGGGTATGCCCGGGTATCCGGCGTCCAGGGCGGTGATCCTGACGCGGGGGCCGGTCGCCACGCCCCGGTGGGTCTCTGGGGGGTTGTTGTTGAACATGATTGTCATTGTAGGGTCAGCGTATGGAGTGGTTGACGGCGCCGTTCGAGGTGACCTTTGTGCAGCGTGCCCTGTGGGCCGGGATCCTCGTGTCGGCGATCTGCGCCCTCGCGGGGACATGGGTGGTGCTTCGGGGAATGGCGTTCCTCGGTGACGCCATGTCCCACGGACTGCTGCCCGGTGTCGCGGTCGCGGCGCTGCTCGGCGGCAACCTGATGGTGGGCGCGCTGGTGAGCGCGGCCGTCATGACGGCCGGCGTCACCGCGCTCGGACGCACACCGAGACTGTCCCAGGACACCGGTATCGGCCTGCTCTTCGTCGGCATGCTGTCCCTCGGCGTGATCATCGTCTCGCGGTCGCAGTCGTTCGCGGTGGACCTCACCGGCTTCCTCTTCGGCGACGTGCTCGCGGTCCGCGCGAGCGACCTGATGACCCTGGGGGCGGCCCTGGTGCTCGCGCTGGCCGTCGCGGTGGCCGGCCACCGGGCCTTCCTCGCTCTGGCGTTCGACCCCTGCAAGGCCCGGACGCTCGGACTGCGGCCCCGCCTCGCCCACGCCGCGCTGCTCGGGCTGCTGGCCGTGGCCATCGTCGCCTCCTTCCACATCGTGGGGACGCTGCTGGTCCTCGGCCTACTCATCGCCCCGCCGGCGGCGGCCCTGCCCTGGGCGCGGAGCGTGCGCGCCGCGATGCTCCTCGCGGCCGCCCTCGGCGCCGTCGCCACCTTCGGTGGGCTGCTGCTCTCCTGGCATCTGGGCACGGCGGCCGGAGCGACCGTCGCCGCCCTCGCCGTCGGCCTGTTCTTCCTGTCCCACCTGGCCTCCGGCGTCCGCCACCGCCGCCGCGCGCGCCGCGAGCGTGCCCCCGGGAGCGCCGCGACGCACACCCCCTCCGCGCCCGCGGTCCCCATCCCCTCGCCCACTCCCGCAGTCTCCGCCCCCGCGAACCGACCGATCGAAACCTGAGGCGATCTCCTTGCCTGCCCGCACACACCCCACCTCCCTCATACCGGCTCTGCTGGCCGTCACCCTGCTGGCCACGGGCTGCGCCGGCCAGGACGGCCCCGAGCCCACGTCCGCCGACGCCTCCCCCTCGGCCCTTCCCCACGGTCACGTCGAGGGAGCCACCGAGGCCGCCGAACAGCAGCCCCGGCTGGTGCTCGGCGACACCGAACACGGGGACACCCGCGTGCTGGACCTCGTCACCGGCGAGGTCCACGACACCGCCCGCAGGCCTGGGGTCACCGGACTGACCACGGACGGACGCTTCGGCTACCTCCACGCGGCGGACGGCACCCATGTCCTCGACAGCGGCGCGTGGACGGTCGACCACGGAGACCATGCGCACCACTACCGCGCGAGGATCCGGGACATCGGTGGACTTCCCGCGGGCCCCGGCACCGAGGCGGGCGCGGACCCGGACGTACGCGGCGACGCGGGCGTGACCGTGGTGACCGGCGTCGGCGGAACCGCGCGGGTCCATCCCCGCGCCGACCTGGAGAAGGGGGTGATCGGTACCCCCGCCGAACTCCCCGGCACCTTCGCGGCGCCGGTGGTGCCGTACGCGGAACACCTGATCGCCCTCACCCCGGACGGCGACGGCCCCGCCGATGTCGTCGTGCTCGACCGCTCCGGCAGGCGCGTCGCCTCCCTGCCGCAGAAATGCGAGGACCCGTCGGGTGACGCCGTCACCCGACGCGGTGTCGTCCTCGGCTGCGCCGACGGAGCCCTGCTCGTCCACGAGGACGACGGCACCTTCGCCGCCGGCAGGATTCCCTACGGCGAGGACGTGCCGAAGGCCCGGCGGGCCACGGATTTCCGGCACCGCGCGGGCAGTTCCGTGCTCACCGCGCCCGCGGGGAAGACCGCCGTCTGGGTCCTGGACGTGACCGAGCGCGCCTGGACGAAGGTGGAGACCGGTCCCGTGGTCGCGGCCAACACCGCCGGTGAGGGAGCCCCGTTGCTCGTCCTGGAGACCGACGGAGCCCTCCACGGCTACGACATCGCCGCCGGCGAGGAGACCGCGGTCACCGCCCCCCTGCTGACGGACCTGCCGGAGGCCGGGACGGGCGGGACCCCGGTCATCGAGGTCGACCGCAGTCGAGCCTACGTCAACGACCCCGAGGGCAGACGCGTGCACGAGATCGACTACAGCGACGACCTCCGGGTGGCCCGGACGTTCGACCTGGGCATCCGGCCCGACCTGATGGTGGAGACGGGACGATGAGCGTGCGCGCGACAACGGCTCGGATCCGCGCCCTGCTGCTGGGCCTGACCGGCTTCACCGTCCTCGCGGCGGCGACCGGCTGCGCGGGCGGTGTCGAGGACCGGCCGCGGGTCGTGGTGACCACGAACATCCTCGGTGACATCACCCGCGAGATCGTCGGCGACGAGGCGGACGTCAGCGTTCTGATGAAGCCCGGCGCGGATCCGCACTCCTTCGGCCTCTCGGCCGTGCAGGCCGCCGAGCTGGAGAGCGCCGACCTCGTCGTCCACAACGGCCTGGGTCTCGAGGAGAACGTGCTCCGGCACGTCGAGACCGCCCGGGAGTCGGGCGTGCCCACCTTCGCGGCGGGTGAGGCGGTGGATCCCCTCACCTTCCACGCGGGGGACGACGGCGGCGCCGCCGATGAGGCGGGAAAGGCCGACCCGCACTTCTGGACCGACCCCGACAGGGTGCGCAAGGCCGTCGGCCTGATCGCCGACCGCGTCGTCGAGCACGTCGAGGGCGTGAGCGAGAAGGCCGTCCGGGACAACGCGGAGCGCTACGAGGGCCGACTCGCCGACCTGACCGCCTGGATGGAGACGTCCTTCGCCCGCGTACCGGAGGACCGGCGCGCCCTGGTGACCAACCACCACGTCTTCGGCTACCTCGCCGAACGCTTCGGCTTCCGGGTGGTCGGCGCCGTCATCCCCAGCGGCACCACCCTCGCCTCGCCCAGCTCCTCCGACCTGCGCTCCCTGACCCGGGCCATGGAGGACGCCGGGGTGCGCACCGTCTTCGCCGACTCCTCCCGGCCCACCCGGCTGGCCGACGTCCTCCGCCACGAGACGGGCGGCGACGTGGACGTCGTCCCCCTCTACTCCGAGTCGCTCACCGAGAAGGGCAAGGGCGCCGGCACCTACCTGGAGATGATGCGCGCCAACACCACCGCCATGGCCGAGAGTCTCGCCCGCGACTGACCGGGCCTGGCCGCTGATCCCGTCCCGCGCCTCGTCCCGTCCCGCGACTTGTCCGCCCCGCGACCGACAGGCCTCCCGCCAACGGGTCGCGATTCCCCGTGGCCGACGGACCGACCGCCGGCCGTTCCACCACAGAAACCGGACCCCCTGAGTGGGAGCCCGAGAGGAAGCACACCATGACCACGTCCATACGCGCCAAGGCGCTCACGGGAACCGCCCTCGCCCTGGCGGCCTCCCTCACGCTGACCGCCTGCGGCGGCGGCGAGAACACCGCCTCGGCCGGCGCCGTACCGAAGCCGCCGAAGGGCAGCGAGAGCGCCGCCGTCAAGAACCCGCTGGTCGCGACCTTCGACGGCGGGCTGTACGTCCTCGACGGAGAGACCCTGCAGCCCTCGAAGACGCTCGAGCTGCCCGGCTTCAACCGGGTCAACCCGGCCGGCGACGACAAGCACGTCTTCGTCTCCACCGACAGCGGCTTCCGGGCCTTCGACGCGGTCCGGGGAGCCTTCACCGAAGCCGAGTTCAGGGGCGCGAAGCCCGGGCACGTGGTGCGGCACGGCGGCAGGACGGTCCTCTTCACCGACGGCACCGGCGAGGTCCACGTCCTCGACCCCGCGGACCTGGCCGACGGCAAGAAGCCCGAGACCCGCGGCCACACCTCCGCCGAGCCCCACCACGGCGTCGCCATCGAGCTGGCCGACGGCACGCTCGTCAGCACCATCGGCACCGAGGAGAAGCGCACCGGCGCCCTGGCCCTCGACAAGGACGGCAAGGAGATCGCGCGCTCCGAGAGCTGCCCCGGCGTGCACGGCGAGGCCGCGGCCCAGGGCGAGGTGGTCGGACTCGGCTGCGAGGACGGCGTCCTGCTCTACAAGGACGGGAAGTTCACCAAGGTCGACGCCCCCGGTGACTACGCCCGCACCGGCAACCAGGCGGGCAGCGACGCCTCCCCGATCCTCCTCGGCGACTACAAGACCGACCCGAGGCGGAGTTGGAGCGGCCCACCCGCATCTCGCTGATCGACACCCGCACCGCGAAGATGAAGCTGGTCGACCTCGGCACCAGCTACTCCTTCCGCTCCCTCGCGCGCGGCCCGCACGGCGAAGCCCTCGTGCTCGGCACCAACGGCGTCCTGCACGTCATCGACCCGGAGACCGGGAAGGTCGAGAAGAAGATCGAGGCCGTCGGTGACTGGACGGAGCCCTTGGACTGGCAGCAGGCCAGGCCCACCCTGTTCGTCCGCGACCACACGGCCTACGTCAGCGACCCGGGCAAGCGCCAAGTGCACGCCTTCGACGTGGAGTCGGGCGAGAAGATCAACTCCGTGACCCTGCCGAACGGCACCAACGAACTGTCCGGCGTCGTCGCCGGCCACTGATCCCGTCCCCGCGGCCCGGTCCGGCGCGACGCCTGCCCACCCGCCGTTCAGGGGGCGAGAGGCGCCTGACGGACGGAAGTCCAGGTCAGGCGCCTCCATTTAGTGCCCCTAGAAGAAGCCGAGCTTCTTCGGTGAGTAGCTCTGCAGGATGTTCTTCGTCTGCTGGTAGTGGTCCAGCATCATCCGGTGGTTCTCACGGCCGATGCCCGACTGCTTGTATCCGCCGAAGGCGGCGTGGGCGGAGTTTGATCGAACTCCGTATACGTGGAAGGCGGCTGAACAGGCATGATGACGGATGCGGAGTGGCTTGACCACTGGTTGCAACGGGCTCCTGCCCTCCCCGAGGCGACCCTGGAGCGCATCGTGGAACACCTGGCCGAGGATGATGACGACTGACGAGCTCGTGCACGGTAAGCGGTGAGACGTCGAGGACTCCGGCGGGCCTGATGCTCACACCTGTCGTCGTGGGTTTAGGTCCGCGGTCTGCTGGTGGGACAGTAGGCCGGCGACGGCCCGGATGGTGTCGCTGATGTGCTCGCGGCGGCCGAGGTGGTGTCGGGACGTGTCACCGCTCGCCTCTGGGAGACTGTCTCCGCAGGCCAGCAGGCGGTGAACCGGTCCCACGCGACGATCCGGGCCCTGGCCGAGAAGGCCGTCGCCACCCTCAAGTCCTGGCGGCTCCTCCGCAAACTCCGGTGCCCGACCACCCGGATCACCAGCCTCGTCCAGGCCGTCCTCACTGCATCTGACCAGCTCAGAATGAGGATGGAAAAGGCTCACTGATGTACTGGGACACCGGCCAGCGAGCCGGTCACGTCGCGCTCTGCCTCGGAAACGGAAAGATCGCCTCCAACGACATCAGGCGCAAGGACTGTATCGAGATCGTCCACCCGGACGGCTGGAGGTGGTCGCGGTTCTGGATCAATCCGGTTAGCCTCGCCGACCGCGGCTTCGTCGGCACAACGGCACGGAGCCAGTCCCGCACGCCGACCTCATTCCATGGCTCCGGGCCGTCGCCGGCAGTTCCTGCTCGGGCCGGGACCGAGCTCCTGGGGCAGGTGCTCCGCACTGGGTGCCGGTGTACAGGACGAGCGAATTCCGCGCAGGGCCCGCCGTCAGGCATCCGGCGGCCGCCCCGCCACCTGCTCCGGTGCCGGCGGCAACGGCTCGATCACGACCACAGTTCATCCGGTGCGGTTCACGGCTGGGCGTGCCTCGTCAGGCGATGCGGAGGGCGCCGTCGCTGCGGGGCCATCCGTGCAGGTCCTTCCAGAGCATGGCGGTCGCGGCGCGCCAGTCGAGCTGCCAGCCGGGGCGGTAGCCGCGGGCTCCCCAGCCGTCCGGGCGCTTGCCTGGGATCGTGCGGCCGGCCTGCTGTGCTTCATGCGCGGCCCGATACGTCTGCTGGGCGAGGCGGAGGGCGGTGTCGGGATCGGTGGCCAGGCCGGTGAAGACGTGTATGCCGCTGTTTCCGGCGGGGCTTCGCATGGGGACGTGGACCTCGTAGTAGGCCATGGCTCCGCCTCCTTTCAGGCGCTGGAGGTCCGCGTGGGAGGTGAGGTGTTGCGGCAACCGGAGGTTGCGGGTGAGAGCCGTGCGCCTGGGCGTCTCCGGCCGCGCCGGTCCACGAGGACGGTCCGTACGGCATCCGCAGTGCGAAGCCCGTACCGCTCGCGAGCATGCCGAACGCTCGATCTGCCACGTCCCGGTGCACGGTGTGCTCAGGCCGGGCAGCTCGCCGTTGCTGTTTGGCCATGCCGAGCACCCGTGCCTCCGGGGTAAACGCCGGAGCGAAAGGCCCTGGCGCTGCTGCGCCGGTCGCGGACGGCGACGGTGGCGCTGGTCCTGCCGGTGGCCGCCTGGCTGACCGTCTACGGCGGCACCCTCGGCGACAAGTCGTCCGCCGGCGGGGACCTCACCTGGTCAGCCACAACGTCAGCCAGAACAACCCCCACCCCCAGGCCACCGCCCGGACGCTCCTCGCGTCCGGCGCGGACGTCGTCGCGCTCCAGGAGCTCAGCCCGGAGACCGCGCCCGCCCACGAGGCCGCCCTGGCCGACGCGTATCCGTACCACTTCCAGCAGGGGACGGTCGGCCTCTGGAACACCCTCCCGCCGCGCGACGCCCGCGCCGTCCCGATCATGCCGTGGACCCGCGCCATGCGCGCCACGGTCGACACCGCCCACGGGCCGCTCGCGGTCCACGTCGTCCATCTGCCGTCCGTCCGTGTCGGTCCCTCCGGCTTCACCGCGGGCGCCCGCGACGACGTCATCACCGTCGTGGAGGGTGTCCTCCGGGCCGAACGCGTCCCGCGTGCCGTCCACCGACGACCGCGCCTTCCGTCCCCTCACCAGGCGCATGACCTCGGCCCAGTCCTCGGCCGGCGCGGGCTTCGGCTTCACGTGGCCCGCCGGCTTCCCCGTCGTCCGGATCGACCAGATCCTCGTCGCCGGCGTACGGGCCACCGGGGCCTGGACCCTTCCGGCACACCCAGCGACCACCTCCCGGTCGCGGCCCGCGTCAGCCTCCGTCCCGCTCGATGAAGGCGGGAAGTCGTCTTGACGTCGGTCACGTCCCGTGTGCTCTGGGTGATGCGCGCTCGTGGATTCGGTGAGACGGGCGACCGAATGCGTTCACTTGCATTGGATCTATGAAAGCTTGCAATATTGATGCCGGTGGGACATTGCAGAAATCTTGAACGGCTTCTCAGTGGGCTGTTAGCGTCCGGCCACCGCACTCCATGGATTCGGACAGGAGTCCCATGAACCCCCCTCGTGCTCTGCGTCTCACGCTGCTCACCTCCCTCGCCGTCCTCGCCCCGCTGGTCCCGTTCGCGTCCCTGGACGAGGCCACGGCCGCCCCCTCGGCCGCGCCTCTGACCGTGGTCAACGGCGGCTTCGAGCAGGGCACCACCGGCTGGACCTTCACCTCCGGCGCCGGCGTCGCCACCAATGTTCCGCACAGCGGCTCTGAGCTGGCCTATCTCGACGAGGGCACGGCCAAGAAGGCCGGCCAGACCATCACCGCCACCGGTGACGGTGTGGTCGACCTCTCCGTTTGGGTCAAGACGGGCGGCGCCGGCGCCACGTTCGTCGCCAAGGTCAACGGCTCCACCGTGGGCTCCGCCGTCCTGGCCAAGCGCGCCGCCTACACCCGGTACACGATCCCCCGGGTGGCGGTGAAGAACGGAGACTCGGTGGAGATCTCCCTCGTGGGCGGCACCGGCGTCAGCTACGTCAACATCGACGACGTCGAGGCGACCCCCTCCCTCATCCCGGCGGTGGAGATCACCAACCCCGGCTTCGAGCAGGGCACCGCGGGGTGGACCTTCACCTCCGGCGCCGGTATCGCCACCAACCTCCCGCACGGTGGCACCAAGCTCGCCTACCTCGACCAGACCGCGGCGAAGAAGATCACCCAGACCATCACCGCCAAGGGCAACGGGATGTTCGACTTCTCGACCTGGGCCGCCACCGGCGGCTCCGGCGGCAAGTTCCTCGTGCGCGTCAACGGCACCCTCGCGGGCTTCGCGGACCTGCCCAGCCGCTCCACCTACTCCCGCCACACGGTCAGCCGCGTGGCGGTGAAGACCGGCGACAAGGTGGAGGTCGTCTTCGAGGGCGGCTCCAGCTGGTTCAACGTGGACGACCTCTCCGTCTCCCCCTCGGCCCCGGTGGACCCCGTCGTCACGTCCTCCGACCCGAAGATCGTCGCGATGTTCGACTGGGCCAAGCGCAAGGCCAACAGTTTCGTCCAGCTGCCCGGAGCCATCGGCCCGATCAACGTGGACGAGGGGAACCTCGCCGGAACCGGCACCGCCCCCTACGCCCCGTCGTACTGGGCGGGCTACGCCAACCGCTCCGGCTACTACACCCGCGACCTGGCGCACCAGGTCGGCGGAGCCGCGGTCCTCGGCCTGAACACCGAGAACAGGGAGATGCTGCGCATGCACGCGGCGTCCGCCACCGCGGAGCACAAGTACTACCCGGTGTGGGCGTTCAACTTCGACAACCAGAACTACCTGGCCACCGACTACAAGAACCCCGACTTCTTCGTCCGGGAGGTGCCGGCGGCCTTCGAGGTGGTGGAGAAGGCGAACGCCGCGTACCGGTGGAGCGGGGACAACGCCTACATCAACGACCCCGTGCTCTGGGACTACTACAAGCACGCCACCAAGGAGTTCATCGAGCTCCATGACGGCGCGAAGCCCAACGGTGTCGCCGAGGGGAAGGGCACCCACATCTTCGACGGCGCCGCGAGCTACAAGGAGGACGGCGACCTGCACGTCATCGAGGCCGGTGACGGCGTCGCCGCCCAGTACCAGGCGTTCCGGGCGATGTCCGACCTCGCGAAGAGCAAGGGCGACACCACCCTGTCGAACACCTACAAGCAGAAGGCCGACGACCTCAAGGCGTACTTCAACGACACCTGGGCCGGCAGCGGCAACGGTGCCGACATGGTCCGCGCCTACACCAAGGAGGGCGCGCCGGTCACCGGGTGGGGCAAGGAGATGAGCTGGATCATGCTCCAGAAGGAGATCACGGCGACGGGCGCCCGGACCGACGCCTACCTGACCTACGTGGACACGGAGTCCCAGGGCTCCGGCCGGTCGCGCAACATCGAGGCGTACACCTACCTGCCGGACACCTTCTTCACGTACGACTGGAACGACACGGCGTGGAAGTGGATGCAGTACGTCTACGACCAGCGCGACGTCCAGCACGTCGTCTCCAAGCAGGGTCCGAACGGCGACTACCCCGAGGTCTCCTACACCCTGGTCAGCCAGACGGTCGAGGGCCTGATGGGCGTGCGCCCCGACGCCCCCGCCAAGTCCCTGGCCACCCACTCCCGGCTGCCCTCGGGCATGGACTGGCTCCAGGTGAAGGACGTGAAGGTCGGCGGCAACACCTTCACCCTGCGCCACGACGGCGCGACGTCGTCGAAGCTCACCAACACCGCCGGCTCGGACTCGTACTCCTGGGAAGCCCGCTTCCCCGGCAACAAGTCCACGATCAAGGTCAACGGCGTGGCCCAGACGGCCAAGACGAAGACCGTGAACGGCAAGACGTACACCTACGCCGCGGTCACGGTCGCCCCGGGCCAGACGGCCACCGTCACCGTGTCCTGACCGGGCCGGCTCCCAGGGGGGGGCAGGCAGACCTTCCGCCGTGGGCGGGCGCGTCGCGCCCGCCCACGGCATCGGCGTTCACGAGGGCCGATGCCGGATGCGGAGGTCAGGCGTCCGGGCGTACGGAGTCGGGGGAGTCGGGGAACTCGAACAGTTCGCGGTCGCAGCGGTCGAGCGCCACACGGAGCGCGCCCATCGCGACCGCCTCCACACCCAGTCGGGAGACACGCACATGCGGAGGATCGATGCACAGCCCCTCCAGGTGTCGGCGCACCGGGTCCACCAGGATCTCGCCCGCCCGGGAGAGGCCGCCACCGACCACGACCAGGTCGGGGTTGACGGTCAGCACCATGGCGGCGGTCCCCAGCGCGTAGGTGCGGGCGAACCGGTCCACGCGCAGGAGGGCGGCCTCGTCCCCGTCCGCCGCGTCGGCGAACACCTGGGCCACGTCCGCGCCGCCGCGAAGGGCGTCCCGGTCGGTGCCGTCCCAGCCGAGGACCGCGAGCCCGGCGATCTCGCCGGCCGCTCCGGCGCGGCCCCGGCGCAGCCGTCCGTCGAGCATGACGGCGGCGCCGGTGCGCTGGCCGATCAGGAGGTGGATGAAGTCCTCGCAGTCCTGGGCGGCGCCCCGCCAGTGCTCGGCGACGGCGGCGAGGTTGGCGTCGTTGTCGGCGACGGCGGGGCAGCCGAACCAGTCCGACGCCCGCTCGGCGAGATCGAGCCCGTTCCACTCCGGCAGCAGGTCGCAGTGGCGGACGGCCCCTCGCGCGTCGACGATGCCGGGCACTCCCAGGCAGAGGGCGCGGGGGCGGGCGTCCGGGTGGTCGCCGACGAAGCGCACGGCCGCGCGCCGGATGGCCTCCAGCCGCTCCGCGCCCGTCCCGTCCATGCCCTCCGTGACCAGCCGGCGCCCGACGGGCTCGCCGTTGAGGTCCGCGAGCATGAACAGGACGGAGGAGCTGCCGACGTCGATGCCCAGCACGTGTCCCGCCTCGGCGCGGAAGCGGTAGCGGCGGGCCGGGCGGCCCTTGGTGCGGCCCGGGGCCACCTCCTCGACCCAGCCCTGGTCCTGGAACTCCTCCAGGACGAGGTCGACCGTCTGCCGCGACAGCGAAGCGGCGGTCGCGATGTCCGAGAGCGTCATCGGATCGCGGCCGCGCAGGGCGCGCAGGACGGCGTCGTTGTTGAGCCGGCGGAGCAGGGCGGGATCGCCTCCGTTGATGGCCGACCGCTTCACCGTGTGCCTCCTTAGCCGCGGATGTGCCTCGTGCATGCCCGCGCAGCCATGCTAGCCCGCATCCCCCACTAATGCCGAGTTGTTACGTAAGTATTCGACGAAAGCCATTGACCTGCCAGTTCGGCTTTCCCTACGATCCAGACATACCCCTTATGGAAGAACCCTCCATAAGTTGTTCCGTCATCGCACCACTGGAGCCGGTCATGACTTCCACTCCCGACACCGCACCTCGCCGCAGAGCATTCGTCCGCCCCCTGGCCGTCGTCTGTACCGCGGCGGTCGCGGCGGGTGCGCTCAGCGCCTGCGGCACCCCCGGCGCCGCCCCCTCCAAGGCCGCTCCGAGCACCGGCGCGGTGTCGACCGCGATCCCGACGGAGAAGGTGACGCTGTCGATCCTGACCTCGGACGAGTCGCCCACCAGCAAGGCGCTCACCGACGCGTTCACCAAGAAGCACCCGAACGTGACGATCGACTACCGCTTCACCGCGTACGACAGCTACAACACCAGCCTCGGACTCGCGCTCAACTCCGAGAACGCCCCCGACCTCGCCCTGCTGAACCTGCTCGGCAACACCGCCAAGTCGGGCCAGATCCGCGCCCTCGATCCCTACGTCGACGCGTACGGCTGGGACAAGACCGTGCCCAAGAGCCAGCTGGACCAGTGGCGCAGCGACGGCAAGGGCAGCCAGCTGGGCAACGGCAAGCTGTGGGCGGCGCCGGCGGGCTTCTCCCTGGTCGGCGTCTACTACAACAAGCAGATCGCGTCGAAGCTCGGCATCTCCGGCCCGCCGAAGACGCTCGGCGAGTTCGAGGGGCAGCTCGCCAAGGCGAAGGCCGCCGGACAGCTGCCGATCCAGGTGTCCAACCTGGACGGCCACTCGTCCTTCGTCTTCCAGGCGCTGGTCAACCAGTTCCAGAAGCCTCTCTACAGCACCGCCTGGGCCTTCGGCCTCCCCACCGCGACCCTAGAGAACGAAGCCGGCACGCAGGCCGCGGAGAAGCTGGCCGACTGGGCGAAGAAGGGCTACCTCCCCGAGGGCGCCAACGGCGTCGACAACGCCGGGGCCGTCGCCGCCTTCACCAAGGGCCAGGGCTTGTTCATGTTCGACGGAAACTGGGACGCCGGCGCCGTGGACAAGGCGATGCCCCAGGGCACCGGCTTCTTCACCCTGCCCGGCACCGTCCCCGGCGCCCCGGCGGCGGGCGTCGGCACCTCCCTGGCCTACGCGATCTCCGCGAAGGCCAAGAACCCGGACCTCGCCGCGGCCTTCCTCGACTTCCTCGGCAGCCCCGAAGCCGGCCAGATCCAGCTCGACAACGGCTTCATGCCGGTCTCCCAGGACCCGTCGATCAAGGCGCAGAAGGGCAGCGTCCGGGCGGACTTCGTCACCGCCTGGAAGAAGGTCGGCGAGAGCAACGGCCTCACGCCCTACTTCAACAACGCCACGCCGACCATGAACGACGTCCTCACCTCGCAGGGCCAGCAGCTCATCGCCGGCAAGACCAGCCCCGGCGCCTACCTCAAGGCCGTGCAGGCCGAGTGGGACAAGGGGCAGAAGTGACCTCCGTCCTCAAGACGGCGCACGACTCCGCTCCCGGCCCCTCCGCCCTCCCCGGCGGACGGGCCGGGGCGGGCCCCCGCTCCGCCGGGCGCCGCGGCGCCGCCGCCCGGCGGAGGCGGCGGGCCAGCGCCTACCTTTTCCTCGCACCCGCGTTCGTGATGTACACCGCCTTCGTCATCGTCCCGTGGGCACAGGCCATCCAGCTGTCCTTCTACGACTGGGACGGCATCAGCCCCGGCATCTGGGCCGGACTGGAGAACTACCGCACCGTCCTCACCGATCCGCAGCTCGTCGGATCGCTGGTGCACGCCCTGGGCCTGATCGGCTTCTACTCCGTCCTGCCGATCTGCGCCGGACTGGTGCTCGCCGCGGTGATCGGCCGCGGCCGGCGCGGCGGCAACTTCGCCATCTCACGCACCGTGCTCTTCCTGCCCCAGATCATCCCGCTCGTCGCCGTCGGCGTGATCTGGCGCGCCCTGTACGCGCCGGACGGCCTGGTCAACGAGGGACTGAGCGCCATCGGCCTCGGCTCCTGGACCCGCGCCTGGCTCGGCGACTTCACCTGGGCCTACGTGGCGGTCGGCCTGGTCGGCAGCTGGGTGATGCTCGGCCTGTGCCTGGTCCTCTTCCAGTCCGGCATCCAGAAGATCGACACCAGCCTCTACGAGGCCGCCCGGATCGACGGCGCCGGCCCCGTCAGGGAGTTCCTCTCGGTCACCCTGCCCGGACTGCGCGCGGAGATCGGCGTCGCGGTCACCGTCACCGTCATCGCCGCCCTCGCCAGCTTCGACATCGTCTTCGTGACGACCGGCGGCGGACCCGGCGACTCGACCACCGTGCCCGGCGTGCTGATCTACCGGCTCGCCTTCACCAGCGGCCAGGTGGGCACCGCCTGCGCCCTCGCCGTGGTCCTCAGCCTGCTCATCTCGCTGGTGGTCCTCGCCATCGGCCGTCTCACCCGGGAGCGCGCATGAGCCGCACCGACCTGCTGACCGGCCGGGCCCTCGTCGCCCTGTTCTGCGCGGGCGTGCTCATCCCGTTCGCCGCCCTGGTCCTCACGGCGCTCAACCCGCCCGGCACCGCCGTCAGCGGCCTCGCCTGGCCCGAGGACCCGACCTTCGCCTCCTTCCGCGAGGCATGGTCGGCGGCCGGCTTCGGCGCCCTCCTCGCCAACAGCGCGTTCGTCGTCCTCGGCGTGGTGCCGCTGGCCCTGGTGTGCGCGACGCTCGCGGGCTACGCCTTCGCCACGATGGACTTCCGCGGCAAGGGACTGCTGTTCGGCGTGCTGCTCGTCGGCCTCACGCTTCCCTACGAGGCCGCCGTCGTCCCGCTGTACTACAACATGCAGTCCCTCGGGCTCACGGACACCCCGTACGCGCTGATCCTCGCCCTCGTCGGCCTCTACATGCCCTTCGGCGCCTTCTGGATGCGCCAGCAGTTCGCCTCCCTGCCGAAGGAACTGCGCGAAGCGGCCTCCCTGGACGGAGCCGGGGACTGGATGCTGCTGTGGCGGGTCCTCGTACCGTGCATCAAGCCCGGCCTCACCACACTCGGACTGCTCTACTTCCTCTGGGCGTGGAACCAGTTCCTCCTCACGCTCATCCTGATCCAGAGCCCCGAGGAGCGCACCGCCCCCTCCGGACTGGCCTTCTTCGTCGGCGCGCACTCCACCGACGTGCCCATGCTGGCCGCGGCCACGCTGATCGTGATCGCCCCCGTCGTGCTGGTCTACCTCTTCTTCCAGCGCAACTTCATCGCCGGCATGGTCTCCGGCGCCGTCAAGGGCTGACCGGCCGTCCAGCCCTCCGCACCACCGCCCCGTCGCCGGCACGGCGACCGGGCCACACCGCCCTCCCACCACACGGAAGACAGGGAACCATGCTGGATCTTCACGTGGGCCTCATCGGCGCCGGCGTCATGGCGCAGACGCACCTCGAAGCGTGGATCACGCTCGGGGCCCGGGTCAGCGTCTACTCCGACGACGGCCGCCACGCCCTCCTCGCCACCACGCACTCCGCCCACGGAGTCGAGGCCGCCCCCTCCCTGGAGCACCTCCTCGACGCCTGCGCCCTCGTCGACATCTGCACCCCCACCGGCAGCCACAAGGAACTGATCCTCGCCGCCGTCGCGGCCGGGCGCCACGTCGTCTGCGAGAAGCCGCTGGCCATGCACCCCGAGGACGCCCAGGAGGCCGCCGACGCCGCCGCCCGCGCCGGTGTGCGCCTCTTCCCCGCCCACGTGGTGCGGTACTTCCCCGAGTACGAGGCACTGCACCGCGCCGTCACCGCCGGAGCCGTGGGAACGCCCGCCATCCTGCACTTCACCCGGACCACGGCCTACCCCGACTGGTCGCCCTGGTTCCGGGACGACACGCAGTCCGGCGGCATCCTCACCGACCAGATGATCCACGACTTCGACTTCGCCCGCTCCCTCGTCGGAGACCCGGTGCGCGTCTACGCCCAGGTCCGCGAGAGCCAGGACGGCGACGGCCGCCGCATCGCCGCCGGCACCGCCGTCCTCACTCACGCCACGGGCGCCATCAGCTACTTCCACGGCCTGTGGGGCCAGCCCGGCACCGCCTTCCGCACCACCTTCCGGGTCGCCGGCTCCGACGGCCTCCTGCATCACGACTCGCACCGCACCACCGCCTTCCGCGTCCTCGCCCAGCCGGCCGGCGGCGAGGACGACCGCATCCCGCCGGTCGCGCTCTTCGCCAATCCGTACGCCGCCGAACTGCGGGACTTCGCCCGGACCGTCACCACCGGACGGCCCCCTCGGGTCACCGCCCACGACGGCGTCATGGCCGTGCGCATCGCCGAGGCCGCCCGTGAATCCGCGCGGACCGGCCGCGCCATCGACCTGACCGCCGAGGAGGCAACCCGATGAAGGTCGGCCTGCTGTCGTTCGCCCACACCCACGCCCTCTCGTACGCGGCGCTGCTCCGCGACATGGACGGCATCGAGCTCCTCACCACCGACCCCGACAGCCTCGCCGAGGAGCCCCGCCCCGGGTGGCCACGGGGCCGGGAGCTCGCCCGCGACCTCGGCGTGCCCTACGCCGACAGCTACGAGGAGGTGTTCGCCTGGGGACCCGACGCCGTCATCGTCGCCGCCGAGAACACCCGCCACCGGTACCTCGTGGAACTCGCCGCGAGCCACGGCGTCGACGTCCTCTGCGAGAAGCCCCTCGCGACCACCGCCGAGGACGCCGAGGCCATGATCAAGGCATGCCGGGCCGCCGGGACACGCCTCGCCATCGCCCACCCGGTCCGCTTCAGCCCCGCCTACGAAGCGGCCCGCGCCGCCGTCAAGGGCGGCCACCTCGGCACGATCCTCGCGGTCCGCGGCGCGAACTTCGGCCGCCTGTCCGACGCCGAGCGGCCCTGGTTCGCCGACCCCGCGCTCGCCGGCGGCGGCGCCCTCATGGACCACACCGTGCACATCGCCGACCTCCTCGACGACCTGCTCGGCGCCCGCGCCACCGAGGTCTACGCCCAGTCCAACACCCTCCTGTACCCGGATCACGCCACGGAGACCGCCGGCCTGGTCACCATCGACTACGACAACGGCACCCACGTCACCATCGACTGCAGCTGGAGCCAGCCCGCCCACCACCCGCAGTGGGGCGACGTCGAGATCCAGCTCGTCGGCGACAAGGCCACCGTCGAGTTCGCCGCCTTCTCCCAGAACGTCAGCGGCTACGACGAGGCGAACCGCACCTCCACCGTCCACCCCTGGGGGACCGACCTCGACGAGCGGCTCCTCACCACCTTCCTCCACGGCGCCGAGGACGGCGGCATCGACGTCCCCGACGGCGAGTCCGGACTGCGCACGCTCCAGATCGTCCTGGCGGGCTACGCCTCCGCCCAGGAGGGACAGCCGGCCCCCGTGGCCTGACGGACCGGCGGGGCGGGCCCGGCCCGCGGTCGCGCGAGCCGCCCCCGCCCCGCCTCCCACCCCCACCCACGCCGCCCCGCCCCGCATGCTCCGACCGAAAGACGAACCCCCGTGAGGCCCGAACCCCGTCCCCTGCCCACCGAGACGGCGACCCCGCAGGACTCCGTGCTGGCCCTCGACATCGGCGGCACCGGCCTGAAGGGAGCGGTGGTCGACCGCACCCTCGCCCCGGTCGAGACGCTGAGGGTGTCCACCCCACGCGCCGAAGGACCGAGCGCGGTCGTGGACGCCGTCACCGACCTCCTCACGGAACTACGGCGCCGGGCCCACGACCGGGGACTGCACCCCCTCCACGCGGGAGTCGTCGTCCCCGGCATCGTGGACGAGGCCCGCGGACGCGTGCTCTGGGCGGTGAACCTCGGCTGGCGCGACCTCCCCCTCGCCGCCGAACTCGAACAGCGCACCGGGCTGCGTGTCACGCTCGGGCACGACGTACGGGCGGGCGGCACGGCCGAGTTCCTCCACGGCGCCGCCCGCGGCGCGCGCAACGCCCTCTTCGTCGCCCTCGGCACCGGCGTGGCCGCCGCGCTCGTGTGCGACGGCGTCGCCGTGACCTCCGACGGATACGCGGGCGAGCTCGGGCACCTGGTCGTGGATCCGCAGGGCCTGCCCTGCCGGTGCGGCGGCGTCGGCTGCCTGGAGACCGTGGCCTCCGCGAGCGCCGTCGTCGCCGGGTACAACGTCGCCGCGGAGCGGGCCGTCCCGGGCGCCGTGGAGGTCGCGGCCCTCGCCCGGAGGGGTGACCCGATCGCACAGGCGGTATGGGAGCGCGCCGTGGAGGGCCTCGCCAAAGCCCTGGCCTCCGCCGCCACCCTGCTCGCTCCGGAGAGGATCGTGCTGGGAGGCGGTCTCGCCGAAGCCGGCCCCCTCCTCCTCGACCCGCTGCGCGTCGCCCTGGCCGACCGGCTCACCTTCCAGCGCCGCCCCGTCGTCGTACGGGCGGCCCTCGGCGACCACGCCGGCCGCGCCGGCGCCGGGATCGCCGCGTGGCGATCGGCCGGACTCGACACGACCGCCGCGCGCCTCCCCGCCCCCGCCCTCTAGCCCCCACCGGAGCGCCCCATGGCTTCTTTCGCTCCTCGTTCTCCCCGGACGCCGGATGCCCCTCTCGACCCCGCGACCGGCGCGGCGGCGCCTTCCGCCGCGCCGGTCCGGACACGGGGTCGGCGTCCCGGGCCCGGAGCGTTCCGGGAAGAGCCGAGGAGGGTCGGCCTCTCCGAGATCGCGGCTCGGGCCGGGGTGAGCGAGGCCACGGTGAGCCGGGTCGTCAACCGGCGCCAGGGGGTGGCGAGGAGGACGCGCGCCGTGGTCGAGAAGGCCGCGGCGGAGCTCGGGTACGCGCGTCAGGTGCACGGCCGGCTCGTGGCGGTCGTGACGGAGCACGTGACCAACCCGTTCTTCGCGGAGCTCGCCGAGCGCATCGAGGCGGCGCTGGCGCCGCACGGCCTGAGGACCCTGGTGTGTCCCGCGTTCGCCGGCGGCGTGCAGGAGCGGGACTACGTCGAGGCCATGGCCGACAAGGGGGTCGTGGCCGTCGTGTTCCTGTCGGTGTCGAACACGCTGGCCGGTGCCCCTGCCCGGATGTACGAGCGGCTGCGCCTCAGGGAGATCCCCTACGTCGGGGTGAACGGCGTCTTCGCCGACGGAGTAGCCGTCCCCGTGTACTCCACCGACGATCTGCTCGCGGCCGAGCTCGCGGTCGAGCATCTGTACCGGCTCGGGCACCGGTCGATCGGCATGGTCTCCGGGCCCGAGGGCAACACCCCCGCCGACCGGAGGGTGCGGGGCTTCCTCGACGCGATGGCGAGGAGGGGGCTCGGCGACGCCGGCCGCCTGGTGGTCCGTCAGTCCTTCGGCGTCGAAGGCGGCCAGGCCGCCGCGCAGACACTGTTCGCCCGCCGCGCGACCGCGATCGTGGCCGCCAGCGACTTCATGGCGCTCGGGGCGATCCGCGGTCTGCGCCGACTGGGGTGCTCCGTCCCCGGGGACGTGTCGGTCATCGGCTACGACGGGTCGGCCATCACCGAGTTCGTCGAACCGCCCCTCACCACCGTCCGCCAGCCCTCGGACCGCCTCGCCCTCGAGGTCACCCGGACCGTTCTGGCGCTGGTCGCCCGTCGCGAGGTCCCGGTGGGCGAGCTGCTCTTCGACCCCGAACTGGTCGTCCGCGCGACGACGGGCCCCGCTCCCCGTCGGTGACGGGCGGCGGCGACGGACAGTGGAGCCGTCGCGCTCAGTCGTCCTGTGTCGTCCCCGCGATCACTCGTCCCGTGTCGTCGCCGCGGGCGTCCGGTCCGGCCGTTCCCGCGGGGCCGGCCCGTCGAGGCGGCCGAGTTCGGTGAGGGCGGGGCCGGCGACGAGCGCCGCGAGCGCAGCCGTCGCTCCGGCGAGGAGCAGGAGGCCGTCCGCGCCCGTACGGCCGGCGAGGGTGCCGGCCAGGGCCGGGCCGCAGGCGTGTCCGGCGGCGTGCGCGACCGAGCCCCGGCTCCGGGTCCGTATCTACGCTTCCGGCGGGCTGAGGCGGCCCAGGATCTCGAAGGCCGGCGCCGCCGGCGGTGCCACGGAGAGTCCGGCGAGCGCGAAGAGCGCGGCCCCGTGCCCAGGTCCGTCGCGAGCTTCATGAGGGCGACCTCGCTCATCCCGAACGGGGCGGCCAGCAGGGCCATGGCCACGACGAAGCAGGCCAGGACCCGTCGGATCGGCAGGCGGTCGAGCAACCGTCCCCAGACGGGGTCGTCCGTCGCCAGCCCCGCCACCGCCGCCGCGCGGGCGAGGCCGGCCAGTGCCAGGGCGTCGCTGTCGCTCCGGGCGAACAGGAACAGGACGGTGCTCAGGCCGAGGGGCAGCCGGCCCAGGAAGGCGGCGATCAGGAGCAGGCGGAGCCGCCGCCGGGTGGCCAGTACGGCCAGGAAGCGGCGTGCTGACACTCGATCCCGTCTCGGAAGGCGCGATCTGTCCCGCTCGGCCGTGCAGGCTCCGGTGCGGGGGTGGGGGACCCCGCACCGGAGCGGCTTCACGCGGTCGTGGTCAGGAGACCGTGACCGTGGCCGTCTGGCCCGGGGCGACGGAGACGGTCGTGTAGGTGTACGTCTTGCCGTTGACGGTCTTCGTCTTGACGGCCCTGGCGACACCGTCGACCTTGATCGTCGAGTGGTTGCCGGGGAAACGGGCCTCCCAGCTGTAGGTGGCGGAGCCGGTCGCGTTGGTGAGCTTCGACGCGGTCGCGCCGTCGTGGCGGAGCGTGAAGGTGTTGCCGCCGACCTTGACGTCCTTGACCTGGAGCCAGCCCATGCCCGAGGGGAGGCGGGAGCCGGTGGCGAGGGACTTGGCCGGAGCGTCGGGCTGGACGCCCATCAGGCCCTCGACGGTCTGGCTGAGCAGGGTGTAGGAGACCTCGGGGTAGTCGCCGTTGGGGCCCTGCTTGGAGACCGGGTGCTGGACGTCGCGCTGGTCGTAGACGTACTTCATCCACTTCCACGCGGTGTCGTTGCGGTCGTAGGCGAAGAAGGCGTCCGGAAGGTAGGAGATGGCCTCGATGTTCGACGGCTTGCCGCTGCCGCTCGCCCGCTCGTCGATGAAGTCGAGGTACGCCTCGGCGCGGCTGCCGGGCTCGATGATCTGCTTCATGGGCATGAACCAGCTGTTCTCCAGACCCCAGCCGGTGAGCGCGCCGCCCTCGCGGGTGTATCCGCGGATCATGGAGGAGCCGCTGCCGCCGCCGCTCCAGGTGGTGTTGAAGTGGGCCTTGAGGTCGTCCGCCTTCTGCTTGTACTGGGTGGCGAGGGCGGTGTCGCCCTTGCTCGTGGCGAGCGCGGCCATGGCCCGGAACGCCTGGTACTGGCTGCCGATGGCGTCGCCGGCCTCGATCATGTGGTGGTCGCCGGCCTCGTTGTAGCTGACGGCGCCGGCGAAGATGCCGTCGCCGGTGCCCTCGGCGACGCCGTTGGCCTTCTTCGCGTCGTGGAGCTCGACGAACTCCTTGGTGGCGTGCTTGTAGTAGTTCCAGAGCCCGGGGTCGTCGATGTAGCTGCTGTCGCCGCTCCAGCGGTAGGCGTGGTTCGCCTTCTCCACCAGCTCGAAGGTGGCCGGGACCTCCCGGACGAAGAAGGTCGGGCTGTAGTAGTCGATCTTTAGATAGGTCTGGTTGTCGAAGTTGAGGGCCCAGACCGGGAAGTACTTGTGCTCGGCCGTGGCCGACTCGGCGTAGGCCCGGAGCATCGACTTGTTCTCGGCGTGCAGGCCGATCACCGAGGCGCCGGCCACCTGGTGGGCCAGGTCGCGGGTGTAGGAGGCGCTGCGGTGGGCGTAGCCGGCCCAGTAGGAGGGGGCGTAGACCCCGACGCCGGTGCCGGAGGGGCGGCCCTCGTCGACGTTGACCGGCGCGACGACGCCGGGCAGCTGCACCCAGCTGTTGGCCTTGCGCTTGGCCCAGCTGAACATCTCCACGATCTTCGGGTCCGACGAAGTCACCACCGGATCCGCCGGCGCGCCGGGCGAGACCATGAGGTCGTCGGCGTTGATCCACCCGGTGCCGGACTCGAAGGCGAGCTCCAGGGTGTCGCCGCTCTTCAGGGAGACGCGGCTGATGGTGTATCGGGCGTAGGTGGAGCGGCTCGGCAGGTTCACGGTGCCGGCGACGGTCCCGTTGACGCGGGCGACGAATGTGCCGCCGGTGCCGCCGGTGGCGATCCAGGCGGAGAAGTCGTAGAGGCCGGTGCCGGTGGCGGTGAGGGTCTGGGAGATCTTCTTGCCCGGGCCGGCGTCGAGGTAGGCGAGCTTGGTGCCGCCGTGCGGGGCGTTGGTGGCGACGCCGGTGCCCGCGGAGAAGTTCCAGCCGGCCTTGTCCTGCTCGAAGCCCGGGTTGACCACGTCGACCGGCGGTGGCACCGACGCGGTGGCCGCGACGTCGTCCACGTTGATCCACCCGGTGCCGGACTCGAAGGCGAGCTCCAGGGTGTCGCCGTTCTTCAGCGCCACGTGGGGCAGGGTGTACTTCGCGTAGGCGGTGCGACTGGGCAGCTCCACGGTGCGGACCGCGGTCCCGTTGACGCGGGCGACGAATGTGCCGCCGGTGCCGCCGGTGGCGATCCAGGCGGAGAAGTCGTAGAGGCCGGTGCCGGTGGCGGTGAGGGTCTGGGAGATCTTCTTGCCCGGGCCGGCGTCGAGGTAGGCGAGCTTGGTGCCGCCGTGCGGGGCGTTGCTGGAGACTCCGGTGCCCGAGGTGAGGGTCCACCCTGTCGTGCCCTGCTCGAACCCGCCGTTCGTCACCGTGAGGGCGGCGGTCCCGGCGGCGTTCGCGGAGGTGGTGGCGGCCAGAGGGGTGAGCGGGGCGAGGACGGCGAGTGATGCCAGGAGGGAGAGACACAAGGGCCGTGACGGCTGCATGGGGGCTCCTGTCCGAAAAACAGTCCGGTGGGGTGGCCGGACGCTAACAGCAGCCATCGGGGGCTTTCAATACTCCTGCAACATTGTTCTGGCTGATCTGGCAGCAAACTTTCTATGAACTCTTGCAAGTGAAGTTGGCTGATTGCTAACGTCCGTCGCGTCGGCCCGGTGATCGCCGGGACGTCGATCTGTGAGCAAAGGTGGGAATGCCATGGAGATGAGTCGCCGCAGAGTCCTCAAGGCGGGTGGGGCAGTCGCCGCGGGCGTCGGGCTGGGCGGGCTCACCGCCTGCTCGGGGACGGGCAGCTCGGCGGGTGGCGCCGGCTCGGCTGGTGACCCGAACAAGGGTGACATCACGGTCTGGAGCTGGGCCGGCCCGGCCGCGGAGATGCGCGCCCTCGTCCCCGCGTTCAACAAGAAGTTCCCGGACATCAAGGTCACCGTCCAGGACATCGGCAACCCGGCCATCTGGGACAAGATCACCACCGCGATGGCGGCCGGCGGCGCCGGCCTAGCCGACGTCCTCCACATAGGCGTCGACTACCTGCCCGGTTACGTCGAGAAGTTCCCCGCCCAGCTTGCCGACCTCGGCCCCCTCGGCGCGACCGCCCACAAGGGAGCCTTCGCCAGCGGCCTCTGGGAGACCGTCTGCCCCGACGGCAAGAAGGTCAACGCGCTCCCCTGGGAGGCCAACTCGGGAGGCTTCTACTACCGCGCCGACCTCTTCGAGAAGGCGGGCGTCGACGTCGGGGCCATCGGAACCTGGGAGGACGCCATCGAGGCCGGCAAGAAGATCAAGGCCAAGACCGGCCATACTCTGCTCGGCATCGACAAGCCGGCGTCCCAGGCCGACTCCGCGAACTTCTTCCAGATGCTGCTGCAGCTGCAGGGCGCGATGTACTTCAACCTCGACGGCGAGATCACGCTCGCGTCCCCCGAGGCCGTCCGGGCGATGACCATCATCAAGGACATGAACGACGCCGGCCTCGTCGCCGACATCTCCGGCGGCTGGAACTCCCTCATCAGCTCCATCAAGAAGGGCACCTCCGCGGTCCTCCCCTGGCCCACCTGGTTCGGCGGCATCATCGAGGACACCGTCCCCGACCAGGCCGGCAAGTGGGGGGTCCGGCTGCCGCCCGCCGTACGCCCCACCGGCAGCCAGGCCGCCACCGTGAACTCCACCCACCTCGCCGTCGCGGGCAACAGCAAGCAGCAGGCCGCCGCCTACAGCTTCGTCGAGTTCGTCCTCACCCGACCCGAGTCACAGGTCTCCATCTACAAGGCCAAAGGCATCGCGCCCGCCCTCCTCAAGGCGTACGAGGACCCGGTCTTCCACCAGTCCTCGGCGTTCTTCAGCGGCCAGAAGAAGGGCGAGATCTTCTACGACGCCCTGCGCGTTCCGCAGCCGGCCTACAACTACACCGGCGACTACGCCCGTGCCCTGAAGGCCGTCACCGACGCCCAGACCAAGGTCCTCCTCAAGGGCGCCAACCCGGCCACCGTGCTCGCCGCCGCCGCCGACCAGCTCGCCAAGCAGACGGGCCGCAAGGTCGTCCGGTGACCACCATGAGCACCCCGTCGCGCACCCCGCGCGCCGCCACCCCCCGACAGGCGCGGGACACCCGTCCGCCGCGCCTGACGGGCCGGCGCCTCGCCCCGTACCTCTTCGTGCTGCCCGCGATCGCCCTGTTCGCGGTGTTCAAGCTCTATCCCATCGGCTGGTCGTTCGTCCTCAGCCTCTTCAAGACCGTGGGCGGAGTCGACACCTTCGTCGGCGGCGAGAACTACAGCCGGCTCGTCCAGGACCCCCTGTTCTGGACCGCACTGCAGAACACCGCCGTCATCCTGGTCGTCCAGGTCCCCGTCATGCTCGCCCTGGCGACAGGGCTCGCGGTCGCCTTCAACTCGACCCTGCTCAAGGGACGGTCGGTCTTCCGCCTCGGGTTCTTCCTCCCGATGGTCACCGGCCTCGTCGCCTACGGCATCGTCTTCTCGGTCCTCCTCAACGAGGAGTACGGCCTCGCCAACTGGGTCCTCTCCCTCGTCGGCGTCGACAACGTCCCGTGGCTGACCGACCCCCTGTGGGCCAAGGTCTCCCTGGGCATCGCCCTCACCTGGCACTACACCGGCTACAACGCGGTGATCCTGCTCGCCCGACTCCAGACGATCCCCGGCGAGCTGTACGACGCGGCCTCGGTCGACGGCGCGGGCGCCTGGGGCGCCTTCCGCCACGTCACCCTGCCGGGACTCCGGCCCGCGATCCTGCTCACCACGGTGCTCTCCACCATCGGCACCCTGCAGATCTTCGACGAGCCGTACATCCTGACCCGCGGCGGACCGGACAACGCCACCCTCACCATCGGCGTGTACCTGTACCAGAACGCCTTCGTCTACTTCGACTTCGGCTACGCCTCGGCCATCGCCTACGCCCTCGCCGTCCTCATCGGCATCCTCGGACTGATCCAGTTCCGCGTCCTGGGAGACAAGAAATGACCACTTCCGCGACGCGTCCCCTCCGGACACGGAACCGCGACGAGCGTCCGCCCACCCGGGCCGGCCGGTCGATCCTGCTGACCTCCGGCCTCGCGATCACCCTCGCCGCGGTGCTCGTCCCCTTCTACTGGCTCATCATCGCCAGTACGCACAGCTCGGGCGAGATCTTCGGCTCGCCGCCGCCCCTCCTGCCCGGAGACCACCTCGACGACAACCTCGCCTCCCTCCAGAACACGGTCTCCTTCGGGAAGGTGGTCCTCAACTCCCTCTTCATCGCCGTCCTCTACACGCTGTGCGCGGGAGCCGTCTGCACTATGGCCGGGTACGCCTTCGCCAAGTACCGCTTCCGCGGAAGCGACGCGCTCTTCGGCGTGCTGATGCTCGGCCTGGTCATCCCCGCGCAGGTCACCCTGGTGCCCCTGTTCAAGCTCATGGCCGACCTGGAATGGCTCAACACCTACCAGGCCGTCATCATGCCCAACCTCGCGCTGCCCTTCGGTATCTTCCTGATGCGCCAGTCCATGAGCGCGCTGCCCGACGAGCTCCTCGACTCCGGGCGGATGGACGGCTGCGGAGAACTGAGGCTCTTCTTCAAGGTGGTCCTGCCGCCGATGAAGCCGGCCCTCGCGGCCCTGGGCATCTTCCTCTTCCTGTTCCAGTGGAACGACTTCATCTGGCCGCTGATCGTCCTGCGCGACAACGCGTCGTTCACCATCCCGGTGGCCCTCGCCTCGCTCCAGGGCGTCGACGACACCGACTACGGCGCCATCCTCACCGGCACGGCCGTCGCGGCGATCCCCATGGCCCTCGTCTTCCTCGCCCTGCAACGCCACTTCGTCTCCGGCCTGCTCGCCGGAGCCGTGAAGGGATGAACCGAAACGTGACGCTCCACACCGAGGCGGTCACCACCGCCGAGCTCGCCCCCGCCACGTACCAGCCCCTCCTCGACACCGTCGAGATCGCCGTCCTGGCAGGGGAGAGGGAGCCCAGGTGGCACGTCTCCGTCCTCCCCGACGGCCTGCAGATGCTGCACGTCGACGGCGAAGGCGAGCCGGTGGAGATCCGGCTCTCCCTCCCCCTCGGGGACGCCGCCGGATACTGGCACCCCAAGGCCGGCTGGCAGCGGACCATCGTCGCCGACTGGGCGGGCCGCGCGACCGTCAGCCTCGTCGACGGCCTCGCCGCCGGCTGCCTCTACGACTACCAGGGCGCCACCCTGCTCACCTTCGGCACCGCCGACCCCGTCCCCGAGGTCTCCCTCCTCTGGGGCGTCTCCGAGGAGAACGACACCTACGTCGTCCACCTCCGCCTCCCCGCCTCCGCCGGACCCCAGCGCCTCCTCCTCGTACCCCGCCGTCCGTCCGTCGCCACGGCGCTCGGCGAGCTGCGCGGCTGGTACGAGGCGGCGATGCCGTCCATGCCGGTCCCCGAGGCGGCGCGCCTCCCGCTCTACTGCACCTGGTACGCCTTCAACCAGCAGATCGAGGCCTCCGCCGTCGAGAAGCAGGCCGAACTCGCCGCCGACATCGGCTTCGGCGCGATGATCCTCGACGACGGCTGGCAGCGGTACGGCACCGGACGCGGCTACGCCGGCGTCGGCGACTGGATCCCGGACGAGGTGAAGTTCCCCGACTTCGCGCGCCACGTGGCCCGCGTCCGGGAGACCGGACTGAGCTACCTCGCCTGGGTCGCCCCCCTGCTCCTCGGCCCCCAGGCCGACTGCTACGACGCGTGGGCCGCGTACGCCCCCCGGTCCGCCGGTGTCCCCGGCGCGCAGGTGCTCGACCCCCGCCGGCCCGAGGTCCGCGCCCACCTCGTCGCCACCTGCGTCCGCCTCGTCCGCGACTACGGCCTCGACGGCCTGAAGGTGGACTTCCTCAACGAGGCCATGGTCTACGCCGGCGACGGCCGGGGCGACGTCGGCGAGGCCCTGACCCTGCTCCTCGCCGAACTCCGCGCCGGCCTGGAGGCGGTCCGCCCCGGCCTGCTCCTGGAACTGCGCCAGCCGTACGTGGGGCCCGGCATGGTCGCGTACGGCAACATGCTGCGCTCCTTCGACTGCCCGGCCGACTCCGTCGCCAACCGGGTCCGCACCCTCGACACCCGCCTGCTCGCGGTCGGCGGCGCCGTCCACTCCGACCCGCTGCTCTGGGACACCGACGCACCCGTCGAGTCCGCGGCGCGCCAGCTCATCGGCACGCTCCACTCGGTGCCGCAGGTCTCCGTCCGGCTTGACACCCTGCCCGAGGACCACGTCGCGGCTCTGCGCTTCTGGCTCTCCACCTGGCGTCTCCTCAGGCCGCAGCTGCTCGACGGCACCTTCGAGGCCGGCCGGCCGGACGACCTCTACACGCTGGTGAGCTCGGAGCGGGACGGTGTGAACGTCACGACCGTCCACACCGACCGCCCGGTGCCGGTGCGCCCGGCGTCCGTCTCCCGGACCGTGCTGGTCAACGGCACGAGCGAGGACCGGCTCGTCGTCGAGGTCGTCGACGCCGGAGCCACTGTGGAGATCGAGGTACGAGGACCGGACGGCCGTATGATCGAGCATCACCGCACCGAGCTCACGACCGGCCTGCACCGCCTGCCGGTGCCGCGCATGGGACTGGGATCGATCAGGAACACCGCGTGAAACGCGCGTCGGAGGGGAGCCCCATGAAGGTCGGCATCGTCGAGGTCGCGGCCCGCGCCGGAGTCAGCGAGGCCACCGTCAGCCGCGTCATCAACCGGCGCCAGGGCGTGGCCAAGAAGACGCGTGACGCGGTCGAGACCGCCATGGCGGAACTGGGCTACGAGCGTCCGGTGCAGGGGCAGCTCGTCGCCCTCGTCACCGAGCACGTGTCCAACCCGTTCTTCGCGGACGTGGCCGAGCGGATCGAGGCGGCCCTCGCCCCGCACGGCCTGAAGGCGGTGCTCTGCCCGGCGTTCCCCGGCGGGGTCCAGGAGCCCGAGTACATCAGCGCGATCGTCGACAAGGGGATCGCGGCCGTCGTCTTCCTCTCCTCGTCGAACACCGTCGAGGGCGCGGACACCGAGACGTACGAGCTCCTCCGCGCCCGCCGCATCCCCTACGTCGGGGTGAACGGCGTCTTCGCCGACGGCGTGGAGGTTCCCGTGTACTCCACCGACGACGCGCTCGCCGCCGAGCTGGCGGTCGACCACCTGCACCGGCTGGGCCACCGGGCCATCGGCATGGCGTCGGGTCCGACCGGGAACCACCCCGCCGACCGCCGCGTCCAGGGCTTCCTCGACGCGATGGCGAAGAGAGGCGTCGAGGACGCGGAACGGCTGGTCATCCGCCAGTCGTACACCGTCGAGGGCGGACAGGCCGCCGCCCAGACGCTCCTGGGCCTCGGCGCCACGGCGATCGTCGCCGCGAGCGACTACATGGCGCTCGGCGCCATCCGGGGCATCCGGCGCCAGGGGCGTTCGGTCCCGGAGGACGTGTCGGTCGTCGGCTACGACGGATCCATGATCACGGAGTTCGTGGACCCGCCGCTGACCACCGTGCGCCAGCCGGCCGACCGGCTCGCGCTCGAAGTGGGGCGCAGCGTCCTCGCCCTGGTCAGCAACCGGGAGGTGCCGGTGGGCGAGCTCCTCTTCGACCCCGAGCTGATCATCCGCTCCACCACGGCCCCCGCACCCCGGCCGTGAGCGCCGGGCCGGCCGGGGCACCCGCCGGCCGTACCGGGGCGGGACGGTCGGGACCGGGCAGTCCCTGACGACCGTCACGCCCCGGACGGACCTGTCCGCGGACGAGCTGCCGGGTCAGTGGCCCGACGACCTCTGATCCGGGGCGCGCGCCTCAGTCCAGCAGCGCCGCGACGTAGGAGGTCGGGCGGCGCAGGAAGTCGTCGAGGACGAGGGCGGCCGAGGCGCGGTCCCAGGTGGAGCGGCGGACCGGCCGGTGCTCGACACGGGTGAGGGTTCCGGCGCCGATGCGGACCGCGTGGGAGCGGGCCGTCGAGAGGCAGACCTCGACCTCCTCCTCCGTGCCCAGGGACCCGGCGATCACGGTCGCCTCGGGGTTGCAGAAGGCGTTGAGGGTCGCCACGGACTCGCCGAGGAACCGGGCCCGTTCGAGGCGCAGCGCGCGCAGCCCCTCGGCGGTGTCGAGGTCGTCGCGCAGGACGTCGGCCCAGGGGGTGGCGGGGGCCAGGAGGCCCCGCTCGACGGCCCGGGCGTGCAGGGCCCGGTCGGTGGCGACGACGCCCAGACAGTCGGTGGCGCCGCACGGGCAGAGGACGCCCGGTCCGTTCCGTACGGGCAGGTGGGCGATCTGTCCGGCGGAGGTGTCCGGACCGGACAGCGGGGAACGGCCGACGACCAGGGCCGAGGCGACGACGTTCGCGACGAGGACCATGAGGAAGGTGTCAGTACGGGGCACCTGGCCGCGCCAGAGCGCGTCGAGCGCCAGGCAGTGGACGGAGCCGCCGACCCGCACCCGGGGACCGAGGGGTGCGAAGGGCGTGCGCAGGTCCGCGTTCCGCCAGCCCGGGTGCGGGCTGTCCACGACGACGCCGGTCCGGGGATCGATCACGCCGTCGGTGCTCACTCCGAGGCCGAGCACCCGGCCGGGGGCGGTCGACGCCAGGGCGCGTTCGGTCGCCGCGATCGCCGCGGCCACCCCCTGCTCCGGGCCGGGGTCCTGGCAGGGGACGGTGAAGGAGGCGGTGCACGTCCCGTCGAGGTCGAAGACGGACGAGGTCGCGGACGCCTCCCGGAGGTGCGTCCCGACGACGACCCGTCCGCCCGGCACGAAGCCGAGTGGTGTCTCCGGCCGTCCGGCCCTGCCCGGTTCCCCGCCCACCGGGCGCGCCGGCAGTTCGTACAGGACGCCGCCGTCCACGAGGCCGGAGACGAGCCGGGTGATCGTGGTGAGGCTCAGTCCGGTCGACCGGCCGAGCTGCTTCCGGGCCGCCGGGCCGTCGAGGACGAGTCGCTGGAGGAGCGCGGCGGCGTTCCCGTCCCGCACCTCACGCATCAGCGGGGTGTGGCCGGCGGTCATGGCTGGGTCCTCGTCGTCGGCGGCCGGGTGATCGGATCATGCTACCGATCAGCCGGGCGGCCGGCCCTGTGCCCCTCGGTCAGGCGAGGCGCTCCACATGAACGAGGACCGACTGTTCGGGGTGGAGCGTCGGCACCTGGAGGCCGATCCGGCCGAGGGCGGATCCGGGTGCGTCGAAGCCTCGCTCGCTCCACCATGGCGGGGCGGCGAAGCCCGCCGGGGGAGTGCCGACGGTCAGCGGCCTGACCCGGTACCGGGCCCGCGGGTCGAGGCCGGACAGGCGGGCGTGCGGAGGGGCGCCGGTGGCGCACCAGGTCAGGGAGGTGAACGCGTAGAGCGCTTCGGAGCCGTCCTGGGCGACGACGCCGTGGCTCTGGATGCCGGCGGCCGGATCGGGGCCGCGCCACACCCGGCCGGTGTGGAGGAGCCGTCGGTGGGTCCGGTGGAGCGCGATCCATCCGGCCAGTTCCGCCCGTTCCTCCGCGGTGGTCGCGGTGAGGTCCCATTCGACTCCGAAGTGGCCGAAGAAGGCGCTCGCTGCGCGGAAGGACAGGTCGTGGCGGCGGCTCGTGGTGTGCGAGCGGGGAGAGGCGACGTGGGCGCCCATCAGCTCGGGAGGCAGCAGCTGCCCGGTCCACCGCATCAGCCGCTGGCGCTCCAGGGGGTCGCTGACGTCCGACACCCACACCCGGTCGGTGACCTCCATGATGCCGAGGTCGATCCGGCCGCCGCCGGCCGCGCAGCTCTCGATCTCCAGACCGGGGTGGGCGGCCCTGAGTTCCGCCAGCAGGCGGTAGACGGCCCTGGTCTGCGCGTGTTCGGAGGGGATGCCGCCCCGGGGGCGCAGGCCGGCCTCGACGTGGTCCCGGTTGTGGTCCCACTTGAGGTAGCCGATGTCGTACTCGCCCAGGACCTTGAGGAGCTGTCCGAGCACGGCGTCGTAGCAGGCGGGGATCGAGAGGTTCAGGACGTGCTGGGAGCGCTGCTCCACGGGCAGTTCGGTCCGCGCGGCCATGATCCACTCGGGGTGGGCGCGCGCCAGGTCGGAGTCGAGGTTGACCATCTCGGGCTCCACCCAGAGGCCGAACTGCATGCCGCGGGCGTGGACGGCGTCGACGAGCGGGTGCAGGCCGTCGGGCCACACGTCCTCGGAGACGGCCCAGTCGCCGAGGCCGGCCCGGGAGTCGCGCCGGGCACCGAACCATCCGTCGTCCAGCACGAAGCGCTCGATTCCGATCTCCCCGGCGAGACGCGCCAGTTCGAGGAGCCGGTCCCGGTCGTGCTCGAAGTAGACGGCCTCCCAGGTGTTGAGGGTGACCGGCCGGGGCGAGGCGACGTGTCCGGGCCTGGCCCGGAGGTGGTCGTGGAAGCGGTGGGCCACCCGGTCCAGGCCGTCTCCGTACGCGCCGTAGACCCAGGGCCCGGTGTACGCCTCGCCGGTCTCCAGCCGGATCTCGCCCGGCAGGAGGAGCTCTCCGCCGCCGAGCAGCGCGACGCCGGTGCTGTCCCGCTCGGCGACGTGACGGTGGTTGCCGCTCCACGCCACGTGGACGGCCCAGGTCTCGCCGCGGGCGAAGTCGCTGCCCGGTTCGGTGGCGTGCAGGACGTAGGCGGAGTCCAGGCCGGTGCGGCCCCGGCGGTTCTCCCGCACGTGGGAGCCGACGCCGAAGCCCAGGCGCTGCACCTGCCGCTCCATGCCCCAGCGGCCGGCGAAGTCGACCAGTTCCGTCGCCCGGGTCGGCACCGGGAGGTACAGGGAGAGTTCGGCGAGTGCGAAGGGGGCGCCCTCGTTCTCGACGCGCCCCCGGATCCGGACCAGACCGGACTCCAGCATCTCGACGCTCAGGCCGAGGCGGATCCGGGCTTCCGCGTCGACGGCCGTGATCTCGGCGGTCGCGGGACCGGCCTCCGTGTAGCCCGTCACCTCCGTTCCGCCGAGACGGACGGAGCTCACGGCGAACGCGGGGGACCAGTCGCGTCCCTCGCGGGAGCCCACCAGCCCGGGGCGGCCCATCCAGCCGATCCACGGCTCGGGCACCAACGACGCCGGGCCGGCGTCCAGTTCGCCGGGAAGCCGTCCGCCGGCCGCGCCGGCCAGGCAGGCGGCACGGGCCGCCGACTCGTCCAGCGGCCCCAGGTCCGCGCCCCAGTGCCGGACGAGCGGAAGCCGCCCGGGAAGCGATTCCAACAGGAACGAACAGCCTGACGACCGGAGGTGGAGCACGGTCGGGGCGGCGGCGAGCTGGTCGCGCACTGGTCTCCTCGTGGCAGGGAAAAGTACGGTGCGCTGCTCGTTCTAGCGCACCGGCGACGCGTCGGGTGTCTGCTTCCGGACACTGGCGAGGATCGGCGCGGATATCGGTGAACATCCTTGACGCGGTGGGGAAGAGGGCGAAAACATGCGGGCCGCGTGTTCGTTCTCGTCACATTCTGTTCATCGTTGAGGTCTGGTCCGTGCGGCCGGCGCCGGTCATGAGTGAGCCCGGCGCCTGCGGTCCCGCGCACGGCACGGGCAGGGCGATCCGTGACCGGGGCCGGACGCGCGACGGGTACGGACGGCCGCCGGAGAACAGCCGGGGCCGCTCGTCCCGCCACGCCGCCCGCCGGGCGGGACCACGCCTTCCCGCCCGGCGGCCCGGCCCCCGGCGGTCCGGACTTCGCATCGCCTCCCCGCTCCCCGGACCGCCGCCCCTCACCAGACCCGCGAAGAAAGGCACGCGCGCATGCGCTTCCGTCGCCTCGTCCTGGGCACCGCCGTGACCGGCCTGTTGCTCGGTTCGGCCCCGCCCGTACTCGCCGCCTCCGGCGCACCGACCCTCCCCGGCACCGCAACCCGCGACTGCGCGCCGATATCCCCTTCCTCGCCGGAGGACGCCCACCACGACGACAGCTGTCTCGCCCTCACCGTCACCCTCGCCGACCTCCCCGAGGTCGGCGGAGAGACCGAGGTGACCGTCCAGGTCCGCACCACGGCCGCCCGGGACGCCCTCGACCTCGAACTCCTCCTCCCCACGCACCTCACCTGGGTACGGGCACCGGAAGGCTTCGACGTGACCACCGCGGCCTCCACCGTCCCCGTGGAAGGCGGCGAGGTCCACCGCGCCCGCGGCCACCACACCGTCACCGCCGGCACCCCGACGACGCTCACCGGCCGCGTCCGCGCGGTCGCCGAGGGGCCGGCGGAGGTGCGGGCCACCGCGACGGCGGAGGGTGCGACCGACACCGCGTCGGGCAGCAGCTTCCTCACCGTCGACGACGCCGACTCCACCGAGGGCATCACCGTCCGCGCCGTCGACGCCGTGACCGCGACGAACGCTCCGGCGACCCGCTCCAGCCTGGCCTGGAAGCACAAGCCCGCCGCCTCCCCGACCGCCCCGGACCGGCCGGGCCGGGGCCAGGCATGCGTCAAGGGCAGCTGGAACTACGTCGAGCACACCGGCTACACCCGGGTGTCGGCCAACGCCGGCGTGAGCGTCCTCGACGCCGACCCCAACGGCGAGGACGAGCTGCTGGCCACCGGAGTCACCGACGAGTACGGCCGCTACCAGCTCTGCTTCGACAACAAGGACCCGGGCGACCGCACCCAGGACGTCTTCGTCCGGCTCGCCACCGAGAACGTCCAGTGGAAGATCCAGGCCAACCGCACCAAGGCCGCCTACCGCTTCGACACCGCCGTCTCGAAGAACGTCCGGAACGGCAGGACCGTCGACTTCGGTGCCACCCAGCCCGCCGCGCCCGAGCTGATGCGCGCCGTCCAGGCCTTCGACTCGCTCAACTCCGCCTGGAACTTCACGCCCGGCGACTGCTGGGACGACCGGGACACCACCTGCCGGCAGGGCGCCGTCAACTGGGAGCCCGACTCCACCACCTGCTGCTACGCCGACCTGCAGGAGAACGCCTCGTACATCGGCGGCAGCACGCCCGACACGCCCATCGTCACCCTCCACGAGTTCGGCCACTCGCTCATGGACGACGTCTACGACGACTGGTGGCCCTCCACACCGAACTGCTCCAGCCACACCCTGCACAAGGTGAGCTCCCCCGGCTGCGCCTGGACCGAGGGCTGGCCCACGTACTACGGCGGACTGATCCTCCAGGACCCGACCTTCCGCTGGGGCGACGGTCGCGTCCTCGACTACGAGAACGCCACCTGGGGGACCGCCGTCCCCGGCCGGGTCTGGGAGAACGGCGACGCGGTCGAGGGCCGGGTGGCCGGCGCGCTGCACGACCTCTCCGACGTCAGCACGCACGAGTCGGGCGACACGTACGCGGAGGACCCGCGTGGCTCGCTGTGGAACACCTTCCTCGACCACCGGTCCTCCAGCTTCCGGGAGTTCTGGGACCAGCGCGCCGCCGACGGACACGACGTCGGCCCGGCGGCCCTCGCCGCCCTCCACTACAACACGATCGACTACCGCTGACCGGCGAGCAGGACATCACAGCCGAGGAGAATGCAACGATGCGTCACCTTTCCCCGTCCGCTCCCCGCGCACCCGGGCGCAGAGCGCTCGGCGCCGTGACCGCGGCCCTGATCGCCGCCGTCACGCTGGCGGCCCCGGCCACCGCCGCCGCCGCTCCCGCAAAGGGGGCCGCCACCGCCGGCCTCGCCCCGGCACCCCCGATGGGCTTCAGCAACCGGGACTCCACCCGCTGTCGCGCGGAGTTCGACGAGGCGTACGTCAAGAAGATCGCCGACATCCTCGTCACCAAGGGCCTGAAGGACGCCGGATACACCTACGTCAACCTCGACGACTGCTGGGCCAAGCCCGAGCGGGACGCCCAGGGCAGGCTCGTTCCCGACCCGGTCCGCTTCCCGAACGGCATCAAGGCCCTCGCCGACCACGTCCACGCCAAGGGCCTGAAGTTCGGCCTCCTCGCCGGAGCGGGCGCCCGGACCTGCGACCCGGCCGGATTCCCCGGCTCGCACGGCCACGAGGCCACGGACGCACGGCAGTTCGCCGACTGGGGCGTGGACCAGCTGACGTACGCCGACTGCGGCGGCACCGACGCCGAGCAGCGGTACGCGACGATGAGCGACGCCCTGCGCGCCACCGGCCGCCCCGTCGTCCTCACCGTCGCGGACCAGGGCACCGGCCGCTCCTGGGAATGGGACGGCGACACCGCCCAGGTGCGGCGCACCACCGGCGACGGCGCCGACACCTGGGGCAGCGTCCTGACCCGCCTCAAGCGCAACCTGCCGCTCGCGGCCCACGCGGGACCGGGGCGCTGGAACGACCCCGACGTCCTCCACGTCGGCGGCTACGGCCTGAGCGAGACCCAGTACCGGTCCCAGTTCTCGCTCTGGTCCGTGATGGCCGCTCCGCTGGTCATCGGCTCCGACCTGCGCAGGCTCGACGCCGTGTCGGCCGAGATCCTGACCAACCGCGAGGTGATCGCGGTCGACCAGGACCCGGCGGGCAGGCAGGGCGAGGTCGTCTCCTCCGACGGGGGCCGCTGGGTCGTCTCCAAGCGGCTCGCGGACGGCAGCCGGGCGGTCGCCCTCTTCAACGAGACCAACCGGCCCCAGCACATCGCGACCACCGCGGCGGCCGTCGGCCTGCCGGCCGCGCGGGGATACAAGGCACGCGACCTGTGGGCGGCACTGGAGAAGGGCACGTCCGGAGCGATCGCGGCGACGGTACCCGCCCACGGCACGGTCCTGCTGAAGGTGTCGGCCGACCGCGCCTGGGCACAGCTCCCGCCCCTGCTCTCCGTCACCGCCGGCGGTGACCCGGTGGCCCAGCCGGGCACGACCCGGCGGATCGTCTCCACGGTCGTCAACCACGGCGGCGGCGCCACCGGGACCGTCACCCTCACCCTCACCGGCAAGAACGGCTGGGCCGCCGAGGCCGTGACACCGTCCTCCACGAGCCGGCTGAAGGCCGGCGGCACGCTCGCCACGGAGTGGGACGTGACCGTCCCGGCCGACGCGACCGGGCGGAACGAACTCACCCTCACCACGAAGTACCGCTCCCGCGACGGCCTCTCCTTCACCAGCGTGATCCCGGTGCCCGTGCTCGTGGGCGTCACCCGCCCGCCGGCCGGGGAGTCCCACCTCGGCGACCTGCACCCCCTCACCGCCACGAACGGCTGGGGTCCGGTGGAGAAGGACTCCAGCAACGGAGAGTCGGGGGCCGGTGACGGCCGTCCGATCACCATCAACGGCGTGGTTCACGCCAAGGGTCTCGGCGTGAACTCGCCCAGCACGGTCGAGTACTACACCGCCGGGCACTGCGCGCGCGTCACCGCCCAGGTCGGACTCGACGACGAGTCGGGCACACAGGGCACGGTGACCTTCGAGATCTGGGCCGATCACCGCCTGGCGGCGTCGACCCCGAAGATGACCAACGCCGACGCCGCACGGCCGCTCACCGCGGACGTGACAGGCGCCGAGACCGTCCGCCTCGTGGTCACAGACGGCGGCGACGGGGCGTCCTACGACCACGCGGACTGGGCCGACCTGAAGATCACCTGCGCCTGACACCGCACGCTCCCGGAGAGCGGGCGGACCTCGCACACGGACCGTGACGTCCGGTAGCGCCACGTGCCCCGCGGTCCCCGACCGCGGGGCACGTCGCGTCCACGGGGAATTCTGGGTACCCCCAGGATTTCGGCTCCGCATTGTTCCGTGGCCGCCCCGTCCCCACCGTGGTGTGTGGGGGATGCAATCTCACCGCAGGAGATTCCGATGAGCACCACCCGCACCAGCAGTCCGGACGCCGCAGGGGACGTCACGCGGACGGGCGTGGACCAGGACGGTGTCGTGGACACGTCCGAGTCCCCCCGCCCCAGGTTCCGCGGTTCGAGGGCTGCCACCCTCTTCCCGGCCCTGCTGGGCTGCCACGGTGCCGGCCGGCACGAGACGCCCCGCCCCCCGTTCCCTCCCTCCCCCCGGCCCTCCGCCGAGCCCACCCGCCCCGCCAGGCCCGAGAGCCACAGCCTAGTCCTGTCCGAGGACGACGACTCCGCCGGCCGGCTGCGCAACTGGGTCACCGGCCACCTGCGCAGGTGGCGGCTGGGACACCTCGTCGCGGACCTCCAGCTCATCGCCACCGAACTCGCCACCAACGCCGTCCGGCACGGTCACGCCCCTGCCCGCGTGACCCTCACCCGGCAGCCCGACGCGTACGTCCGTCTCGGCGTCACGGACACGGGTCCCGCGTTCGACCCGGAGCACCTCAGGACCTCCTGGGGCTCCGCCGACGCGCTGGAGGACTGCCACGGCCGCGGCCTGATGCTCGTCGACGCGCTGAGCACGAGCTGGGGCGCCGACCGCCTGGACATCGGCAAGCGGGTGTGGGCCGAACTCGCCGCCACCTGAGACGCCGGCCCGGAGCGGTGCCGCGCCGGACCCCGGCCGCGCACCGCTCCCGCCGTTGCCGGTGACCAGGGCCGGGGCTAGCGTGAAGGCGACGGGCAGGTGATCGTATTGGCCCACGTCCTCGAAGGCCCCGGTACGCCCCGGGAACCCGGTGGGGGTTTCCGCTTCGTCGGCCGGGCGGCGGAGAGCGAACGGCTGCTCACGGCGGCGCGCCGCCCCCCGGCGGTCGTCTTTGTCGAGGGCGAGGCCGGAGCCGGCAAATCACGCCTGGTCCACGAGGCGGCGGCGGATCTTCGCGGGGACGGGATCCTCGTGCTCACCGGCTTCTGCCACCCCCTGCGGGAGCCGCTGCCGTACGGCCCCGTCGTGGACGCCCTGGAGAAGGCGATCCCCTCCCTGCCCGCCGACGGCCTCCCTCCCCTGGCACCGCCCCTGGCCCGCCTGCTGCCCGGCCTCGCGGACCGCGCCACGCTCCCGCCCGGAGACCCGGCCGACCCCCTCGCGGAGCGCGGCCCGCTGCTCCAGGCGGTCCGCTCCTTCCTCGACGCCCTGGGACCCGCGGTCCTGATCGTCGAGGACGCGCACTGGATCGACGACGCGACCCGCGACCTGCTGCTCCAGCTGGCCCGCACCCTCCCCGAGCGGCTCTGCCTGGTCCTGACCTACCGCGCCGAGGACCTTCCGTCCGACACGCCCGTCCTCGGCGCCGCCCACCGAAGACAACCGGGCACCGCGAGCGAGATGGTCCGCCTCGGCCGCCTCGACGAGGAGTCCGTCGCCGCGCTCGCCGAGGCCGCGCTCGGCGACCGTGCCACGCCCGCCCTGGTCGAGGCCCTGTACCGGCGCAGCGAAGGGCTGCCGCTGGTGGTGGAGGAGGACCTCATCACCCTGGCCGACCACCCCGTCGACCGGGAGGGGCCCGACGACACCGCCCGGCTGCGCGCGGCCGACGTGCCCCGGAGCCTTCGCGAGGCGTTCACCGAACGGCTCGCCACCCTCTCACCGGCGGCCGAGCAGGTCGTGGCCGCCGCCGCGGCCCTCGCCGTCCCCTCGGCGGAGGCCGTGCTCCGAGCGGTGGGGGACCTGGACGAGGAGCAGGCGTACACGGGACTCGTCGAGGCGCTCCGGGCCTCGCTGCTGCGGGAAGCGGCCGACGACCGGTACGGATTCCGCCACGTCCTCGCCCAGCAGGTCGCCTACACCCGCCTCCCCGGTCCCCTGCGCCGACGGCTGCACACCCGCGCCGTCCGGGTCCTCGAGGCGCATACGCCGCCCCCGCTCGTGCAGCTCGCCCACCACGCGAAGGCGCTCGGGGACCGACCGGTCTGGCTGCGCCGGACGGAGGAGGCCGCCGACCAGGCCGTCCTCGTCGGCGACGTGGGGACGGCGGCCGTGCTCCTGCGGCGCATCCTCCGGCAACCGGACAGCGACGTGGGGATGCGGTCCCGGGCCGCGCTGCACCTGGCACCGATCGCCGGCCAGGGCGCCGACTTCGACGAGAACGCCGCGGCGCTGCGGGCGATCCTGGACGACGACCGCCTGCCGCCAGCGACGCGGGGCGAGATCCGCACCGGCCTGGGACTGCTGCTGACGAACCAGTCCTTCGACGAGGAGGGGTACGCCGAGCTGTCCAGGGCCCTCACCGAGATCGGCGCGCCGTCGCTCGCCGCCGTCCCCGCGCTGGTCGCGCTCGCCGTGGACGAGTCCGTCGACGCCGGACGGGCCGAGCGGTGGATGGCCCAGGCCGAGGAAGCGGTACGGGATGTGCCGGACGGACCGCTCGCCGCCGACGTCCGGGCCACCCGGCTGACCCTGCGCGCCATGGTGTGCGACCCCGGCGTCTGGAACGCCCTGGAGGAGCTGCCCCGGCGCGGCGTCGAACTCGGCGTGCTCCGGCAGACCGCCCGCGCCGTCTACAACGTCGCCGAGAACGCCATCGACGCGGGCCACGACCGCCGCTCCCGCGCGCTCATGGAGGAGGCGCTGGAGCTGGGCCGCTCGACGGGGTTCCCGGCCGTGGAGCTCTACGCGAGGATGAGCCTGTACCGGCTGGACGCGCTGGCGGGCCGGTGGGACGGGCTCGACGAACGCTTCGCGGCGCTCCACGCCGAATACCCCGACACCCCGGTCGTGGGCGCGGAACGCGCACTATTCCTCGGCACACGCGATCTGGCCCGGGGCAGCCCCGGACGCGCCCTGGAGCACTTCGCCCGGGCGTCGGCGGAGACCTCCAGCCGGCTGACCGGCAGCGTCGGGGCGCGGGCCGTCACCGGAAGCGCGGAAGGGCTCCTCGCCCAGGGGGACGCGAGCGGGGCATGGACCCGCGCCCACGAGGCGATCGTCGGGTTGCACGGAGCGAGAAGCAGGAGCCGGGCCGCCGGACTGCTCCCCGTCGCGGTCGCCGCGGCCCTGGCGTGCGGGGAGCGCCACGCCGCGGAACACCTCGTGGCCCAGGAGGAGCACGCAGCCCTGGGGCTCGTCGCTCCCGCCGTGACGGCGGACCTCCACACGGCACGAGGGCTGCTCGCCGAGGAGACCGACGCGGAGCGGGCGGCGGCCGAACACCACGACGCCCACCTGCTCTGGCGGGACATCGGACGCCTCCGCCCCGCCGCGCGCTCCGCGGAACTACGCGCCCGCGCGCTGCGGCGGACGAGGCCCGAGGAGGCGTCCTCGGCCCTCGCCGCCGCCCTCGGCGCCTACGCGGCCCTCGACGCCACCGCCGACCTCGCCCGCGCCCGCCGCCTCGGCCACGAACTCGGCACCCACCGGCCCTCCTCCCCGGGCCGCCGCGGCTACGGCAAGGAGCTGTCCCCCCGCGAACGCGAGGTGGCCGAGCTGCTCGCCCACCGGGCGACCAACCAGGACATCGCCGCCGCGCTCGTGCTCTCCCCCCGCACCGTCGAGCACCACGTCGCGAACGTCCTCAAGAAGCTGGGCACGACACGGAAGACGGTCGCCACCGCGCTCGGGAACCGCCCGGCCGAAGACTGACCCGACCCGTGGAGCCGGCCGGGTGGGAGTGACGGACGGACCGGCACCCCACCGCGGAGGGGGCCGCCCGGGATTCCGGACGGCCCCCTCCGCCGCGTGGCCTATTCCTTGACGGCGCCGCCCGTCAGCCCGCTCACGAAGAAGCGCTGGAGGAGGACGAAGCAGAGCACGACGGGGATGGCGGCCATGACGGAGCCCGCCATGAGCAGGTCCCAGCGGGGGTCGAACTGGTTCTGGAAGCGGGCCAGTCCGACGGGAAGGGTGCGCAGCAGCTCGTCGTTGGTGACGAGGGAGGGCCACGCGAACTCGCCCCACGTCCACATGAACTTGAGCACCGCCACCGTGCCGAGCGCCGGCCACGAGCTCGGCAGCAGGATGCTCCACAGGGTGCGGAGCCGTCCGGCGCCGTCGATGGCGGCCGCCTCGTCCAGCTGGACCGGCAGCGTGACGAAGTGCTGCCGGAGCAGGAAGATGCCGGTGGGGCTGGCGAGGAACGGGATGATCAACGCCCAGTAGGTGTCGATCCAGTTCAGGTCCCGCATCACCAGGTACAGCGGCACCAGGATGACCTGCGTCGGGATCATCAGGGTGGCGAGGATGAGCGTGAGCACGGCCTGCCGCCCGCGGAACCTGATCCGGCTGAGACCGTACGCCGCCAGCGTGTCGAAGACGAGGTTGCCCGCGACGACCGCGGCGGCCACGACCACCGAGTTCATGAACCACTGCCAGAACGGGAAGCGGCTCAGGACCTCCGCGTACGCGTCCAGGGACACCGAGCCCGGTATGAGGCTCGCGTCGGTCCCCAGCAGTTCCTCCATGGGCTGGAGCGAGGTGACGACCATCCACAGCACGGGCAGGCCCGCGAAGACGCTGATCAGGACGAGCCAGAGGGTGCGGGGCAGCCCGCTCGCGCGACTCTTCATGACTCCTCCCGGGAGGTCAGGCGCAGCCGGATCACCGTGATGAGCAGGAGGATCACGAACAGCACCACGGAGGCGGCCGACGCGACACCGACATCGGTGAGGAGCTTGGTGTAGATGAAGGTCACCACGGTGAGGGTCGCGGTGCCCGGACCGCCCTCGGTCATCACCCACACCTGGTCGAAGACCTTGAAGGAGTTGAAGACCAGGAGCAGGAACACCGCCGCTCCCGCGGGCCGGAGCATGGGCAGGGTGACCGAGCGGAACTGACGCCACGGGCCGGCCCGGTCGATGGTCGCCGCTTCGTACAGCTCGGCGGGGATGCGCTGGAGACCGCCCAGGAGGATCAGCGCGTAGATGCCGAAGTCCTTCCAGACGCTGACGACCGCGACGGCCGGGAGCGCGAGGTCGTTGTCGAACAGCCAGCGGGCGCCGTCCGCGCCGACCAGGGCGATCAGGTTGTTGATGAGGCCGTGGTCCGGCTCGTAGAGCCACTTCCAGATCAGACCGGCCACGACCATGGGGATGACCGCGGGCAGGACGGTGATGGTGCGGATGATGCGGGCGGAGCGCCGCTCGCGGTTGGCCGCCATGGCGGTCGCGAGGGCGAGGACGTAGGTGCCGATCAGGGTGATGACCGTGAACACCAGGGTGTTGAACAGGCTCTCCCGGAAGGTGCCGGCCGACAGGATCGTCTCGTAGTTCTCCGTGCCCACGAACTGCCGGGGTCCCAGCATGTTCCACCGGTCGGTGCTGAGCAGCATCGACTGCACCATGGGGTAGAACGTGAAGCCGAGGATGACCAGCAGGGCGGGGGCGACGGAGAGCCAGCCGGCGAGCGCCCCGGTCGGCCTGCGCCGGCGGGTGCGCCCGGTGCCCCGGGCGCGGTCGGTGCCGCGCCCGGAGTCCGTGGAGAGCTTCGGGGGAAGCTCTGTGGTGGTGTTCATGAGGTGACTACTTCTCCGTGCCCAGGGCCTTGCCGACCTCGTCGTCGATCGACTTCAGGGCCTGCTCGACGGGGACCTGGCCGCCGACGCCGGCGACCACCGATGCCTTCTGGGCCTCCCAGCGGGTGGCCCAGCCGTGCCGGTCCTGGAGGAGCAGGTCCGGGGTATTGCGGCCCAGCTGCTCCAGGATCGGCGCCCAGTTGGGGTCGCTCGCGACCTGCTTGTCGTAGGCCGCCTTGACGGCCGGGGCGACCTTGGCGGGCTGGTACGGGAAGATCGCGCGGAAGTCCATGTACTGCGCGCTGCGTTCGGGGGAGGCGAGCCACTTCATGAACGTGCCGGCGGCCTTGAGGTCCTTGCTCTGCGAGCTGGCCACGAGGCTGTGCCCGCCGACCATGGAACAGCCGCTCCTCGGGCCCTTCGGCATGGGGGCGATCGCCCACTTGCCGGCGGTCTTGTCGCCACCGGCCTCGACGTTGGCGGCGACGGACTGGAAGAAGGAGAACATGGCGACCTTGCCGTCGATGAAGCCGTTGAGGGCGCTGGTGCCGACGGGCGAGGTCTTGTCCTGGTAGAAGGACTTCATGTACTCCATCGCGGTCTTGCCGGCCTCGGTGTTCTGCGTCGACTTGGTGTGGTCGCCGGAGGTGAGGCTGCCGCCGGCCTGGCAGAGGAAGCTCTCCCAGGTGGAGTTGATGCCGTTGACGTGGTCGTCCATGCCCTTGAACTGCCAGCCGCTGACCTTGCTGCCGTCGGCGGTGGAATTGGTGGTGATGGCGGACGCGGTCGTCTTCAGCTCGTCCCACGTGGTCGGCGGCCCCGCGAAGCCGTACTTCTTGAGCACGTCGGTCCGGTAGAGCATGACGCTGACGTCGAAGTACAGCGGCGCGCCGTAGAGCTTGTCCTCGTACTCGTTGACCTTGACGAGGTCGAGGAAAGCGGCGGTGTCGTTCTTGGTGTAGCCGAGGTCGTCGAGCGGGGCGAGGGAGCCGGCCTTGAGGTAGTCGAGCTCCAGGCCGTTGTTCATGAGCCAGACGTCCGGCCCCTTGCCGGCGGCTATCGCCTGCTTGATCTTGTCCCGGCCGTCCTTCCACTCCAGCTGGGTGAGGTTGACGGTGACGTCGCTCTGGGACGTGTTGAACTGGTCGACGAGTTCCTTGACCTTGTCGTCCTGGCCGATCCAGAACGGCATGGACCAGAACTCGACGGTGCCCTTCCCGTCGCCCGCGGAACCGCCGCCCCCCTGGGAGGTGGAGCAGGCGGAGGCGGTCATCGCGCAGGCGGTGGCGAGCGACGCCGCGAGGAGCAGGCGGCTTCTGGGTCGTGCCATGGTGCGTTCTCCTAGAGCTGTGCGCTGTGCGGGCGCTGTTGTGCGGGTCTCGTCGTCGTGTACCGGGCGACGGTCACGGCGTACGGACCCAGAACTCGACGGACAGGGGCGGGACGGTGACGGTCAGCGTCGGACCGGTCTTCTTGGCGAGACGCTGGTCGTTGACGGTGGGGCTGTAGCGGTGGCCCTCGAAGGAGGCGGCCGTCTGGGTGTCGATCGTGTACGTGAACGACTCGGTGGCCGACCGGTTGGTGACAGCGAAGACCGGCTTTCCGGCGGGGGTCTTCCAGGCCATGATCCGCTGGTCCCGCTGGACGGTGGATTCCTCGACGTGGTAGCGCACGGAGTCCCACGGCATGTACGTGACGAAGCCGGCGAGGCCGTTCCAGTTCTGCGGGTTCCACGTCCAGTGGCCGGGCTTGAGGTCGGGAAAGCGGGAGAAGTCCGTGTCGTGCGGCGGGCGCCAGAAGCCGAGGGAGTACCCCGGGGCCTCCGCGTTGGCGATCGGCTTCAGCGCGTGGAGCCAGTACCAGGTCGGGGAGTTCTGGAAGGTCATCCAGTTCATGATCGACTGGGCGGTGTTGATGGTCCGCCAGTCCGAGGTCTTGTTGTCGAGGTACTCGAACTCGTTGTTGAAGACGATCTTGCCCTGGGCGAGGCGGTTGAAGTCGTTGTCGATCTGGTAGTTGCTGTCGTAGCCGATGCGGTGGTACGTCCAGGCGTCGACGAGGTCGAGCGCCGCCGGGTCGGCGAGGAGGGCGCCGCCGATCGCCCCGCCCCAGCCGTCCTGGCTGTCCGCGGTGATCAGCGTGTCCGGGTACTTCGCGCGGATCTTCGACGCCGTGGCCTTGAACGTCTTGAGGTACTGCTCGGCGTTGTAGACGCAGGAAGAGTACGGCGTGCTGTACCGCGGCTCGTTCTGCAGGCCCCACTGCGAGACGCGCAGCCCGCCGGCGGTCAGGTAGTCGAGGTCGGCGACGAGGGCGTCGCCGAACTCGTCGAGGAACGCGGGCTCGAAGGACTTGAGCGTCCCGCCGATGTACGAGTCGTTGGACTTCCAGCCGGGCGCGGGGGACCAGTACTCGACGGAGAGCCCCTCGATCCCGGCCCGGTCGCACATGTCGGCGAGGAGCGCGGTCTGGCCGGGGTAGCGCCCGCGCATGAGCTTCTTGGTCGGGTCGAGGCCGCGGTAGTAGAGACCCATGGCGAGCCGGCAGTAGCGGAATCCGCGGTCGGAGCGACCGCCCTTGAGCATTTCGTTGATGAAGCGGGTCTGCTCGGAGGGGGTCAGGTCGTACGGGACGCCGCTGACGGTGTCGGGGAGGCCGTTGTTGTTGGAGCCGATGGAGTCCGACTGGATCTCGAAGCCGAGGCCCCAGATCGTCTGCCGGCGGCCGTTGTCGAAGCGGATGGTGTAGCTGCCGGACGTGGCGGCCTGCGCGGTCGACAGGTTGACGACCGAGGACAGCGCGGCGGCGGCGCCGGCGACGGCCGCTCCCCGCAGGATCGACCTGCGGCTCGGACCCTGGGAACCGTGCGAGGACATGGCATCTCCTTTGATGGCAGGAAAGAGACGGGCAGGGTGGTGCGCGGGGGAGACGGCGGCCGGTGCGGGACGGGCCCGGCCACCGCCGGTCTGGGGAGGGGTCAGTAGGCGGCGATCGTGTAGCGGTCGACCATGTCGTCGTCGAGCGTCGCGCCGAGGCCGGGACCCTGGGGGACGTACAGCACGCCGTCGTGGAACTCCGGCGGGTCGGTCAGGATGCGTTCGCGGATCGGGTTGGGGAGGCGGTTGTACTCGTAGGTGCGCAGGTTGGGCGTGGCGGCGCACAGCTGCAGTGCCGCGCAGAGGCTGACGCCGGAGCCGACGCCGTGCGGCGCGATGTCGACGTGGAAGGCGGAGGCGAGCGCGGAGAGGCGGGTGGCCTCGGTGATGCCGCCGCACCGTGCGACGTTGGGCATGAAGACGTCGATGGCCCTGTTGAGCAGCGAGTCGCGCAGGTCGAAGCGGGTGAAGTGGGTCTCGCCGTTGACGATCGTCAGGCCGGTGCGGCGGCGGAGCTCGCCGAGGTTGGCGAGGTCGTCGACCTGGAGGGGCTCTTCGTACCAGGAGATGTCCAGGTCGCGCAGGACCCTGGCGACCCGGGTGGCCTCGTCGAGGTCGTAGGCGCAGTTGACGTCGGTGAGGATCTCGACGTCGCCGCCGACGGCATCGCGTACGGCGGTGAGGTGCGCCCGGTCGGTGTGCTCGCCCCGGCCGATCTTGACCTTGAACGCCTTGAAGCCCTGCTCGACGAAGCCGAGGGCCTGCCGCGCGGAGTCGGCCGGGTCGGCGTGCAGCGCGACCGGGCTGGCGTAGCAGTCGATCTTCTCGCGGATCGGGCCGCCGAGGAGCCGGTGGACGGGTACGCCGGCGAGCTTGCCCCGCAGGTCCCACAGGGCGAGGTCGATGCCTGCGAGGGCCTCCAGGTAGAAGCCGCGGTTGTGACCGCCGGCGGCCTGTCCCTGGTACAGGCGCTCCCAGACCGCGGTGGTGGCGAGGGCGTCCTGGCCGACGACGAGCGGGGCGAGGACCGTGCTGACCACGGTGGCGGTTACCTGCGGTGAGGGCAGCCCGTAGCACTCGCCGATGCCGACGGTGCCGTCCTCGGCGTGGACCTTGACGAGGGTGGCGTACTGTCCGCGCCGGGGCAGGACCAGATGGCTCGACGCGGGGTAGCGCAGCCAGTCCGGCACGTCGTCCGGGGAGTCGTAGAGGTCGTCGAAGCTGGCGGACAGGGCCAGCGCCTCGACCTTGGCGATGCGCACGGGCTGCGTGGTCATGTGGTGGTTCTCCAGTGGGTGATGCGGCCGGGCGGCATGCGTCCGGCGGCGGTGGTGACGCGGTCAGTCCCGGGCCGTCTCGCGGCCGGTGAAGACCGCGACCGCGGTCAGCGCGCAGCCGGCGACGACGTAGAGGGCGACCGGGGTGATCGAGCCGGTGGAGGCGAGGAGCGCGGTCCCGATGAAGGGCGCGGTGCCGCCGAAGAGGGCGCCGCCGAGCTCGCGGCCGGCGCTGACCCCGCTGAACCGGACCTTCGGGTCGAACTGCTCCGCGACGAGTGCGGCCTGCGGGCCGAAGACCATGTCCTTGCAGATCGGGATGGCGATGACGTACGCGAGGAAGATCGTCCACGCGTCGCGGGTCTGCAGCATCTCGAAGAAGGGGAAGACGAACAGCACCGTCGTCCCGAGCCCGACGGAGACCGTGGTCCGGCGTCCGATGTGGTCGGAGAGCAGGCCCCACAGGGGCACGGTGACGATCGACAGCGCCGACGCGAGCGCGACGCACCAGAGCATCGTGGATGTGGGGACGCCGAGCTCCGCGGTGGCGTAGGCGAGGGTGAACGCCTGGATCAGATAGCCCCAGACGAACCCGGAGACGGTGATCCCCAGCGTGCGCAGCACGGCACCGGGGCTGGTGCGCAGGGCGTGCACGATCGGGAACCGGACCTTCTCCCCGGCGTCCGCCAGCTCCGTGAAGACGGGTGTCTCCTCGATGCTGCGGCGGACCCAGAGCCCGAACAGGACGAGCCCGAAGCTCAGCAGGAAGGGCAGGCGCCAGCCCCACGAGAGGAAGGCGTCGTCCGGGAGCATCGAGACGAGGCCGAAGACGGCGCTCGCGAGGACGAACCCCGCGCCCGTGCCCATGGCGGGCACGGCCCCGTACAGGCCGCGTCTGCCGGGTGGCGCGTTCTCGACGGTGAGGAGGGTGGCGCCGGCGAACTCCCCGCCGACCGCGATGCCCTGGGCGACCCGGAGGACGATCAGGATGACCGGTGCCCAGATGCCGATGGCGGCGTGCGTCGGCAGGAGGCCGACCAGGGCGGTGGCCAGGCCCATGGCCAGCATGGTGATCAGGAGGACCTGCTTGCGGCCGATCCGGTCGCCGAGGTGGCCGAAGAGCACACCACCGATGGGGCGGGCGGCGAAGCCGACGGCGAAGGTGGCGAACGAGGCCAGGGTGGCTCCGGTCGACGTGGAACCGAAGAAGAGCGGACCGAAGACGAGGGCCGACGCCAGTCCGTAGAGGTTGAAGTCGTACCACTCCATCACCGTGCCGACGGTGCTCGCCAGCATGGTCCGCCGCCGCTTCTCGGCGGGGCTGTGGGCGTTCATGGCAGGGGTCTCCGCGAGGGACGTGTTCATGGGGGAGGTTCACCGCCTCGGTCAACGGTCAGACGCGGGGTATACGACTGAAGGTATTCCATATACGAAATCCGCGCCAGGGGTGCTACCGGAAAGTTTCCCCGCCGTTATCGCGGGGTCCTCGTGCCGGCCGGAGGGGTCCTCCAGGCCACGGATATGGGGCCGAACGGGGCGGTGGGAGGCGCCGAGACGGCCGTCGGCCTGAGGAGGATCGCGCCCGCCAGGCCGTCGGGATGCTCCAGGCGGTGACGTGCCGTGGTCACGGCCATCACTCCGTGCCCGAAGGCGACGCTGCTGGGGTGGAGGGTGGGTACCGCGAGGTCGCGGACGACGTCGCCACCGGGGCTGTAGCACCGGACGCGGCCGGAACCCCACAGGGCGACCCAGAGGTTGCCGTCGTCGTCCACGGTCATGCCGTCGGGGCGCCCCTCGTGCGCGGCGAGTGCGGCGAAGGGCTCGGAGCCGAGGAGCCGGCCCGTCGCGGGCGCCACGGCGTGACGGCTGATGGTGCCGTGCGCGCTGTCCGCCAGGTACATGGACCTCCCGTCGAGGCTGAAGGCCGGACCGTTCGGCACGGTCAGGCCGTCGAGGACCCGCTCCACCACCCCGTCAGGACCCGTCCGGTAGAGCGAACCGGCTCCCGCCGCCGCGCGGACCTCCATGCTGCCCGCCCAGAAACGGCCCGACGGATCACACGCCCCGTCGTTCATCCGCATGGCGCGCCCGGTCCCTCGCTCGGGGCGGTCCAGCCAGGTGAGCCCTCCGGCCCCGACCAGGGCGATGCCGTCCCCGGCCGCGGCGATCCAGTCGTCCGCGCCGGCGGCCACGGGCGCCACCGCGCCGAGGGGGACCCCGAGGCTGAGCACGTGGTCCGGCCAGCTCGCGGACCGGACGTCGCTGCGGAACAGATCGCCCCGGAGCAGATCGACGTGGAGGAGCCGGCCCTCGTGCCAGCGGGCGCCCTCCGCCAGGTGATAGCGGGCGGGGGAGTGGGGCCGCCACCGCGCCGGGGTCTCGCCCCCGGTCATCGGAGCACGTCCCCCGGGGCGATCCGCAGCAGGTCGAGCTCCTCGCGCCCGGGCAATCCTTCCCAGTCGCCCAGGGACGCGACCGCGAACGCGCCGGTGGTCACGGCCCGGTCGAGCCGGCGGTCCACCGGTTCGCCGTCCAGAAGGCCGGAGAGGTAGCCCGCGACGAAGGCGTCCCCGGCGCCGACGGTGTCCCTGACGGAGACCCGCACCGCCGGGCGCGCGGTGGACCCGGCAGAGTCGAAGACCTCCGCGCCGTCCGCCCCGCGCTTCACGACCACCTCGCGCACCCCCAGGGCCAGGAGCGCCGCGACGCGGTCCGTCTCGCAGCGGGCCTCGGCCGGTGCCGCCAGGGCGAGTTCGTCGTCGGAGGCCACCAGGACGTCGATGTACCGGACGAGTGGACGCAGGGCGTCGGCGGCCTCGTCCCGGGACCAGAGCTTCGTCCGGTGGTTCACGTCGAAGCACGTCAGGACACCGGCCTCCGACGCCGTCCGCAGCGCGAGGCGCACCGCCTCCAGCGGGCCGGGACCGAGCGCGGCGGTCACTCCGGTCGCGTGGACCACCCGGGGGAGCGCCGCCAGCGCCTCGCCGAGGTCGTCGGGGGTCAGCCGGGAACCGGCCGAACCGCGGCGGTGGTAGTCGACCCGGACGAGGTCCGAGATCCTCGGCTCGAAGACGACGATGCCGGTCGGCCGGTCGGCGCGGAGGGCGTGCCCGAGGTCGACCCCCTCGGCGCGCAGGGTGCGCAGGACGAGGTCACCGAAGGCGTCCTTCCCGGTACGTCCGACCCACCGCACCCGGTGGCCCAGGCGCGCCAGTCCGATGGCGACGTTGGCCTCGGCGCCCGCCACGGACGTCCGCAGCGTTCCGCCCGTGCCGATGGGGCCGTCGGCGCGCAGCGAGACCATCGCCTCGCCGAAGGTGAGTACCTCGGTCATGACGACTCCTTGTGGGTGGTGGGGGAGCCGAGGGCGGCGAAAGCGGCGACGCGCTCCGTGAGTCCCGTGGGGTCGCCGTCGGCCGCGCGGCCCACGAGGGGACCTCCGACGCCGACCGCCAGTGCGCCGGCCGCCAGGTACTCCCGGGCCGCGGCCGCGTCCACTCCGCCGACCGGGACGAAGGGCACGTCGGGGAAGGGGCCGCGCAGCGCGCGCAGGAGCTCGACGCCGCCGGGGCCGGCGGGGAAGAGCTTGACCGCGGTCGCGCCGGCGGCCCGGGCGGCGGCCACCTCGGTGGGGGTCAGGGCGCCGGCGAGGACGGGCAGTCCGAGCGCGCGGGACGCCGCGACGGCCTCGGTCACCGCCGGGGTGACGATGTACGCCGCCCCGGCCTCTGCCGCCCGCCGGGCGTCCTGGGCGGTGAGGACGGTTCCGGCGCCCAGCAGGGCGTCCGGGCCCAGGGCCGCGCGCGCGTCCCGGATGACGTCCAGCGCGTCGGCGCCGCTGAGCGAGACCTCGACGAGGTCGATTCCGTGGCGCACGAGCGTCAGCACCGTGTCGAGCGCCGCTGCACCGTCACCGCCCCGCACGATGGCGACCACGCGGCGAGTCCGGAGCGCGGAAAGAAGGTCGGAGGGTTGCACGAAGGGCTCCTACCGATGGAGGATGTTTAGTAGATCGTATACTTTCTGTCATCGAGTTCAACCCCAGCCGACGCGTCGGGATCCGCTCCGCGCCCAGGCCCCCCCCACGAGTGAGGTGCCCCAGATGACCCGTACCGCCCTGATCACCGGAGCCGCCGGCGGCATCGGCCGGGCCGTAGCGGCCCGCTTCGTCGCCGACGGCTACCGGGTCGTCGGCGTGGACCTGTCCGACCCCGGACTCCCCGGCGTGCGCTTCGCGAGGGCGGACGTCACCGACGACGCCGAGGTGGCCGACGCGGTCCGCCTCGCGGTGTCCGAGGGGGGCGCGGTCGACGCACTCGTCACCTGTGCGGGGATCACGGAGGGGCAGCCGCTGCACCGGACCACGGGGGAGGAGTGGGACAGGGTGCTGAAGGTGAACCTCGGCTCCGTCTACCTGTGCGTGCGCGAGGTCCTTCCGGGGATGATCGAGGCGGGCTCCGGCGCCGTCGTGACCGTCGGCTCTGTGCTGCACCGCACCGCGGCCCCCGGACTGCCGGCGTACGCCGCGGCGAAGGGTGCCATCGCCGCGCTCACGCGCCAACTCGCCGTCGACTACGGCCGGTACGGGATCTCCTTCGTCACGGTCTCGCCCGGCTGGGTGCGCACCCCGGCGACCGAGTCGCGGCTCGACGGCCCGGGCGAACTGGAGCGGCTGCGCCAGAGCAATCCGCTGCGGCTGCTCGGTGAGCCGGAACAGATCGCGGACGCCGTGGCGTACGCGGCGAGCCCCGGCGCCGCGCTGCTGACCGGGTCGGAACTCGTGCTGGACGCGGGCGCTTCGGTGGTGAGCCCGGCCAGCCTCCTCCGGGACGGCCACCGGGAACGGATGGGGCTTCCGCCCCTGTAGGGCAGGGCCGGCCGACCGGTGCCGGTGCCCTCCGCCCCCGTGGTGGAGGGCACCGTGCGGTGCGGGCGCGGACATCACGGAATCATAACGGGTCTGGTCCAGATGTCGCCCGCCGTTCATCGACGAGGGCTTCCGTGTAAATCCGTTGATTCTCACCGGGGTTCAGGATCGTCGGTGCCCGGTCAGGACGGCCGGGCACGTCCCGCAGGTCCCTCCACAAGGAGACTCCGTGCACCTGTCCCGTACCCTGCGCGCCGCTCTCGCCGGCGCCCTCGCGGCAGCCGCCCTGCCGCTCGCCGCTTCCGCGTACGCCGTGGAAGGGGCGCCCTCCGGTGCCGCCGCGGCGGCCAAGTCGCCCAAATCCCTGGTGATCGGCGTCGACGGCGCCACGTTCGCCCTCTTCGACAAGGCGAGCATGCCGCGGGTCAAGGGCCTCATGGCGGGCGGGATGACCGCCACCAGCAACCTCTACGCCAACCCGATGGCCCCCACCTCCTCGGGTCCCGGCTGGTCCACCATCGCTACCGGCGCCTGGCCCGACAAGCACAAGGTCGTCGACAACGGCTTCGGCGGCGCCCGCTACGACCTCTACCCCGACTACGCCACCCGACTGGAGAACGCCGACCCCGCGCACGACACCCTGGTGGTCGGCACCTGGGCCCCGATCCGCGACACCGTCTTCGGACCGGCGGTCGACACCCGCCTCGGCGGCGTCAGCGACGCCGACACGACGGCGACGGCCGTCAGCAAGCTCACCACCACCGACGCGGACGCCGTCTTCGTCCACCTCGACGAGGTCGACGGCGCCGGCCACTCCCACGGCACCGGAAACCAGGCGTACCTGAACGCCCTCGCCACCGCCGACACCCAGATCGGCCGGATCCTCGACGCCGTCGCCTCCCGCGCCACGTACGCCGGCGAGGACTGGCAGATCATCGTCACCGCCGACCACGGCCACACGCCCGGCGGCGGCCACGGCGGGAACAGCCCCGGCGAGCGCCAGACCTTCGTCATCGCCAAGGGCGCCGGATTCACGCCGGGCTCGGTCCGCCACGACGTCAAGATCACCGACATCGCCCCCACCGTCCTCGCCCACCTCGGCGTCGCCCCCGACCCCGCCTGGCAGTTCGACGGCAAGGCGATCTCCACCCTCGCCCCCGACGCCTTCGACACCCTGCGCCCCGCCCTGAAGACCCGGGTCGACGAACTCGCCCTGCCCTCCACGCTCAAGGGCTGGACGACCACCGCGCCCGGCGGCTGGAGCGTCGACAATTCCGTCATGCCCGCCGGTGGCGTCACCGAGTGGCGTGGCTGGTCCTTCGCCACCGACGAGTTCTGGAGCAACACGCACCTGGGCCAGGGCCGCGAGACCAGCGTCCGGTCGCGTGACGTCTTCGCCGTCGCCGACTCCGACGAGTGGGACGACAAGGCGCACAACGCGGGGCAGTTCGACTCCACGCTCGTCAGCCCGTCCTTCGCCGTGACCGGCGGCGCGCCGGCGACCGTCGCGTACGCGACGAACTACAAGGTGGACGGGCCCCAGACCGGGGACGTCCACATCTCCTTCGACAACGGCCCCCGGCAGCTGCTGCGCTCCTACCGCGCGGACCGCAACGCCTTCGAGAAGCTCACGGTCGCCGTTCCCTCCGGCGCCACCACCGCCCGCCTGTACTTCCGCTACACGGGCACCAACAGCGCCTTCTGGACGGTCGACCAGGTCACCGTCGTCCGCTGACCCCGCGAACCGGGCACCGTGACCCGAGCACCGCGAGTCGGGCGTACGACGTCCCGGCTCGCGGTGCCCGGCCCTCAGGGGTGCGCCCGGGCCTCGCGCCGCGCCTGCGACGTGGTGTGGGCCCTGGCCGCCTCCGCGACCGCGTCGGGGCCGTCGGTGCGCAGCGCTTCGATCACGGCTTCGTGTTCGGCCAGGACGGAGCGCCAGTCCGCGTGCTCGCGGGGGATGATCAGCCGGTAGCGCTGGATCGTGAGCAGCAGTTGTTCCGTGACGTCGGCCAGGACGCGGTAGCCGCTGGCGGCGGCGAGCCGGCGGTGGAAGTCGGTGTTGAGCCGGGAGAGCGCCTGTTCGCCGCCGTCCTCCAGTGCCCGGCGCATCGCCTCGTGGATGACGGCCAGGTCGTCCACGAGCGAGGCGTCGCCTCCCCCCGCGGCGAGCCGTGCGACGAGCCCTTCGATGGCCTGCCGTGCGAGGTACACGCCGCGGATCTCGTCCGGGTCCACCGCCGTCACCGTCATTCCGGCGTGGACGCGCGAGGTCAGCAGGTTCTCGGACTCCAGGCGCTTGACCGCCTCGCGGACCGGGATCTTGCTCACGCCGAAGGTGCGGCCGAGCTCCTCCATGTTGATGCGTTCGCCCGGCCGCAGCTCGCCCGAGGCGATCGCGGCCCGCAGGCTGTCATAGACGAGATCGGCCTTGCTCCTGACGACGGGCAGACGCCCCGCCCACTTCCGCGCGCTCATTCATTCATCGTATACGATATTCATTATTCTAAGCCTCTGGTGGGCCCCTGGTGTATCGAATGTCCTCTCCCGGTCGTGCACCCTCGGGGAAGGGGGGTGACGAGCCCCTCCGTCGTCCTGGGCTCCGTTGCGAGGACGTTCGGCGTGTCTCCGCCGCCGCCCCGGACGCCGACGGCGACGCGTTGCCGCGGAACGCCCGTCTCTTCACCGATCGCTCCGCGCGTCAGGCGTCGACCGCGCCGTCCTGTGGGGCGGTCTCGTGGTCGGCCTGGGAGTTCGTGTGGTCGCGCGCTGCCTCGGCAGCCGCCTCGGGATCGCGGCGGCGGACGGCCTCGATGATGGCCTCGTGCTCGGTGAGGACCGAGCGCCAGTTCATGTCGTCGACCGGGGCCACGATCCGGTACCGCCGCACGGCGACCAGGAGCTGCTCGGTGAGTTCGGAGAGGATGCGGTAGCCGCTCGCCGCGGCGAGCGCGCCGTGGAACTCGGAGTTCAGGCCCATCAGCGCGTCGATCTCGCCGGCCTCCAGCGCGGCGTTCATCCTCGACTGGACGCGGTCGAGCTCCGTCACCAGGGCGTCGTCCGCGTTCTCCGCCGCGAGCCGGCCGACGAGACCCTCGATCGCCTCGCGCGCGAGGAACACCCCCCGCATCTCGTGACGGTCGATCTCGGCGACCGTGACGCCCGAGTGGACGCGGGAGACCACCAGGCCCTCCGATTCGAGGCGCTTGACCGCTTCCCGGATGGGGATCTTGCTGACGCCGAACGTGCGGGCGAGTTCATCCATGTTGATACGCTCGCCCGGGCGCAGACCGCCGCCGACGATCGCTTCACGCAGGTTGTCGTAGACGAGATCGGCCTTGCTCTTCACTGGGGGCAGCGCGCCCACCCGGTTCCCTTGCGTCATCGAGTCATCGTATGCGATATCCCTTCCGCTGGTGCACTTCTTGACGCATTCACTTCGTATACGATATTTTTTGTCCTGATTGTTGAGCCTGTCCGCCGGCTGCGCCCCACCCCCACGGCAGGAGTCCGCGATAATCCCCCTCACCGCAGAAACCCAGACCCTTCCCCCGTCCCCTACGGTCTGCGCCCGTGACCTGATGCCCGAGGAGCAGGAGCCGAGCCGCCTGCGGCGCTGGATGAGGGACCACCTCGCCCGGCTGGAACTCACCTCCCTGGCCGACGACCTCACCCTGATCGCCGGTGAACTCGCCGCGAACGCCCTGCTGCACGGCGGCACCCCGGCCCGCGTCACCATGACCGTGACGCGCACGGCCGACGGAGCGGGTGTCGTCCGCCTGGAGTTCACGGACTCGGGGACCGGTTTCGACCTGGAGAGGGTGCTGCGCGCCGGGGAGCGCGGGCGCGAAGAGCCGGCCGAGCGCTGCGACGGGCGCGGTCTGCTGATCGTGGCCGCCCTCAGTACACGGTGGGGGTTCCGGCGGATCCGGGCCGGCCATGAGGTCTGGGCCGAACTGTGTCTCCGGCCCCAGCCCCCCGGCAGCCGGTGACCCCTGCCGGAACGGCGCGATGCTCCACGCCGCCGACGACGTGGAGCACCGTTCCTGTGGGAGGCCGGGTGGGGTCAGCCGCCCACGGTCCACCTCTGGTTGCCGCCGCCGTGGCAGTCCCAGAGCAGCAGGCGCGTACCGTCCGCGGTGCCGCCGTTCTCGATGTCGAGGCAGCGCCCGGACTTGGCGTTGACGAGGCTGCCGTCCGCGCGGCTCGTCCACTTCTGCGCCGGGGTGTCATTGCAGGTGTAGAGCTGGACGACCGTGCCGTTGGCGGTGCTGCCGCCCTGGGCGTCCATGCACTTGCCCAGGGCGCGCACGGTTCCGTCGCCGGGCAGGCGCCAGTCCTGGGCGGGGGTGCCGTTGCAGGCGTACAGCTGGAGCGGGGTGCCGTCGGCCGGGCTCGCGCCCTTGACGTCGACGCACTTGCCCGACGAGGACTTCACCGGGCCGCCGCCGGACGCCCCCTTGTGCACCAGCTTCAGGATGCCGGCGGCCGACCAGCTGAAGTTGCCGGTGTTGTTGCCCGCGCCGGTGGCGGAGTCGTACTTCTCCCAGATCGGCTCGTCGCCGTCGAGCAGCCCGTAGGCGTTGGCGAACAGCTTGGTGCGCAGCGCGTGGGCGTCGCTGCCGAAACCGTACGATTCGAGCCCCGTCACGCCGAACGACACCTGGTCGGGCCAGGCGCTGCCCCGGGTGTAGGAGTCCGGGTCGTAGGAGGGGTGGTTCCTGGGGATGGGCGGGAAGGGGACGTGGGTGTTGAACTGCTCGGGGTCGAGCAGCGCCTTGCGGGTCTCGTTCGCCTGCTCGTACGTGGCGGAGCCGGAGAACAGCGGAACCATGCCCTCGATCCCCTTGCCGTTCACTGTCAGGGGCTTGCCGGTGCCGAGCCGTGTGTCGTAGAAGAACCCGCTGGCCGGGTCGTACATCGTGGTGCGGATCTTGTGGTCCAGGTGCGCGGCCTGGTCGGCGAAGGACTTCGCCTCGTCCGTCCTGCCCAGCGCCGTGGCGATGTCGGACAGGGCGCGGTTGTTCTTCGCCATGAAGGCGTTGAGGTCGACGGATTCCTGGTTGAGGGACCAGCCGATGTGGTTGCCGGAGCTGTCGGTGTTCTTCAGCGCCTCAAGGCCGTTGCCGAAGTCGAAGCGGGGCTCGTCGTCCATGCCGCTCTCCCAGGCGGCGGAGAGACGGGCGTCCTCCACGGTCTTGTTGTGCTCGGCGGTCCCGCCGTACTCCAGGACGCCGTTGCGGTCGTGGTCCCGGTTGCGCATCCACCAGGCGTGCTCGGCGACGAGCTTCGGGTAGATCTCGGCCAGGAAGTCCTTGTCCGCGTCGGTCTTGTAGATCTCCGACACGGCCCAGCCGGCCAGCGGCGGCTTGGTGTTGCGCAGGTTGTGGTGCCCGGTGCCCGTGGACGGCTCGCGGAAGCCGGTGACGTCGGGGAGCATGCCCCGCTCGTTGCCGGACGCGATCTGGTGCTCGAACTGAGCGCGGACCACGGACTTGGCGAGCTCCGGGGAGAAGGTCGCTGTGCCGACCGCCTCCTTGAAGGAGTCCCAGGGCCAGTAGCCACCGGCGTAGAAGCGGTGGCTCATCGACGGGACGATGCCGCCGTTCTCGAACCGGCCGCCCGGGCCGCGCCAGTTGCCGACCAAGGTCTCGATGGCCTTGACCGTCACGCGGTGGTACGCCGGGTCGACACCCTCGGTCGCCCTGTCGACATAGCCCTGCCACCGGTTGTCCGTCTGCCGGGCGGCGGTGTCGGGGGAGTCGAGCGCCGCGGTGATCGCGGACTCCTCGGCGGCGCGCTCCTCGTCGGTGAAGGTGAACGACTCCGTCCACACCAGGCGCTTCGGCTTCGCGGAGGTGGCGAGCACCTGGCGGCGCTCGGTGACGTAGGAGTCACCGGTGACGGTGGTGGTCACCCGGTCCGCGTGGCGCACGGCCAGCTTCTCGGCCCCGTCGGCGTAGAAGCCGCCGGTCTTCGTGGCCTTGAAGCGGACCTCCACGCCCGCGGAGGTGCCTGCCAGGCTGAGCGCCGAGCGCTGCGGCTCGTCCGCCGGGCGCAGCAGGGAGCCGGTCCACGCGACCTTCAGCTTCCGCTTCGACGTGGACTTCACGTCGGCCGTGACGAAGGCGGTGTGCTGGGCGGCGAAGCGCAGCGTCAGGTCGAGCGTCACCCCGTCGGTGTAGTAGCTCTGGGTCAGGCGTCCGGGGTAGGAGTGGGTCGTCGGTGCGGACAGGGGCAGGACCTTGCCGGTCTCGGTGTCGGTCAGCCGGATCCGGGTGAACGCCTTGCTCATCCACCACGGGAACTCCTGGGCCATGTACCAGGGTCCCGTGAAGCCGCCGAAGGCGGAGGAGTCACCCACGGCGGGGAGGCCGTAGGCGTGGTACGACCCCAGGTCCGCCATCGGGCTCAGCCTGCTCGCGAAGCCGTTCTCCGCGGCGGCCGGCACGCCGGTGCGGTCGATCACGTCGGCGAAGCGTTCGTTGGCACCCGCGGCCGCCGCGGGTGCCGGCGCGGGGACCGCCGGCGGGGCTGCGGCCCCGGCCACGGGGACGGCCACGGTGGCGGCGGAGACGACCACCGCTCCCGCGAGCAGGTACAGGGAAGCGCGGCGCATGGGGCAACTCCAGGGATCGGCGAACCAGTTGGCCGGGACGGTATGCCCGGCGCCGACATGTTGTCTAGACCTCTCACAAAATCCATCGCGACTACACGGAACCTTTCAGTCGGCATGCGGTGCATCGCTATGCTGCACCGGGCCGCCGCCGACTCGACGCGGCGCCGATTTCCCTGAAGTCGCTGATGAAAGGCAGGGGTCGGTAGCCGGGCACGGCGTGCCTGATATTGATCGAAGCCTTGCTGTCAAATCCTCGGGAAGGGGCGGACTCATGGACAAGTCCAAGGTCGCGGAGGCGCTGCGCGGGCTGGGGATCGGGGCCGGGGCGGTACGCGTCTACCTCGTGCTCCTGGAGACGGCACCGGCCCCGCTGGCCGAGGTCGGGGCGGCGGCCGGACTGAAGGGCGAGCGGCTGAGCGCCGCGTACGGCGAACTGGTCGACGTGGGGCTGGCCCGCGGCGCCGTGGAGGACGGCGACCTGGCGGCGCCCCTTCCGCCGGGCGTCGCCCTCAAGGCGCTGACCAGTCGCCGCGCGGCGGAGGCCCACGAGTCCGGCATCGCCGTGGCCGGTGCCTTCGAGGCGTTCCGGCGGCTGAGGCTCCCCGCGCACCACGACGACCTCGTCGAGGTCGTCACCGGGGAGGACGTCGGACGCCGGGCCCGTCAGGCGTGGGCGGGTGCCCGCACGGAGATACGGCAGCTCGACACGCCTCCGTACGACTCCGTCGGATCCGGTACCGGCCTGGCGCTGGAGACCCTCGCGCGCGGTATCACCCAGCGCGTCGTCTACTCGCGGGCGGCACTGGAGCTTCCGGGCAACCTCGCCGCCAACATCGAGCCGTGCATCGCGGCGGGGGACGACGCCCGCGTCCTCCCGTCGCTCCCGGTCAAGCTGATCATCATCGACGACGCGTACGCCCTGGTGTCGCTGTCGATCGCCGAGGTCGACGTGCACAACACCCTGCTCCTCGTGCAGCCGTGCGGTCTCTTCTCCGCCCTCGTGGCGCTGTTCGAACAGACCTGGCAGCAGGCGCTGCCGTTCTTCCCCGGGGCACCGGGGCCGTTGCCGCCGAGGCTGCCTCCCGCCGAGCGCCGACTGCTGGCGCTCCTGGCCGCCGGCGTCAGTGACGACGACATCGCCCTGGAACTGGGGATCAGCCGGCGCACCCTCTCCCGCCGCGTCGAGGTCCTGATGGCCCGGACGGGCGCCAGCACACGCTTCCAGATGGCGCTCCAGGTCCAGCGTCGCGGATGGCTGTGAGAGCCCTGCACTCACGGGGTCACGCCGAGGAGACCGGAGAATGGCGGGACGTCAGCCGTTTCTAGCGGACGCGGAGCCCGCCGATCGCCAGATCTAGCCAGTGACGCGAACGGACATCCGCGCCGTACCTGACGCGAGGGGCCGAGCGCGCCTCTCACCTCGCCGCTCCTGCCTCACGACGTCCAGAACGTGCCAATGGCTCGAATGGGCGCCACGCCGTCGGCCACCGGGATAGAACCACAGCGCCACGCCCGCTTCACCGTCGAGACGCCGACGGCCCGGAGCCGCGCTCGACGCGGTGCGCCGCACACCCCTCCCCGACCGGAGGCGGGACGGCCGGCGACAGGCCGCCCCGCCCCGACGCTCGACCCACCCCGACCCGACGCCTTCCGAGAGGAGTGCGGACCATGATCACGTACGTCGTGCGCCGGCTCTTCGGCTGGGTCCTGATGATCGTGTTGGCCACGAATCTCACCTACTTCCTGGCCTCGTCGTTCCTGGACCCCCGCGCCAACTACCTGGAGCGGACCCCGCCGGTACCCGAATACGCCGTCGACGCAAACCTCGACCGCTACAACCTGAACGACGAGGAGCCCCTCCTGCACCGATGGTGGGACTGGGCCGGCGGGATCGTCACCGAATGGAGCTGGGGGCTCAGCCCGGAGGGCGTCGCCGTCAACGGACAGGTCGCGAGCCGGATATGGGTGAGCGCCGAGCTCGTCCTCGGGGCGACGATCCTCGCCACCGTGCTGGGCGTCTGCCTCGGAGTCTTCACCGCTTCCCGCCAGTACAAGGCCGCCGATCGCTTCTGGCAGCAGGTCTCGGTCGTCGCCCTCAACATCCCCGCTCCCGTGATGGCCCTGATCGCGGTCGTCGGCGGCATCACCTTCAACGAACAGCTGGGCGAGACCGTGCTGTTCGTGTCCGGATCGAGCAGCGTCGGCGTGACGGGGCTGTGGCCGACGCTCCTGGACACGGTGCGCCATCTGCTGCTGCCCACCTTCAGCCTCATCGTCACCGGGTACGCCGGCTACCACTTCCTCCAGCGCGCGCTGCTGCTCGACCACATCAACGCCGACTACGTGCGCACCGCCCGCGCCAAGGGGCTGACCAAGGCCGCCGCGATCCGCCGGCACGCGCTGCCCACCTCCCTCATCCCGGTCGCCACCTCCGTCGCCTTCTCCATCCCCGCCGTCTTCACCGGGGCCGTGATCTCCGAATCGATCTTCGGCTGGGAGGGCATGGGCCGCTACTTCGTGACGACCATCGCCAAGAACGACATCCACGGCGTCGTGGCGGTAGCCGCGTTCGGCGCCCTGGTGACGGCCATCGGCGCGGTGCTCTCCGACATCGTCGTCGTCGCCCTCGACCCCCGGACGCGGGTGAGCTGACATGACCGGAAAGACCGTCGGGACACTGACCGCCCCGCCCGGAGAGGACGCCCCGCCGCTCACGGCGACGAACCGTGCCGCACCCCGGCCCGGACGCCGCAAGGGACGGCTCTACCTCACCCGCTTCCTGCGGAACAGGACGGCCGTGGCGGGCGTGTTCCTCCTCCTCCTGATCGCTCTGTTCGGACTGGCCGGCGGACTGCTCACCCCCCACAGCCACGAGGACGTCGACTTCCTGGCGATCAACCAGCCCCCGAGCGCCGAGCACTGGTTCGGCACCAACGGAGCCGGGAACGACCTGTACGCGCAACTGGCCCACGGCATCCAGCGCTCGCTGGTCATCGGCCTCGTCGTGGCCCTGTGCACCACCGCGATCGCCGCCTTCGTCGGTGCCGTCGCCGCGTACGTCGGCGGCCGCACGGAGCGGATCATCCTGGAGGTCATCCACTTCCTGCTGGTGGTCCCGAGCTTCCTGATCCTCGCCCTGGTGTCGAACAGCGTCGGCGGCGACTGGAAGCTGCTGATCGTCGTCCTCGTCGTCTTCGGATGGATGTACTACGCCCGCGTCATCTGGACCATGGCGCTCTCGCTGCGCGAGCGCGAGTTCGTCACGGCCGCCCGCTACATGGGGCTCGGACCCCTCACAGTCGTCCGGCGGCACATCATCCCCAACCTCGCCTCGATGCTGACTATCCACTTCACCCTCGGCGTGGTCACCACCATCCAGTCCGAGACGGCGCTGTCCTTCCTCGGCTTCGGCGTGAAACCGCCCGACGTGTCGCTCGGCACGCTCATCGGCAGCGGCAGTTCCGCGGTCTACAGCGCCCCCTGGCAGTTCTGGTTCCCGGCCGTGACGCTCACCCTGCTGACCGTCTCGATGGCCTTCATCGCCGACGGCCTGCGCGACGCGCTCGACCCCGAGTCGAGCGCAGGAGGACACGCATGACCCCCCTGACCCTTCCGAAGACCGCCCCCGACCCCACCGACTCCTCCGCACCGGTGCTGAGCGTCCGGGACCTGCGGGTGTCCTTCCCCTCCGAAGCCGGACGGGTCGACGCCGTGCGAGGGGTCTCCTTCGACCTCCGCGCCGGCCGCACCCTGGGCATCGTCGGGGAGTCGGGCTCGGGGAAGTCGGTGACGGCGCTCTCCGTCATCGGGCTCCTCGCCGACCGGGCCCGCGTGAGCGGCTCGATCACCCTGCGGGGCCGCGAACTCGTCGGCCTCACCGACCGGGAGATGTCCGCCGTCCGCGGCAACGACATCGCCATGGTCTTCCAGGACCCGCTGACCAGCCTCACCCCGGTCCACACCATCGGCAAGCAGCTGGTCGAGGCGATCCGCGCCCACCGCGACGTCCCCCGCGAGAAGGCGTGGCGGCGAGGCATCGAACTCCTCGACCTGGTCGGCATCCCGAACCCGGCCGTCCGCATGCGGTCCTACCCACACGAGTTCTCCGGCGGCATGCGCCAGCGCGTCGTCATCGCCCTGGCCGTCGCCAACGAACCCCAGGTGATCATCGCCGACGAACCCACCACCGCCCTCGACGTCACCATCCAGGCCCAGGTCCTTGAACTCCTGAAGAAGGCCCAGGCGGAGACCGGCGCCGCGGTCATGATGGTCACCCACGACATGGGCGTCGTCGCCCGCATGGCCGACGACGTCATGGTGATGTACGCCGGCCGGCCGGTGGAACACGCCCCGGTCGACGAGCTGTTCCATCAGCCGCGCATGCCGTACACCCTCGGCCTGCTCGGCGCGGTTCCGCGCGCGGACGACGGCGGGAGCACCGCACTCGTACCCGTGACCGGCCATCCGCCCCTGCTGATCGACCTCCCCGACCGGTGTCCGTTCGCCCCCCGCTGCCCGATCGCGACCGACGACTGCCACGCCGCCGAACCCGAAGTTCTGGAAGTGACGCCCGGGCACACGACGGCCTGCCTGCGCGGCCCCGAGATCACGGACGGCGTGATCGGCGGCGACCCCGTCTTCCCCCGGCCCGCCGTCCGGCCCGGCGCCCTCGACAGGACACCCCGCGCAGACCGGGCCACCGTGCTCGACGTCACCGACCTCACCCGCGCGTTCCCTCTGCTCAAGGGAGCCGTGCTCAAGCGGCGGGTCGGCACGGTCCACGCGGTGAACGGCCTGACCTTCGACATCCGCGCCGGCGAGACGCTCGCCATCGTCGGCGAGTCGGGCTGCGGCAAGAGCACCACGCTGCTGTCCGTCATGGACCTCGCCAAGAACGCCGGAGGCCGGATCGCCCTCGACGGCATCGACCTGTCCTCGGTCGGCGGACGCGAGGCCCGCGCCCTGCGCCGCAGGCTCCAGATCGTGTTCCAGGACCCGATGGGAGCGCTCGATCCCCGGTTCACCGTCTCCGAGCTGATCGCCGAACCCCTCCGCGCCTTCGACCTGGTGCCCGCCGACCGGACCGACGCCCGCGTCGCCGAACTCATGGACCTCGTCGGCCTCGACCCCGCCCACGTGGACCGCTTCCCCGGAGCCTTCTCCGGCGGGCAGCGCCAGCGCATCGGCATCGCCCGCGCCCTGGCGTCCGAGCCCTCGCTGCTGGTGCTCGACGAACCCGTGTCGGCACTCGACGTGTCGATCCAGGCCGGCGTGATCAACCTCCTCCAGCGGCTCCAGAGCGAGCTCGGCCTGTCCTACCTGTTCGTCTCCCACGACCTGTCCGTCGTACGCCACCTCGCCGACCGCGTGGGGGTCATGTACCTCGGGCGATTCGTCGAGTACGGCGACGTCGACGCCGTCTTCGGCGATCCGGCCCACCCCTACACCCAGGCCCTGATCTCGGCGATCCCGGTTCCGGACCCCGTCGTCGAGCGTTCCCGCGCACCCCTCCTGCTCACCGGCGATCTGCCCAACCCCACAGAGACGCCCACCGGCTGTGCCTTCGCCGGACGCTGCCCGCTCAAGCCCACCCTCCCCGAGGAGAAGCAGCGGCAGTGCTCCACCGTCACCCCCGCGCTCACGGGAAAGGAGGGGGCGGACCACCGGCACGCCTGCCACCACCGCTGACTCCCGTGCGGCGCCACCGCCGGCGCCGGCGTCCCCACCGACTCAAGGAAAGCCCATGAAGCACACGAAGCAGATCGCGGCGCTGGGTGTCGCCCTCGTCCTCGGCCTCACCGCCTGTTCCTCCGGAGAGACCGCGGACAAGGGGGAGCAGCGTTCCCGGGAGCAGCTGGCGGCTGCCGCGCCGCAGTACAACGCACAGTCGCGCGCGAACCTCAAGGACGGCGGCACGTTCACCTCGGCGGCCACCCTTCCGGACCAGTTCAACCCCTTCCACTCGGACATGACGTTCTCCAGCTGGGAGATCGCCGAGTGGTACAACCCCACACTCTTCCTCCAGGCGGCGGACGGCGAGTGGTCCCCGAACCCGGACTATCTGACGGACGTCAAGGACGAGCTGGTCGACGGCAACCGGCGGGTCACGTACACGATCAACCCGAAGGCGAGGTTCAACGACGGCACGCCGATCGACTGGCGGGCCTTCGAGGCCCGCTGGAAGACGCAGAACGGAGTGAACAAGGAGTACTCGGTCTCCGGCACGAGCGGCTACGACCTGATCAAGTCGGTCAAGGCCGGCACGGACGACCGCCAGGTCGTGGTGACCTACCAGGGCCCCTGGGTGTGGTGGCACGACCACTTCGTGATGCCGCTCCACCCGGCCGCTGCCGAGCCCGAGACCTTCAACACCGGCTTCGTGGAGAACCCTCACAACGAGTGGGGCGCCGGTCCCTACCACGTCACGTCGGTGGACCACCACGCCGGGACCATCGTCCTCGAGCGGAACCCGAAGTGGTGGGGTGAGCCGGGCAAGCTGGACCAGCGCGTCTTCCGGACCTTGGAGCCGACCGCCGAACTGAACGCCTTCCGCAACGGCGAGATCGACGCCGTCAAGACCGTGACCAAGGAGTTCTACACCCAGGTCAAGGGGATGAAGGACGTCGACATCCGCCAATCGGCCATGCTGGCCACCAACTTCGTCACCCTCAACCCGGACTCCAAGGTGCTCCAGGACGAGAGGGTCCGCGAGGCGGTGCTGCGCGGCTTCGACCGCGAGACGCTCCTCAAGGTCAAGTTCGACGGACTCGACTACACCGAGAAGCTCCCCGGTTCCATGTCCCGCTACCCCTTCCAGGACGGGTACCGCGACAACCTCGCCAAGGTCGGCATCACCTACGACGAGGCCAAGGCGAACGAACTCCTCGACACGGCGGGCTGGAAGAGGGGCTCCGACGGATTCCGGGCCAAGGACGGCCAGAGACTCAAGCTGGTGTGGCCGGTCACCGGTGACGACTCGGGCAAGAAGAACATGGCCACCGCCGCGCAGGCGATGATGAAGAAGATCGGCGTCGAGGTGTCGATCGACCAGCGAGCCGGCTCCGAACTCTCGAAGACCCTGAGCGAGAAGACGTACGACGTCTTCAACCTGAGCTGGAACTCCGGCCGGCCCGACTACGGATTCGCGGAGTTCTGCGGCCTGTTCTGCGGGGACCCGTACATGGACGCCGCGACGCAGAAGAGGCTGGCGGAGAAGGCACGGGAGATCAACCTGACCGGAGACAAGTCGCGGCAGATCGAGAAGTGGAACGATCTGGAGGTCGAGGCGTTCCGCACGAAGCTCATGCTGCCGATGCACAACGGGCCGGCCGTCTGGGCGGTGAAGAAGGGCCTGGCGAACTTCGGCGCGAGCCAGTTCCTGATCGGTCCGAAGCAGGACATCGGGTGGCGGAAGTGACCTGCTGATCGACCGTGGGGAGCGCCCGGCGCCCGGGCCCGTACCGCGCGCCGGCCGCTCCCCGCCTGGACGGATCCCCGAGCGAAGGAGTGTCATGCCGAGGCAGATCACGCTGGCCGTCGTGGGGGCGGGCAACCGCGGTGCCGCCTACACCCGGATCGCGCAGGCCACGGGCTTCGGCCGGGTGGTGGCCGTTGCCGAACCGAGGGAGCCGAGGCGCACGGCCATGGCCTCTCGCCACGCGGTGGAACCCGCTCTCGTCGTGGACGACTGGCGGAAACTGGCCGACCGGCCCCGCGTCGCCGAAGCGGTGGTGATCGCCACCCAGGACGCCGACCATGTCGAGCCGGCGGTCCGGTTCGCCGAACTCGGCTACGACGTCCTGCTGGAGAAGCCGATGGCCACCAGCGAGGCCGACTGCGAGCGGATCGTCGCCGCGGCGGAGAAGTCGGGGGCCCTGTTCGCGGTGTGCCACGTGCTGCGCTACACGCCGTACACCCGGACCCTGAAGGCACTCGTCGACAGCGGCCGGATCGGGGACGTGGTCTCCGTCGAGCATCTGGAGCCGGTCGGCTGGCACCACCAGGCCCACTCGTTCGTACGGGGCAACTGGCGCCGCGAGGACCTCGGGTCCTCCATGCTCATGGCCAAGTCGTGCCACGACATCGACTGGCTCGCCCACCTCGTCGGCCGGAAGGCCGTCCGGGTGTCGTCGTTCGGCAGCCTGTACCACTTCCGCCCGGAGAACCGGCCGGCCGGCGCGGCCGACCGCTGCCTCGACTACGGGGTGGAGGAGGGCTGCCCGTACTCCGCCAAGAAGCTGTACATGCCCGCCCTCCCCACCGCCACCCCCGACTCCTGGCCGCTCTCGGTGATCACGGACGATCTCAGCGAGGCCGGGGTACTGCGCGCCCTGGAAACGGGGCCGTACGGCCGCTGCGTCTACGCCTGCGACAACGACGTCGTCGACCACCAGGTGGTCGCCCTGGAGTACGAGGGCGGGGTCACGGCCTCGTTCACGATGACCGCCTTCACGCCCTCGGCCCACCGCAAGACCCGGCTGTTCGGCACCCATGGCTACATCGAGAGCGACGGTGTCACCCTGAGCGTCCAGGACTTCCGTACCGGGGAGTGGGAGACGGTCGACACCCGGGCGGGAGCGGACGCCACGGCCGCCGGCGGTCACGGGGGAGGCGATCACGCCCTGGTCACCGCCTTCCTGGAGGCGGTGCGCAGCCGCGACACCTCCCGGATCCTGTCCGGTGCCCGGGAGAGCCTGGACACGCACCGGGTCGTCTGGGCGGCGGAACGCTCCCGCGCGACGGGCGAGACGGTGGCGCTGTCCTGAGTCACGCGTCGTCAGCAGCCGGACGCATGGTGCTGAGGCAGCATCATGCGTCCAGCTCAGCCCAACCGATCCCTGATCGACGGACTGGCCTGCCTTCAGGCGCTCGCTTCGCACGCCGCGCCCATCGGGTCGCGTGAGCTCGGCAGGATGCTCGGCATGAAGCCGACGCGCGTCAACAGGCTGCTCAAGACCCTGGCGTACGTCGGGCTCGCCCGGCAGGACGCCCACCGCAAGTACCTTCCCGGGCCGGGCATCCACGTGCTCGCGGCGCAGAGCCTGCGGGGGTCGGGGCTGATCCGGCGCGCCCTCGGACCCCTGGAGTCGCTGTTCGACCTCGGGCACCAGGCGGCCATGGGCGTCCTCTGGGAGGACCAGGTCCGCTACCTCTACCACAGCGGCCCCGGGGAGAGTCCCGGCGCCGGCCTGGGCCGGGAGCCTCTCTATCCCGCCGCGGCCTCCGGCCGGGGGCAGGTGCTGCTCGCGCGCCTCGACGACGACGCCCTCCGTGGCCTCTACGACGAGTCGACGGGGCGGCACCCCGTCGCACCGCCCCGCCACCCGGTCGACGTCGACGAGCTCTCGAAAACCCTCGACACCGTCCGCGGGCGCGGCCATGCCCTCGTCAGGACGCTGAAGCCCGCCGGCCACCGCACCCTCGCGGTGGCGCTCGACGGGAGCGACACGGCCGCCATCGGCGTCTCCGGGTGTTTCGCGGACGGCGACGTGCCCGGCCTCCTCTCCCGCCTCGAAGCCGTACGGGACGAGATCGACGCCGCGGATGCCTAGGCCAGGCCCGCGACCTGGGGGTGAGCGCCCAGGTCGCGGGCCACGCGGGTCAGGTGTGGAACAGCTGGGCGCTGGCGGTGGTGTCCCGGTCGCTCACGATCCGCACCCAGTGGGCGCTGAAACCGCTCGGGATGACGTGCGTGGGCAACTGCCCCGCCGGGACGGCGACCTGCGCGACCGCACCGAACCGGCCGTGCCCGTGCACGTCCACCTCGACTGTGAAGGTCGCCTCCTCGGCGCCGAGGTTCTCCAGGTGCACGCACTTCTTGTCGGAGCCGGTCATCAGGAACGGGTCGGACGGCACGCCCGCCTCGACCTCGGCCTCCCACCAAGGCCCGCCCCAACCGGAGGGCTTGCCGAAGTTCCACAGGTCGTCCGTCTTGCCGAACCACCAAGCGGTTGGTGTACGTGCCGTCGACGCCCAGCGTCTCGGGTACGACCTCCATGGACAAGTCCTCGTGGACGCGGCGCAGACTCGCTCCGCCGCCCCCCGTGCGGGAGGGGTGAACCGCCGGTGGCGCCGCGGGGGAGGGTGGATGAACTCTCCGTCGGGATGACGGAGGTGGGGAAATATTCGATATACCTTGTACTGCGTGCCGCTGTGCCGCCCCGTGCCGGCACGCTTCCGGCCCTCTGATTCCCCCCACCCCAGCCGCCTGGAGTCACGCACCCATGCCTCGCATCGCCCGACACCGCAGACGACGCCTGACCCTCGTGACCGCCCCGCTCGCCCTGCTCGTGATCGCCGCCGGTGTCACCATCTCGCAGGTCGCGCAGGAACCTTCGGCCGCGGCCGCCGCCCCGGTCCCCACCCGCACCCCCCTTCCGGGCCCGGGGAAGACGGTCACCGTCGCCGCCGTGGGCGACATCTGCGGCGCGGCGTGCGGCCAGACCGCCGACATCGTGGCCGCCATGGCCCCCGACGCCGTCATCACGGCGGGCGACAACGCGTACGAGAAGGGCACGCTCGCGGAGTTCCAGAACCAGTACGAGCCGACCTGGGGCAGCTTCCATTCGACCACCTACCCCACGCCGGGCAATCACGAGTACTCCACCCCCGGAGGCGCCGGCTACTTCGACTACTTCGAGAGCAAGGGCGTACCGACGGGCGGCCGGGACAAGGGGTACTACAGCTACGACGTCGGCGACTGGCACATGGTCGCGCTCAACACGCACGTCCCCCGCGGGGCCGGCAGCGCCCAGGAGAAGTGGCTGCGGGCCGACCTCGCGGAGAGCGACCGTCCCTGCACCATGGCGTACATGCACTACCCCCGGTTCTCCTCCGGGACGCATGGCGACAACGCCACCGTGACCGCGCTGTACAAGGCGCTCACCGACTACAAGGCGGATGTCGCCGTCGTCGGCCACGACCACCACTACGAGCGCTTCGCCCCGGCGATGGTGGACGGGACCGAGGACGCCGTGAACGGGCTGCGGACCTTCGTGATCGGCACCGGCGGCCGTGGCCTCTACTCCGGCCGTACCACCAGCGCCGGGCCTTCGGAGGTGTTCCACAACAACACGTTCGGTGTCGGGCGCTTCGACCTCTCGGCCACCGGCTACGATTTCACGTTCATGCCGGCGTCCGGGCGGACCTTCACGGATTCCGTCAGCGGCGGCTGCCACACCAAGACCGGCCCGGCCGGAGTTGCGCCGATCGTCTCCGGCGCCGTCTACGAGGTCCGGCTCGCGAGCGGTACCGCGATCGACAACCCGAACTCCTCCAGCACCGCCGGTACCGGCCTCGTCGCGTGGAGCCCCAACGGCGCCGCCAACCAGCGCTGGACCATCACCCGCAACAGCGACGGGACCTTCCGGCTGAGGAACGGCGCCTCGGGCATGTGTGCCGACAACCCCAACTCGTCCACCCGCGCCGGTACGAAGATCATCCAGTGGCCGTGCTCCGGCGCCGTCAACCAGGCGTGGTCCATCGTGCGCAGCGGAACCGGCTACCTGCTCGTCAACGAGGCCGGCGGTCTCGCCCTCACGGCGTCGGCGGCGAGCAGCGGAGCGACGCTCACCCAGGAGCCACGTTCCGGTGGTGCCATGCAGACCTGGCGCTTCGTCAAGCTGCCCTGAGAAACACGCAAGAGGGCTTGCCGGAGAGTCACTGATGTATCTGTCCCACACCCGCGCCTCGGACCGACGGACCGCCGGCGCGGATGCACGACGCGAAGCGCCGGGCCGTTCCGTCTCGGCACTGCCGCCCACCGTGCTGGCGCTCGGCACCGTGAGCCTGCTCACCGACGCCTCCGCGGAGATGGTCACAGCCGTGCTGCCGATGTACCTGGTCTACGGGCTCGGCATCGGGTTCCTCCAGCTCGGCGCGCTGGACGGCCTGTACACCGGCGCCACGGCACTGCTCCGGCTCGGCGGCGGATACGCCGCCGACCGGCTGCGGCGCCCCAAGGCCGTCGCCACGGCGGGGTACGGGCTGTCGGCGCTCACCAAGCTCGCCCTGCCCGCCGTCGGGTCCACGCTCGCCGGCATGGGAGCCCTGGTGGCGGCAGACCGCGCCGGCAAGGGGCTCCGCACGGCGCCGAGAGACGCGCTCATCACGCATGCCGCACCCGAGAAAGACCTGGGCAGGGCCTTCGGCGCGCACCGGGCCATGGACACCTGCGGTGCCCTGCTCGGCCCTCTGCTGGCCTTCGCCGTCCTCTATGCCGTCCCCGGTGGTTACGACACCGCCTTCCTCGTCAGCTTCTGCCTCGCCGCGGCCGGTGTCGTGATCCTGGTGTCCTTCGTGGACGGGGGTACGGCGGCGCGGGCGGGGGAGCGGCTGAGAGGGTTCAGGGACGGGCTCGTGCCGCTGCGGAGCCCCGAGGTCCGCCGATGCCTCCTGGCCACCGCGGTCCTCGGGGTGTTCACCGTCGGCGACATGTCGCTCTTCGTCGGACTCCAACGGCGTCTGGAGGCACCCGTCGAGGCGCTTCCCCTGCTGCCCCTGGCCACCGCCCTGGTCTTCATGGCCGCGGCGGCGCCCGTCGGACGGCTCGCCGACCGCGTCGGGCGACGGAGGATGTTCGTCCTCGGACATGCCTTCGCGGCCTGCGCCTACCTCTTCGTCCTGCTCGCGCCGTTCAAGGGCTGGCCCGCCGTGGCCGTCTCCCTCGTGCTGCACGGGCTGTTCTACGCCGCCACCGACGGCGTGCTGATGGCCTATGTGGCGCCGTACATCGCCGAGGCTGCCCGCACCACAGGGCTGGCCGCCGTGCAGAGCGTGCAAGCGGTCTGCCGGGCCTTCGGCGCCGTCGCCTTCGGCGGCCTCGCCGCCTGGGGCGGGCTCGCCCCGGCCTTCGCCGTCTTCGCCACGGGCCTGATCGCCGCGACCGCGGGCATCGCTCTCCACCTCCGCCGGAGTCCATGATGAAGAACCGCCGTGCCACGGGCGCCGCCCTCGCCGGTGCCTTGATCGCCGCAGCGGCGGGAACCGTCGCCTGGCAGGGGAGCGAGGCCGACAGCCGTGCCGGCGTCCTCGACCTCCGGCGGCCGGGGACCGTGGTCACCGTGGCCCTCGGCGCCTCCCGTGTCGAGCAGTCGACACGGGACGGCCGGCGGGTGGCGGCGGGGCCGGAGTGCACCCGTGCGGCGGTCGCCGCCGGAACCCTCGCCTGTCTGCGCGGACTGCCCGGCCCGTTCTCGTCGGAGATGCGCGTCTACCGCGACGACGCGGCGGCCCCCGTGGCGATCCTGCCCGTATGGGGCGAACCCAGCAGGGCCCGGGTCTCCCCGTCCGGCGACGTGGTCGCCTGGACGGTGTTCCGCTCGGGAGACTCCTACCTCCAGCAGGGCCGCTTCTCCACGACGGCCGGCTACTACGATCTGCGCGACGGCACCCACGTCGGCTCGCTGGAGGACTTCACCGCCGCCGTCGACGGCCGACCGTACCGGGAGGAGGACAGGAATTTCTGGGGCATCACCTTCGCCGCGGACGACCGGACCTTCTACGCGACGATGGGTAGTCGCGGCAGGACCTGGCTGATGCGAGGGGACGCCCGCGCGCGTTCGCTCGTCTCCGTCCGCGAGAACGTGGAGTGCCCCTCGCTCTCACCCGACGGCACACGCGTCGCCTACAAGAAGCGCGTCGACGGCGACCGCTGGCGGCTCCACGTCCTGGACCTGCGGACCCGGCACGACGTCGCGCTCGCCGAGAAGGCGCACGTCGACGACCAGCCCGCTTGGGTGGACGAGGACACCGTCGCGTACGCCCGCCCCCAGGGCCGTGGCCTCGCGGTCTTCACGGTCGCCGCCGACGGTTCGGGCACCCCCCGGCGGCTGATCGAAGGGAGCTCCCCGACCGTGACCACGGTGGCGCCGTCGTCCGGCCGGCGGGCGGAGGGCGCCGCCGCTCCGCTCCGCGGAGGAGCGCCGTAGCCGAGGTGTCACATCCTGAGGCGCTGCGTGGTCAAGAAGGCGAACACCCCTCGCCGTTCTCGTTCGCAGGAGAAGGAGTCTCCCTTGTTCGCCACCTACTTCGTCGTCACCGTCCTCACCGCGGTCCTCAACGGTTCCGCGGCCGTCGCCAATCTCATCGGCCACGACTATCCCAAGAGTCAGGCGGACAAGATGGGCATCCCCCATTCGTGGATGCCTCTGCTCGGTACGGCGATGGGCGCGGGGGCGCTGGGGTTGGTGGCCGGGTTCGCCGTGCCGCCGCTGGGTGTGATCGCGGCCGTCGGGCTCGTGCTGTACTTCCTCGGCGCGCTCTGGGTACACCTCCGGGTCGGTGACCACCAGCTGGGCGCATGGGCCGTGTTCTTCTGCCTGCCCGTGGCCGCGCTGTTCACGAACCTGACTTATCACGACACCTGGTGACCGGCACCGGCGGGATCCTTATGGGTATGATTTTCATGAGTGTATACGCTCGGTGTCGTCACGTGTGAGAGGAGTGGTACGAGGTTGCCGGGAGTCAACACAGCAGCGGGCAGCGGTCGTTGCAGCCTTGACGGAGTCCATGAGGTTCGTCTCGGCCCGGCATCCGCACCGTCTGCTGTCGCAGGCTGCGCGGCGTGCGAGGCCACCGTCACCACCTCATCTGCGGGCTCTGCCGCGTCAGCCGGCCCGTCGACGCGCGTCCCGTCGAGCGCTGCGTGGTGGAGGTGGCCGGCGAGCGGGGCTTCTCGGCGGTGGAGCACACGGTCGAGCTCGTCGGCGTGTGCGCCTCCTGTCACGCGGGTCGTCCCGGTACCTCGTCCCCGTAGGCCGTGGCCCCGGCAGCGCGCCCGGCCCCCTGGTACATGCTTCTTATGTGAACACGTCCGCGCCCGGTCCCGCGGATCCGCTGCCCCGGGTGCTCGTCGTGCTGACCGCGGTCACGGGGATCGTCGACGCGGTGGCCTTCCTGGTCATCGGCGCGCTGTTCGCCATCGGCCTGCCGCCCGTCCAGGGTGAGCCGTCCGCGCGGCGCTACGCGGTGATCGCCTCGACGGCCCTGGCGATGGGCGTGCGCAGCGCGACCATGCGGCGGCTCGGGGCCGTCCTCAACACCACCCTCGTCACCGGCACCCTGGTCACCTGGATCCGGCACTCGGATCTGGGTGGCGGGACGGGTGCCCCCGGCCAGGGTTATCGGGTCGCGGGGCCGGCGGCCGTCTGGGCCGGCGCGGCGATCGGCACGCTGCTGCTGCGCGTCGGCATCACCGCCGCCCTGCTGGTCGCGGCCGCGGGCGTCCTGGGGGCGATGGGGGGGATACGCGGTCTCCCGCGGACCCCGCGACCCGTGAGGCGGCCCGGAGCGGTCCTGCCGACCAGGCGACGACGGCCACGGCGGAGCCCGGCGCCGTCGTGGCCGTCACCTCATCGCGCCCCCGCTCTGCCGAGCCGCCGGACCACTCCCGAGATCAGCTCCGTGAGGGCGGCCACGCGCTCCGGCGTCGCCCGCGACTTGAGCACGGACGAGCTGACCGCGAAGCGCTGCCCCGGGTCGGGGAGACCCGGCACCGCGACGGCGACGCAGAGGACGCCTTCGCTCGTCTCCTGGTCGTCGACGGCGTAGCCCTTCTCGCGGGCCGTCCGCAACTCCAGTCCGCCCTTGGACCGGCCGGGAGCCGGGTCTCGGAGCCCCCTTTTCGGGCTCCGGCGGCATGCTGGTGGGCTCGGACGACCGTGGAATCGACCGACACGAGCCACTCGATGTCGCCCGCCGCGTCCGCCTTCGCCTGCGCGGCCCGCAACATCCGGTCGAACGTCCCGTCCATCGCCCACCTGAGAAACGCGTATGCAGCGTCGCCAGCGGACCATAACGCTCGGGCACATCCCGCCAGGCCGTCCCGGTCCGGAACTTCCACACGATCCCGTTCAGCACCCTACGGTCGTCCAGCCGCTTCCGCCCCCGCAACGACTCGGGCAGCAACGGCCGGACGAACTCCCACTCGGCATCGGACAGTTCATGGCGACGTATCACGACACCATGATCCACCAGCCGTGATCACTTGAGGACGCCGCCTAGAAGAACCCGAGCTTCTTCGGCGAGTAGCTGACCAGCAGGTTCTTCGTCTGCTGGTAGTGCTCCAGCATCATCTTGTGGGTCTCCCGGCCGATGCCCGACTGCTTATAGCCTCCGAAAGCACTGTGGGCCGGGTAGGCGTGGTAGCAGTTCGTCCAGACGCGGCCCGCCTGGATGGCGCGGCCCGCGCGGTAGGCGGTGTTGGTGTCGCGGGTCCAGACCCCGGCGCCCAGGCCGTACAGGGTGTCGTTCGCCGTGCGGATGGCGTCGTCGAAGTCAGTGAAGGAGGTCACCGCCACGACCGGGCCGAAGATCTCCTCCTGGAAGATCCGCATGCGGTTGTCGCCCTCGAAGATCGTCGGCTGGATGTAGTAGCCGCCCTCCAGGTCGCCTCCGTGGCCGACCTGCTGACCACCCGTCAGGATCTTGGCACCCTCCTGCTGGCCGATCTCCAGGTACGAGAGGATCTTCTTCAGCTGCTCGGCCGACGCCTGCGCGCCGATCATCGTCTCCGGGTCCAGCGGGTGGCCCGCGACGATCGCCTCCGTACGGACGACCGCCGCCTCCAGGAAGTCGCCGTAGTGACCCCGCTGCACCAGAGCCCGAGAGGGACAGGTGCAGACCTCGCCCTGGTTGAGGGCGAACATCGTGAAGCCCTCCAGCGCCTTGTCCCGGAAGTCGTCGTCCGCCGCCCACACGTCGTCGAAGAAGATGTTCGGCGACTTGCCGCCCAGCTCCAGCGTCACCGGCTTCAGATTCTCGGTGGCGTACTGCATGATCAGGCGGCCCGTCGACGTCTCGCCGGTGAAGGCGATCTTGGCCACCCGGGGCGAGGAGGCGAGCGGCTTCCCGGCCTCCTCGCCGAAGCCGTTGACGATGTTCAGGACACCCGGCGGCAGCAGGTCCGCGACCAGGCTCAGCCAGTAGTGCACCGACGCCGGGGTCTGCTCCGCCGGCTTCAGCACGACCGCGTTGCCCGCCGCCAGCGCCGGTGCGAGCTTCCACACCGCCATCAGGATCGGGAAGTTCCACGGGATGATCTGCGCCACGACCCCCAGCGGCTCGTGGAAGTGGTACGCCACCGTGTCCTCGTCGAGCTGGCTGAGCGAGCCCTCCTGCGCCCGCAGCGCCCCCGCGAAGTAGCGGAAGTGGTCGATCGCGAGCGGGATGTCGGCGGCCAGCGTCTCCCGGACCGGCTTGCCGTTGTCCCAGGTCTCCGCGACCGCGAGCGCCTCCAGGTTCGCCTCCATCCGGTCGGCGATCCTCAGCAGCACCCCCGCCCGCTCGGCCGCCGAGGTGCGCCCCCACGCCGGCGCGGCCGCGTGCGCCGCGTCCAGGGCGCGCTCGACGTCCTCGGCCGAGCCCCGCGCGACCTCGGTGAACGGCTTGCCGTCGACCGGGCTCGGGTTCTCGAAGTACCGGCCGTCGGCCGGGGCGACGTACTCGCCGCCGATCCAGTGGTCGTAGCGCGGCTGGTACGCCATCAGCGCGCCCTCGGTGCCGGGCGAGGCGTAGCGGGTCATGGGCAGACCTCCCTGCGGGTCGGACGGATCCGGGTCCTGGCCGCCGGGCCACCGTGAGCGGGGCACGCGGACGACCGGGCCGTGAGCAGGCGCGCCCGCCGTCCCGGCCGGAGCGCTCTCCTCACCGCCGAGTGTGCGCGAGCGGACGTTGCAACCCCGTTGCACCGGAGGACAGTTCCTCCTCCAGGGCGTCGAGCCGGGCGCGTACCGGAGCCAGCTGCGCCGCCGGCACGGCCGCGCACAGCGCCCGCCACACCTCCACGTCCTCCTCGCCCCACGCGCTGTACGCCCAGTCCGCCAGCAGCCGCGGATCCGCCCGCGCCACCAGAGCCGCCCGCAGCCGGTCCGCCAGCCGGTCCCGCAGGCGTACCACCCCGGGCGCGGCCGATCCCGGCAGCAGCGGGCCCGCGTACTCCCCGGCGGCGACCGCCACCGCCCCCGAGGCGAGCCGTCGGTCCACCGCCGTGAAGTCCGCGTCCACCGCGACGGCGAGGCGGTACGGGCGCGAGCGCAGCAGCTCCGGGCCGAGCAGGGCCCGCAGCCGGGACAGCTCCGCGCGCAGCGTCACCGGTGTGACCGACTCGTCCTCGTAGAGGAGGGTCAGCAGTTGTTCCCCCGTCACCCCCTCCGTGCGGTGCGCGAGCACCACCATGATCTCGCTGTGCCGTCGGCTCAGCCGCAGCCGCCGTCCGTCCACCGTGAGCAGCGCCTCGTCCCGGCCGAGCGCGGTCAGCCGGGGGCGGTCCGGCGCCGGGGGAGGGGCGAGGAGCGCCAGCTGGGTCTCCGCCGCCCGGGCCACGGCCCGTACCAGGCCGAGGCTGTGCGGGTGGGCGAGCCGCTCGCCGCCGGTGAGGTCGACGGCGCCGAGGAGCCGGCCGCTGCGCGGATCGTGCAGCGGCGCCGCCGCGCACGTCCAGTCCCGTACCGGCGGCCGGAAGTGCTCCGCGGACACCACCTGCACCGGGCGGCCGACGGCGAGGGCGGTGCCCGGCGCGTTCGTCCCGGCGGCGGCCTCGGCCCAGCCGGCCCCGGCCACGAAGTTCATCCGCCGCGCCTGCCGCAGCGTCGCGGGGTCCCCCTCGACCCAGAGCAGCCGCCCGCCCGCGTCGCACACCGCGAGGACGTGCCCGCCGTCCAGCGCGTCCGCGCCGAGCAGTTCCCGGATGACCGGCATGACGACGGCCAGCGGATGCCCCTCCCGGTACGCGGTCACCTCCGCCTCCTCCAGCTCCGTCGGCGCCGCCCCGTCCCGGCTCACCCGGGCGCGCTCCGACCTTCGCCACGACTCCGCGACCAGCTCCCGCACCGCCGCCCGCGCTCCCGGCCGCCGCTCCGGTCCCGACTCCCGCGGCCCGCTCCTCCGTGTCGACGTCGCCTCGCTCAACTCGGCCTCCCCATCGAGGACGTACGGCTTCCCGGCGCACATCGTCGTGGCCCCGCCCGCCCCCGACAAGCACCCGGGAGGGGCCGCATATGCCACCTGTCCGGGAGCCGCGGGTCCCGCTGCCCGCGCGAGCCTCGCGCGGGAGCCGGAGGAAGCGGTACGGCGGGGCGCCGCCCGGATCGAGGCCCGGACGCACGGGGCGCCGATCCCGCAGGGCACCCGTCGTACGACACACGGCCCGCCGTGCGTGCCGGGACGGCGCGGTGCGGATAGCGTCGGCCGAGCCCGAGGACGTCGTTCCCGACGGAAGAGAGAAGGCGGTCGCAGTGTCCCGGAATCGCCGTTTGATCCTGAGCCCGCCGTCCAAGGTGTGGAGCCTGCTGTCCGACGGCGGGCGCTACGGCGAATGGGTCTCGGGCACGCAGCGGGTCATCGCCGCCGACCCGCACTGGCCCGAGGTGGGCGCCCGGCTCCAGGTCAGGGTGGGCGTCGGTCCCGTCACGCTGGACGACACGTGCGTGGTCCGCATCTGCGAGCCCGGGCGCCGGCTCGAACTGGAGGCGAAGGCGGACCCGTTCGGCGCGGCCCGCATCGCCATGCACCTCGTCCCCTGGGGCGGGAACACCCTCTTCCTGCTCGAATGGCATCCCCTGCGCGGCCCCGGCACCCGCATGCACGGCCTCCCCGTCGACTACCTCGTCTCCATCCGCAACGGCATGATGCTGACGAAGCTCGCCCGCATCGCCGTCCGCGAGCAGCACGGAGCGGACCGGCCGGCGCCCGCGTCCTCCGCCTGAGGGCCGCCCGCGGAGGGAGCGGTCAGCGGACGAAGCGGATGTGCGGGCGGCCGTCCGGGTCCGGGTGGGTCACCGCGGCGCGGACGCCGTAGACCTCGGAGACGAGCTCCGCGGTGAGGACCTCGTCCACCGGACCGGCCGCCGCGACGCGGCCCTCGTGGAGCACGACCACGTGATCGCAGTACATCGCCGCGAGGTTGAGGTCGTGCAGGGCCATGACGCAGGTGAGGCGCAGATCCGAGACGAGGGCCATCAGGGCGAGCTGGTGGTGGACGTCGAGGTGGTTGGTCGGCTCGTCGAGCAGCAGTTCGCGCGGCTCCTGGGCGAGGGCGCGGGCGAGCTGGACGCGCTGGCGCTCGCCGCCGGAGAGGGTGCGCCAGGCGCGGTGCGCGCGATCGGTGAGGCCGGTGCGGGCGAGCGCGGACCGGACGGCCTCCTCGTCGGCGGGCGTCGGGGGCGACCACGCCCGGCGGTGCGGGACGCGGCCGAGGCGTACGGCGTCCGCCACGGTGAGGTCCACCTGGGTGTCGGCGTGCTGCTCGACGACGGCGACCCGCCGGGCGAGCGCACGGCGTGGGACCGCGCCCAGCCGTTCGCCGTCCAGGGTCACGACCCCCGTCTCCGGCGCGAGGACGCCCGCCAGGACGCGCAGCAGCGTGGACTTCCCCGAGCCGTTCGGCCCCAGCAGCCCGGTCAGCGTGCCCGGACGCGGCGCGATGCTCACCCCGTCCAGCACCAGTGCCCCGCCGGCCGTCCGCGAGACCCGGGCGGCGCGGAGCCCCGTACCGCCGTGGACCGACGTCGACGTGCCGGTCATCGGGGGCTCCTGGTGCGGTACAGGACGAGGACGAAGGCGGGGACGCCCACGAGCGACGTCACCACGCCGACCGGGACCTCCTGCGGGTCGAGGACCGTGCGGGCGAGGGTGTCCGCCCACACCAGGAAGACGGCCCCGGCGAGCGCGGTCAGCGGCAGCAGCCTGGCGTGACCGGGGCCGGCGAGGGCGCGCACCGCGTGCGGCAGGACCAGGCCGACGAAGCCGATCGCGCCGGCCGCGGCGACGAGGACGGCGGTGAGCAGCGCGGTGACCGACAGCAGCACCAGCCGCGTGCGCGCCACGGCCACGCCCAGCGTCGCCGCCGCGTCCTCCCCGAACGCGAAGGCGTCCAGCGTACGGGCGTAGCCGCCGCACACCAGCAGCGCGACGGCCAGGACGGCGGCGCACACGCCGACGTCGGACCAGTCCGCCCCGCCGAGCGAGCCGAGCAGCCAGAAGAGGATGCCCCGGGTGGTCTCGGCGTCGGCGGCGGTCATCACCACGAACGAGGTCAGCGCGGAGAAGAGCTGCATCGCGGCCACGCCCGCCAGCACGACGCGGTCCGTCGAACCGCCCAGCGTGTGGCTGAGCAGCAGGACGAGGCCGAACGAACCGAGCGCGCCCAGGAACGCCCCTCCCGCGACGGACAGCGCACCCCCGCCCACGCCGAGGACGACGACGGAGACCGCCCCGGTCGACGCGCCCGAGGAGACGCCCAGCACGAAGGGGTCGGCGAGCGGGTTGCGCAGCAGCGACTGCATCACCGCGCCGCAGACCGCGAGCCCGGCGCCGCACGCGGCGGCGAGGAGGGTGCGCGGCAGCCGCAGTTCCCAGACGATGCCCTCCCGGAGGGGGCTCAGCGCGGACGCCTCGCCGCCGAGGTGCGACACGATCACGGTCCAGGCGTCCGCGACGCGGATGTCGGCCGGACCGATGGTGACGGCGAGCGCCACGGAGACGCACAGGAGGAGGACCCCGGCCGTCCCCGCGACCGCCGTGCCGACCGCGGCACGGCGCCGGCCCCCGGCCACGCCCGCCTCGGCGGGACCGGCGGCCGGACCCGGCCGGATCACTTCGCGAGCCCGTGCGTCCGCAGCGCGGCGGCCAGCTGTTCGATGCCTTCGACGGTACGGATCGTGGGGTTCATGGCCTGGCCGCTGAGGGTGACGTACCGCTTCTCGCGCACCGCCGTCATGTTCCGCGTGACGGGGTGCGACTCCAGGAACTCGATCTTCTTCGCGGCGCTCTCGGCGGACTGGGCCTTGCGGGTCAGGTCGGCGATCACCAGCACGTCGGGGTCGCGGTCGGCGACGGTCTCCCAGTTGATCTGCGGCCACTCCTCCTTCGTGTCGTCGAAGACGTTCTTCACCCCGAGCACCCCGCTCACGATGCCCGGCGCGCCGCAGCAGCCCGCCATGTAGGGGCCCTGGGAGTCGGAGAACCAGTAGAGGACGGAGGCGCCGCCGAAGTCGGCGCCGGCCTTCGCCTTCGCGACCCGGGCGCTGAGCTCGCCGACCAGCTTCTCGCCGCGCTCCGGCACCCCGAAGATCCTGGCCAGGTCGCGGACCTCGCCGTACACGGTGTCCATGGTCAGCGGCGCGGTCCGCACGCCGTCGCCGTCGCCGCTGTTGTCCTTGCCGACGCAGTCGGAGGGGGAGAGGTAGGTGGGCACGCCGAGCTTCGCGAACCGCTCACGGGGCGCGACTCCACCCTTGCCCAGCGTGTAGAGGAACGAGGCGCTGACGAAGTCGGGCTCGGCATCGAGCACCTTCTCGAACGACGGATACCGCTCGGCGAGCCGGGGGACCCGGGCGTTCGCCTGCTCCAGCCCCTTGAGGACCGGGTCCGTCCAGGTGGCCGTGCCCACCATGCGGTCGGCCAGCCCGAGCGAGAGCAGGATCTCGGCCGATCCCTGGTCGAGGGCCACGGCCCGGCGGGGCGGCTCGGCCACCTCGACCCGCTGCCCGCAGTTGTCGAGACCGACGGGGCCGGCGGCCGCGCCGGAACCCCGGCCGGTGTCCCGGCCCTTCCCCGAGGGCCCGGAGGCCGGGTCGCCCGCGCCGCAGCCGGCGACGAGAACGGCACCGGCCACGAACAGCACGGCGGAGCGGACGGGGTGTGCGAAGGGCACGGCGGGAGTCCTCTGCGTCACGGCTCATGCGCGGAGCCTGTCGTACGGAGCTCCCCGGACGGCGGTGCGCCCTCCGGGGCGCCAGCAGGTCTTCGGACTCGGGATCGTCCGGACGGGACGCCTTCCCGGGCCCCGAGGGGCCCAGTGGCCGTTGTCCCGCCCGTCACCCTCACCGCTGCGCGTCAGCTCCGGATTCCCACCGGATTCCCTGACCCGTGCACGTACCGCCTCGATACGTACAGAGGTGCGACTGGCCCGGGCAAGCTATCACAGGGGATCTTGCCGCCGCCCGGGGTCCCGCGCAGGTCAGACGCGGTGCGCGACCTCCGCCAGGGCGTTCTTGACCTCCTGGGCCACGCGGGCGGCGTCCTCGGGGTTGTTCACGACATCGGTGTTGTTCATGTCGACGACGAGGACGTCGCTGGCGGAGTAGTGCCGGTGCACCCAGTCGTCGTACCCGGACCAGAGCGTGCGGTAGTACTCGACCAGGCCCTCGTCCTGCTCGAAGTCGCGCCCCCGCAGTCCGATGCGGTGCAGGACCGTCTCGAAGTCCGCCTTCAGATAGACCATGAGGTCGGGCGCCTTGCGGTAAGGCAGCCCCTCGATCTCGCGCATCATCTCGTCGAGCAGTCCCTCGTAGACCTGCATCTCCAGGGAGCTGATCCGGCCCAGGTCGTGGTTGACCTTGGCGAAGTACCAGTCCTCGTAGATCGACCGGTCGAGGACGCTGTCGTCCTGCTTGTACGCCTCCTTGATCGCGGCGAACCGGGTCTGGAGGAAGTACAGCTGGAGGAGGAAGGGGTAGCGCTTCGCCTGGATCTCCTCGGGGCTCGCCGAGTAGAAGAGCGGCAGGATCGGGTTGTCGTCCACGCTCTCGTAGAAGACCTCGGTGCCCAGCTCCCTGGCGAGCAGCTCGGCCACACTCGTCTTGCCGATCCCGATCATGCCTCCGACGCAGATCACCGGCATACCTCACTTCTCCCTGGGGGTCTTCTGTACGTGGACGGGGAGCTGGGCCTCCCGTACCACTCGGACGCGCGCCGGTGGTCAGGCGATTCCCCGGGGAGACGTGATCAAGGTCATTCCGTGATCGACGCCGTGCGGTCCCGATGGGCCGGCCGTACCGCGCCCGCCGCTCGAAGCGGCAGGCCGCGGCCCCGCAGCCGCGTCAAATTTTAGATGACGATCCGGCCGGAGCGCTCCGCCCCGGCGTCGGGGGCGGTCGCCCCGGTCTTGGGGCGAGTCGGAGCGGCCGGCGGGGCCGGGGAGCCGGAGGCCGGGAGCCGGGAGCCGGGGGCCGGGAGCCGGGCGAGGGGGACGGATCTTCACCCGGGGCCGGCGGTTTTCGGACGTGGCGGTCCCGGGGTGGTCCGCCGGTCGGGTCGGTCATCGGGTCGGTCGTCGGGGTCGGCCTGTGGGTTCGGTGGGTTCGGTCGGCGGGGTCTGTCAGTGGGGTCTGCGAGGATGCCGCCATGCACGAGGAAGTCATCCCCATTCTCCGCGTGGAGAACGCCGCGGTGGCCGTGGCCTGGTACGAGCGCCTGGGCTTCGCCCAGCAGTGGGAGCACCGCTTCGAACCGGGATTCCCCGCGTTCGTCGAGGTCGCCCGGGGCGGGGTCCGCCTGTTCCTGTCCGAGCATGAGGGCGACGCCCGCCCCGACACGCTGGTCTACCTCCGCGTGCGCGACGTCGATGCCGTCGCCGCCGAGTTCGGCGCGCGGGTGGAGGACGTCCCGTGGGGGCGCGAGTTCGAGCTGCGGGACCCCGACGGGAACCGGCTGCGGATCGCCACGCCGCAGGGCTGACGCCGGAGGGCCGATGCCGCAGGGCGGACGGCGGAGGGCTGATGTCGAAGGACGGACGCCGTAGGGCTGATGTGGGAAGGCAGGGCGGCGCGGGTGATCGTCGTACGAGCTGAGTACGATCACCTACCCCGGTCTGAGTACGTGAGCGGTCGCCCGCTCCCGCGCGGCACCGGAAGGGTGAGCGCATGCGCCGATTGCCGTTGCTCGTACCGCTGTTGCTGCTCACCGTGGGCTGCGGTGTGCTGCAGAACTCCGAAGGGGACGCGACGGACGCCGCGCGCGAGGTGGCGCGGAAGGCGGGCGAGCGGCTCCACAGCCAGCGTCCGCGTACCGCGGAGGAGGTCGGGCGCTCCGCCTCCGGCATCGACGGCGTGGAAGTCCTGGGACTGAGCGGCACGTCGACGCACGAAGGCGACGGCGTCGACGTGGTCGTCCGCACCTCCGGCTCCGCGTACGACGGCTGGTTCGACGTCCAGGAGATCGTCGTGCACCGCTGCTTCGAGGTGCGGGTGTCGCCCGCGGCGGAGTGGCGCGAGGTCCCTCGTGACGTCGACTGCCCCGACAACCTCCCGCTGACCTTCGCCCCGCCTCCCGCCCCGCCCGAACTGCCCTCCGGCAAGCTGCACGCGGCACTCTCCGAGGTCTCGAAGGACGGCAAGGCGGACGAGGCGGAGGTACGCGGTGCGCTCGCCGGCCTGGACCTGGACCCGGCGATCCGTACCGAGGTGCTCGCGTCCGGAGGCAGGGTCGGCGTCCACCTGTCTTTGAAGGGCAACGGCTTCGACCCCCAGGACTGCGTCCTCGCCCGCGTGACACCCGGCAAGAAGCCGGAGGTCTGGACGCCCCCGAGGATCCAGCGCATGCCCGGGGAAGGCGGCTGCGACGTCGCCTACGCCCTGAACCCCCTGCCCCTGCCGCACTGAGCGGCCCCGCTCAAGGGGGCGGGGTGAGCGTGAACTCCCAGTGGTGTGTCTTCCCTTGTCGATCACGACCAGGTGCGGGCCCTCGGGGATCCGGGGCCTCTCCCGGACGTGCCGGAATGGCGCACCTTGAGCTTCAGCCGGCCGCCGGCGGGCGGAGGGACGAGCAGGGCGCGGCCCGCACCGCTGCGCCGCCGAAGTCCTGTGCCAGGCCCGCGAGCCCCACGTCGTACCCCCAGGACCCGCTCCACGTCGCGCTCGACGCGCGGCAGGTCCAGCTCCCCCCAGTCGGCGACCTGCCCGCCGCGTTCAGCAGGAGCGCCGCAGCTTCCACGAGGGGCGCGTCGGTGTCCCACGGCGACCCTCAACGGGGCTTTGGGCACAGGGAGGTTCACGCCCTTGGCGATGTGCGTCATGTGACGCATGGTGGTAGCGGAGGATCGACAGGAAGAGATCTTCACCGTTCGGTGCGCCGGGCGTCGGCGGAGAGGTGAGGGACCTCTCTCCGTCTCCCGAACTCCGCTCGACAGGCCCACCCTTGTCAGGTTAGCCTCCCCTAAGCTGAAATCGGGAGGGGGATCGCGATGGCTCAGGACCATTCATGCCGCGTCCCTCCGGTTCACGCGAGGCGCGCTCCGTCCGCCGCTTCCCCCGCCGTCACCGCCGGCCGCTTACGCGGGCCCGGCTCACCGGGCCTCCGTTCCTCCGGCCCGGATCCGGCCTGATTCCCGAACGCCTCGCTCCCGAAGGGCAGCGCCGCCGCGACGCGCGGGCGGGGCGGCATCGTGAGAACCCTCGAAAGGAACATCTGTGTTCACTGGTACGCGTCGCGCTCCGGCGCGGTTCGTCGGGCAACTGCCGCGTGTGGCTGTCGTCGTGGTCGCCGGGCTGGCTCTGTCGGCCTGTGGTGGCGGCTCGGAGAAGGAGGAGGCGAAGCCCGGGGCCGTGACGTCCGGCAGCGGGGCGCCGTCGGTCTTCCCGGTGACGGTGGAGCACAAGTACGGCAGCACGACGATCGACAAGGAGCCGAAGCGGGTCGTCACGCTGGGTCTGTCGGACCAGGACGCGGTGCTGGCGCTCGGGATCAAGCCGGTCGGCGCGGTGGACTGGTTCAAGGAGGACCCGTACGGCAAGTGGCCGTGGACGAAGGACAAGTGGGGTGCGGACAAGCCGCAGATCGTCGGCGAGCGTGACGAGTACAACGTCGAGAAGATCGCGGCGCTGAAGCCGGACCTCGTCGTCGCCCAGTACTCGGGGATGAAGAAGGAGCAGTACGACACGCTGTCGAAGTTCACCAAGGTCGTCGCGCAGCCCAAGGGCGTGCCGGACTACGGGGCTTCGTGGCAGGTGATGACCCGGCAGATCGGCAAGTCCCTCGGGAAGGCCGGGGAGACCGAGAAGCTGATCGAGGGCATCGACGCGCGGTTCGAGGCGGTGCGCGGGAAGCATCCGGAGTGGGCGGGCAGGACCCTGGCCGTCGCGGACAGCTTCGAGGCGGGCAAGTACTCGGCGTTCACGAAGACAGACCCCAAGTCGATCTTCTTCCAGGAGCTCGGGTTCAAGCTGAAGCCGGAGATCGACACCCTCGCCAAGCCCGGCTGGAACGTGGCGGAGCTCAGCGCGGAGAAGCTGAACGTCCTCGACGTCGACCGGCTCGTCTGGGTCACCTCCAGCACCGACGCCAACACCCGCATCAAGGCCGAACCCCTCTACAAGAAGCTCAAGGTCAACCAGGACGAGCGCGACCTGTTCGTGCCCTACCAGGACCCCGACATCGGCGCCGCGTTCTCCTTCAACACCGTCCTGTCCATCCCCTACGCGATCGACGAGATCGAACCCCTGCTGACCGCGATCAAGTAATTGCGATGACGTAGTACCCGGAAGTTACGGCGCCGCCCGCGAAGGTCCTCCTTCGCGGGCGGCGCTTTCATGTCCAGGCGGGTTTCCGCTACCGGACGACGGCTTCGGGATCCCGGTCCGGATCCGCCGCAGGTCGCGGAACCGTACCCGTCCCGGCTCGTTCGCCCGGATCCTGGCGGCTGTCGGACCAGGCCGTCCACAGTTCCGCGTAGCGGCCGCCGGCGGCGACGAGTTCGGTGTGGGTGCCGGTCTCGACGATCCTGCCGTGGTCGAGGACGACGACCCGGTCGGCGGCGGCCGCCTGGGGGAGGCGGTGGGCGACGACGACGCCGGTGCGGCCTTCCAGGGCGCGTTCGGCGGCGTCCTCCAGGACGCGGGCGCCCGCGCTGCCCGCGTCGGCGGTCGCCTCGTCCAGGATCGCGATCGGCGGATCCGCGAGCACCAGCCGCGCCAGCGCCACGTGCTGGGCCTGCGCGATCGTCAGCCGGTGCCCGCCCTCGCCGACGACCGTCTCCAGCCCCTCCGGCAGGGCCTGGGCCCAGTCGAGGGCGCCGACGGTGGTGAGGGCGGTGCGCAGTTCCTCGTCGGTGGCGTCCGGTTTGGCGAGGCGGAGGTCGGCGGTGAGCGGTCCGGCGAAGACGTGTACCTCCTGGCTGATGAGTGTCACCGCGCGGCGGACGCCCTCGGGGCCCAGTTCGCATGTGTCGACGCCGCCGAGGGAGATGGTTCCGCCGCTGGGGGTGTGGATGCCGGCGATGACCTTGGCCAGGGTGGTCTTGCCCGCGCCGCTCGCACCGACCAGTGCGATCCGCTCACCACTGCCCACCTCCAGGTCGACCCCGGACAGGACGGGGCGTCCGCTGGTGTAGGCGTGGCCGAGGCCTGTCACCTTGATGGCGCCGTCGAGGGGTGTGTTGCCGTCTTCGGGTGCCGGTTCGGCGGGGAGGTTGGCGACGCCGATGAGGCGGGCGAAGCTGGCGCCGGCGGACTGGGCGTCGTCGATGAGGTAGAGGGCGGCGTTGACGGGGTTGAAGAGGCTGTGGAAGTAGAGGGCGGCGGCGGTGGCGGTGCCGATGGTGACGGCTCCGTCCTGGACGAGGAGGAAGCCGGTGCCGAGCATGGCGGCGAGACCGATGAACTCGGCCAGGTTCAGGCGGGAGAAGAACCCGGTGACGATGTGCAGCCCGCGCAGCGCGACGTCCCGCGCGGCTCCCGACCGGTCCTCCAGCATGGTGGCGTGGGGGTCGTTGAGGCGGAAGGCGCGGACGGTGCGGACGCCGCCGATGCTGTCGAGGAGCTGGTGCTGGAGGGCGCCGGTGGCGATGCGGTGCCGGGCGTAGACGGGGGCGGCGCGGCGCAGGTACCAGCGGACGGAGAGGATCTGGACGGGTACGGCGAGGAGGGCGGCGAGCAGGAAGCGCCAGTCGAGGACGGCGAGGCCTGCCAGGGTGAGGACGATGGTCAGGGCGGAGCGGGTGAACTCGGGGAGGGCCTGGCGCACCGACTTGGCGATCATGGAGACGTCGCTGGTGACCCGGGAGACGAGGTCTCCGGAGCCGGCGGCCTCGACGCGTTCGAGGGGCAGGCGCAGCGCCCGCTCGATGAACCGCTCGCGCACGGTCGCGAGCACCGTCTCGCCGAGCCGGGCGACCAGTACTCCGCCGACCACGGCGGCGGCGCCCCTGGCTAGGGCCACTACGACGAGCAGGGCCAGCGGGACGGTGAGGGCGCGCGGCCCTTCGCGTTCGACCACGAGGTCGACGATGTGCCCGAGCAGTGGGGCGGTGAGGAGGCCGATCCCGGTGCCGGCGACGAGCACGAGGGCGGCGGTGACGGCCAGGAACCGGTGGCCGCGCAGGATCACGCGCAGCGCCGCGAGGCACTCCGCGCCGCCGGCCGTCGGGAGGAGCGCGCGGCCCGGGTGGTCCGTGCTGGTTCCGCTCATGTCGGTCTCCGTCCGTGTGTCGCCGGTCGGGCGGGTGGTCTCCGGGCCGCTCGCGCGGTCCTCGTGCACGGCGGTCATGCGAGCACCGCCTTGCGGTAGGTCTCGTTCGCGGTGACGAGCTCGGCGTGCGAGCCGTCGGCCGTCACGGTCCCGCCGTCGAGGACGACCACCCGGTCGGTCACCGCGAGGAGCGCCGGACTGGTCGTGATCAGGACGGTGGTGAGCCCCCGGCGGCTCTCCCGCAGGCGGGCGGCGATCCGGGACTCGGTGACCGTGTCCACGGCCGTGGTCGGATCGTGCAGGACGAGCACCGGGCGGTCGGCGGCGAGCGCCCGGGCGAGCGCGACGCGCTGGCGCTGCCCTCCGGAGAGCGACCGGCCCCGCTCGGCGAGCACCGTGTCCGCGCCGTCCGGCAGCAGCAGGGTCACCTCGTCCGCCGTGGAGGCGGCGAGGGCGGCGTCGACCGCCTCGGGCCCGGCGGCGCCCGCCCGTACGTTGTCGAGCAGGCTGCTCTCGAACAGGTCGGCGTCGTGGGGCGAGACGAGCACGGAGCGGCGCAGCAGGTCGGGGTCGAGCTCGGTGAGCGGGACGCCGTCGAGTTCGACGTGCCCGTCGGCGGGGTCCGTCTCGCGGGCGAGGGCGAGGAGGAGGTCCTGGGCGGCGGCCGGGTCGCGGGTCACGATCCCGGTGAGGCTGCCGGCCGGCAGGTCGAGATCGATCCCGCGCAGGTCGCCCAGGTGCACGTTCCGCAGCCGGACGTGCCCGGCCGTCGTGCCGGCGGGGGCCCGCTCGCCGCCGGGGACGGCGGCGGGGGAGGCGAGGACGTCCGCGATGCGGCGGGCGGAGGCCCGGGCCTGGGCGAACTCGGCGTTCGCGTAGGCCAGGAGCTGGAAGGGACCGAGGAGGAACTGCGCGAGTCCGACGGCTGCGACGAGGTCGCCGACGCTGATGGTCCCGTCCATCGCCAGGTAGGCGCCGACGATCCCGATGACGGCGATGAAGACGCCGGTCAGGGCGAGGAGCGCGCCTTCGTGCCCGGCGCGGCTGCGGGCGGCCCGCAGGGCGGCGGCGAGGGAGTCCTGGCTGGTGGTGCGGTAGCGGGCCACGGCGGCGGACTCGGCGCCCATGCCCTTCAGGACGCGAAGCCCCGAGACGAGGTCGGCGGCGACTCCGGAGGCGTGCGCGGCGCTCTCCTGTTCGGTCTCGCTGCGCTGTTCGAGGGGGCGGCTGATGCGGTGGCCGAGCCAGAGCAGGGGCGGGATGCCGAGCAGGACGAGCAGGCCGAGCGGGACGGAGATCCTCAGCAGGGCGACGGCGCTGACCACGAGGGCGGCGATCGCCGCGCAGCCGTACGGGAGCACGGTGGCGACCGAGCCGACGCGGCGGGCGTCGTTGGTGGCGATGCTGGTGAGCGCGCCCGGCAGCCGGTTCGCGTCCGCCCCGCCGCGCGGGTCGAGGACGCGGGCGCCGAGTTCGAGGCGGAGGCGGTGGGCGGCGTGTTCGCCCGCGCCTTCGGCGATCCTGGCGCTGGTCCGGTAGCAGGTGGACAGCACGAGGAAGAGGACGCCGAGGAGCAGCAGCCAGCGCAGCAGCGCGTCGCCGGAGCCGGTGGCGAACGCCGAGTCGATGGCGGCGCCGATGACCACGGGGACCAGGGCTTCGCAGGCCTGGTGGGTCATGCCGAGCGCGGACGCCGTGACGACCCTTCGGCGTTGGCCTCTGAGCGCCCCGCGGAGGACGAGTCCTCCGGTCGGTCCTCCAACGGGCATGTGACCCTCCATCCGGAGTCGTGAGAAGTTAGGTAAGGCTATCCTGCGTATCGAACACTCGTGAGACGGTCGGCCGTTCCTGCGGGTGAGAGCCCTGCCGGGTCATCTCGGCCTGCGCGCACGCGCGTTGACCCACTCACCACGTTCGGTTAGCCTCGCCTAAGTTACAAGCCCCGTGGGCGCCGAGTCGCCCCCTCATCCCTACAGCGCATGAACGATCGCGGTACACGCGCACCGCCGTCAGGGGGAATTCTCGTTGCCGGTCGAAACCCGGGCGGTGTCCGACGCGGAAACCGCCCCCACCGCCCTGCCCGAGCCGCGCGGCACCTCCACGGCCCTGCGGGGCGCCGGACTCCTGGCCGTGCTCGCCGCACTCGTCCTCGTGGGACTGCTCAGCGTGTGGACGGGGACGCGGGGCATCCCGTTCTCCGCCACCTGGAGCGCCCTGTGGAATCCCGACGGGTCCGAGACCTCGGTGATCATCCACGACTACCGCATCCCCCGGACGCTGCTCGGTCTCCTCGTCGGGGCGGCGCTGGGGCTGTCGGGGGCGCTGATGCAGGCACTGACCCGGAACCCGCTGGCGGAGCCGGGGCTCCTGGGGATCAGCCTGGGATCGTCGGCCGGGGTGGTCGTGGCGATCGCGTTCCTGGGAGTGGGTTCCGTCCTCGGGTACGTGTGGTTCGCGTTCCTGGGCGCGGCCGTCGCTTCGGTGGTGGTGTACCTGCTGGGGTCCGCCGGCCGTCAGCTGGCGACGCCCGACCGCCTGGTGGTCGCGGGGGCGGCGGTGACCGCGGTGCTGTACGCCTTCAACTCGGCGGTGCTGCTGCTGAACCCGCGGGCCTTCGACCAGTTCCGGTTCTGGACGGTCGGATCGCTCGCCGGACGCTACTTCGACGTCGTGTGGGTGATCCTGCCGTTCGTGGCGGCGGGCCTGGTCATCGCCCTGCTGCTCGGGCCCTCGCTGAACGCCCTGGCCCTGGGCGACCAGATGGGCCGGGCCCTGGGCGTGCACGTGAACCGGACGAGGATCCTCGGGGCCGTCGGCGTCATGCTGCTGTGCGGTGCCGCGACCGCCGCCGCCGGACCGGTCGCGTTCGTCGGCCTCGTGGTCCCGCACATCGCCCGCTTCGTCGTCGGCCCGGACCAGCGGTGGGTGCTGGCGTACTCGATGCTCCTCGCCCCCGTCCTGCTGATCGGGGCGGACGTGCTGGGGCGGGTGATGGGCGCGCCCGGTGAGGTCCAGGTCGGGATCGTCACCGCGTTCCTGGGGGCGCCGGTGTTCCTGGCGCTGTGCCGTCGTCGAAAGCTGGTCATGCTGTGAGCACCACCCGCGCGGAGCGGACCGCGAAGACGGCGGGCCGGCGGATCCACCGGCCCCGCGTGATCACCGGAACCGTCCTGCGGACCGGCGGAGCGTCGGTACGCCTCCAGGGGCGCGCCGTCGCCGTGACGGCCGCGCTCCTGACCGCCCTGGTCGCCGTCATGCTCGTCAGCCTCACCACCGGCGACTACGAGCTGTCCGTCACCGAGGTCGTCCGGGCGCTGGCCGGGCGGGACACGGGCGGCGCCGACTTCATCGTGAACACCCTGCGCCTGCCGCGTCTGCTGACCGCGCTCGCGGTGGGCGCGGCTCTGGCGGTCAGCGGCGCGCTGCTGACGAGTCTGACCGGGAACGCGCTGGGCAGTCCGGACATCATCGGTTTCACCAACGGCTCCGCGGTCGGCGCCCTCGTCGTCATCATCCTGATGCACGGCAGCATGACCCAGATCGCCACCGGCGCCCTGATCGGAGGCCTCGCCACCGCCGCCGCCGTCCACCTCCTCATGCTCGGCCGCGGCCTGCACGGCTTCCGCCTGATCGTCACCGGCATCGGCGTCAGCGCCCTGCTCCTGGCCGTCAACTCCTACCTGATCACCCGCGCCACCTTCCAGGAAGCCCTCGAAGCCCAGGCCTGGCTGATCGGCAGCCTCAGCAACCGCGGCTGGATCCACGCCAACGCCATCCTCCTCGCCTGCGCCGTCCTGCTCCCGCCCGCCTTCCTCCTCTCCCGACGCCTGTCCATGGTCGAGATGGGCGACCTCACCGCCACCGCCCTCGGCGTGAACGTCACCCGCACCCGCGCCACCCTCCTGGTCATCAGCGTCGCCCTGGCCGCGTTCGCGACCGCCGTGACCGGCCCGATCTGGTTCATCGCCCTGGCCGCGCCCCAGCTCGCCCGCCGGCTGACCCGCACCGCCGGCCCCGCCCTGCTGCCCGCCGCACTCCTGGGCGCCCTGCTGCTCGCCGTCAGCGACCTCGCCGCCCAACGCCTCTTCGCCCCCGCCCTCCTGCCCGTCGGCACGGCGACCGGCACCATCGGCGGGCTCTACCTGATCTGGCTGCTGATCACCGAGTCGCGAAAGAGCCGCGCATGACACACACCCCCGCCCCCGATCCCACCACCGCGCCCGCGTCCCGCCTCCGGGCGGAGGACCTGACCCTCGCCTACGACGGACGCACGGTCGCCACCCACCTCGGCGTCGCCGTCCCCGACCGCTCCTTCACCGTGATCATCGGGCCGAACGCCTGCGGCAAGTCCACCCTCCTCAAAGCCCTCGCCCGGATGCTCAAGCCCCGCCACGGCCAGGTCCACCTCGACGGCGCCCCGATCACCTCCTACCGCTCCCGCGAGGTCGCCCGCCGCGTCGGCCTTCTCCCGCAGACCTCCACCGCCCCCGGCGGCATCACCGTCGGCGACCTCGTCGCCCGCGGCCGCTACCCCCACCAGGGCCTGCTCAAGCAGTGGTCCGCCGACGACGAGGCCGCCGTCGTCGACGCCATGCGGCAGACCGGCGTCCTCGAACTCGCCGACCGGCCCGTCGAGGACCTCTCCGGCGGCCAGCGCCAGCGCGTCTGGCTCTCCATGGTCCTCGCCCAGCAGACCGACCTCCTCCTCCTGGACGAGCCGACCACCTTCCTCGACATCGCCCACCAGGTCGACGTCCTGGACCTGTGCGCCGAACTCCACGCGCGCAAGGGGCACACCGTCGTCGCCGTCCTGCACGACCTCAACCAGGCCTGCCGCTACGCCACCCACCTCATCGTCCTGCGCCCCGGCGGCACCATCGCCGCCGAAGGCGCTCCCGCCGACGTCATGACCGCCGAACTCGTCGAGGACGTCTTCGGCCTGGCCTGCCGCATCATCGACGACCCCGAGACCGGCACCCCCCTCATGATCCCCGCCGCACCCAGGCGGTTCGCGCCCGAGGACGGGGAAGGGCGCGGCCGGTCGCCCGAAGCCGTGATGGCCGAACCCCGTTAGGACGGACAGCCCATGATGCTCTGCACGAGGCTGACGAACGCGAACATCATCACCATGGACCCCGACCATCCGGTCGCCCACGACCTGGGCATCTGGAACGGCCGCATCGTCGGTGTGGACGAGGCCGTGACCTCGCTGCCCGCCCGGGAGGTCGTCGACCTCCAAGGGGCCACCGTGCTGCCGGGATTCATCGACAGCCACGTGCACCTCTCGTGGGCGGGCCTGAAGGCGCGCACCCCCAGCATCGCGGGACTCACCCGCGTCGAGGACGTCCTGCGGGCCGTGGAGGACGCGGTCGCGCGCGGAGGCCCGCCCGGCGCCTGGGTCAGCATCGGCGGCTACGACCAGCGGGTCCTCGGCCGGCACCTGACCGCCGGCGAGCTGGACCGGGTCGGCCACGGCCGCCGGATCTTCCTCATGCACGACTCCGGCCACGCCTGCGTCGTCAACTCCGCGGTGCTCGACCTGCTCCCGGCCGACGTCCCCCACGAGGACGGCCTCCTCGTGGAGGGCGCCATGGGGGCCGTACGGAAACTGCGGCTGCCGTACTCCCAGGCCGAACTCGCCGACGCCATCGAGCACGCGGGCCGCGCCTGCCTCGCGGAGGGCGTCACGGCCTGCGCCGAGGCCGGCATCGGCGGCGGACTGCTCGGGCACAGCGCCGTCGAGCTCGGCGCGTACCAGCTCCTGCGCGACGAGGGTCGGCTGCCCCTGCGGGTCCAGCTCATGCCCGGCGGCGACACCCTGAAGCCGACCAACGCCCACCGGCACGACGGCATACCGCGGGCGCTCGACCTCGGGCTGCGCACCGGCTTCGGCGACGACTGGCTCTCCGTCGGGGCGCTCAAGATCTACACCGACGGCGGGATGATGGCGCGGACCGCCGCCCTCACCGAGCCGTACGAGGGGACGGAACACACCGGTCAGCTCCAGGACGACCCCGAGCGGCTCACCGACCTCATCGTCGACGGCCACCTCGGCGGCTGGCAGCTCGCCGTGCACGCCATCGGCGACCGCGCGGCCGACCTCGCCCTCGACGCCCTGGAACAGGCGCAGAAGGCGCGTCCCCGCCCCGACGCGCGCCACCGCATCGAGCACGCCGGGCTGATCCGCCCCGACCAGCTCCCGCGCTTCGCCCGGCTCGGCGTCAGCGCGGTGGTCCAGCCCAACTTCCTGCGCTTCTTCGGCGACGACTACGCGACCGTCATGGGGGAGCGCCGGGCGCCCTGGATGTACCGGGGCCGAGGCTTCCTCGACCACGGGGTGACCCTCGTCGGCAGCTCCGACCGGCCCGTCACGGACGGCTCCCCGCTGCGCGCGATCCAGTTCATGGTCGAGCGCGCCTCCGTCTCCGGCCGGTCGATCGGGCCGGACGAGGCCATCACGGTGGACGAGGCGCTGCACGCCTACACCGTCGCCGGCGCGTACGCCTGCCACTGGGACGACAGCGCGGGCGTCCTCGCCCCCGGCAGGCGCGCCGACCTCGTGGTGCTGGGCGACGATCCGCGGCGCGTCGCCCCCTCCCGGATCGGCGCGATCGAGGTCGTGTCGACCTTCGTCGACGGACACGAGACGACGGGGGAGGCCACGCCGTGAGCGACCGCGGAAACGTTCCGGAGCGCTTCGCCGCGCTGTGGGAGCCCCCCGCCACCCCGCCGCGCTGGGTCATCTGGCACACCGGCGCCGACGAGGCGATGGTCTTCGACCGCCACGCCAACCTTCCGGTCGACGTCGACGACCCCTTCCTCCCGGAGGTCCTGCGCCGCATGCGGGCGGCGGGCGCCCCGGAGACCGACGACTACCCGGGCGGCCCGTGCGGGTAGCACCCGCGGGCACCCCGGCCCCATGCCGACGGCCCCCCACCGAGAACGGTTCTCCCGTCCGGTGAGGGGCCGCGCGGCCTCCGACCGTGGTCCCGCGGTCACGCGTACGGCGTCAGGCGCCGCCGTCCGCCGAGGCGTCGAGGATCCGGGGCAGGGCCGAGAGGAGGGCGTCGGCCCGCTCCTCCTCCAGGGTCAGGGCGGGGGCCAGCCGGACGACGGCGGGGCCCGCCGCGTTCACCAGGAAACCGGCCTCCTGCGCCGCGCGCTGGAAGCGGGCGGCGACCGGATCGGTGAGGACGACGCCCAGGAGCAGCCCCGCCCCCCGCACCTCCCGGACCAGGGGATGCCCCAGCGCCTCGACACCGCGCCGCAGCCGGGCACCCACCCGCGCGACCCGGGGGAGGAGCCCTTCCTTCTCGATGGTGTCCAGGACGGCGAGCCCGGCCGCGCAGGCCAGCGGGTTGCCGCCGAAGGTGGAGCCGTGCTGACCGGGGGTCAGCAGAACGGCGGCCGGGCCGAAGGCGACCGTGGCGCCGATCGGCAGCCCGCCGCCGAGGCCCTTGGCCAGGACGACGACGTCGGGGTCCACCCCGGGATCCGCCTGATGCGCGAACCAGCGGCCCGTCCGTCCGATCCCGGTCTGCACCTCGTCGAGGACGAGGAGACTGCCCGTGGCGCGGGTGATCTCGCGGGCGGCGCGCAGATACCCCTCGGGGGCCGGCAGGACCCCGCCCTCGCCCTGGACCGGTTCGAGCACCAGGGCCGCCGTCCGCTCCGTGACGGCCGCGCGGAGCGCCGCCACGTCACCGAAGGGGACGTGCGTCACCTCGCCCGGCAGCGGCAGGAAGGGGGCGCGCTTGGCCGGCTGGCCGGTGAGCGCGAGCGCTCCCATGGTGCGCCCGTGGAATCCGCCCTCGGCCGCGACCAGATGCGGACGCCCCGTCCTGCGGGCGATCTTGAAGGCGGCTTCGACGGCCTCGGTCCCCGAGTTCGCGAAGAACACCCTCCCTCCGCGGTCCGGCCCGCCGCCCAGCAGCTCCAGGAGCCGCTCCGCGAGCGCGACGGGCGGCTCGGAGACGAACAGGTTCGACACGTGCCCGAGCCGGGCGGCCTGGTCGTGGACCGCCGCGACGAACGCCGGGTGGGCGTGCCCGAGGGCGTTGACGGCGATCCCGCCGGTGAAGTCGGTGTACGCGCGCCCGGACTCGTCCCACACCGTGCTGCCCTCGCCCCTGACGAGGGCCAGCGGGGGAGTGCCGTAGGTGTCCATCATGGCCGCGCGCCACCGGTCGGCGAGCGGCGTCGTGGTGGTGTCGGGGGTCATGCCCGGTCCTCCTCGGCGGGCGGCCCGGCCGGCCCGGTCGTCTCGTCCGGCACGACCGTCGTGCCGGGGCCGTGCTCGGACGCGATGCCGTGCAGGAGCGCGTGCGGCACCCGCCCGTCGATCACCTGCGCCCTGCCGACACCCGCCCGTACGGCCCGCAGGCAGCCCTCCATCTTCGGGAGCATGCCGCTCGCGAGGCCCGGCAGCAGCCCGCCCAGCTCGGAGGCGGTCAGCCGCCGGATGACCTCGGTGCTGTGCGGCCAGTCCGCGTACAGCCCCTGGACGTCGGTGAGCACCACGAGCCGGTCGGCGCCCAGGGCGATCGCGAGCGCGGAGGCCGCGAGATCGGCGTTGACGTTGTAGACCTCGCGGTCGTCGCCGCGCGCGATCGGCGAGACGACCGGGATGCGGCCCTCGTCCAGTAAGGCCCGGACGGTGTCCGGGGCCACGGACACGACCTCGCCCACCAGACCGATGTCCACGAGCCGTCCGTCGACCTCGGCACCGCGCCGCACGGCGGTGAGCGTGTGCGCGTCCTCCCCCGACAGGCCCACGGCGAGCGGGCCGTGGGTGTTGATCACGCCGACGAGCTCGCGCTGGATGCGGCCCGTCAGCACCATCCGGACGACGTCCATGGTCTCCGGCGTCGTCACCCGCAGGCCCGCCTCGAAGCGGGACTCCAGGCCGAGCCGGTCGAGCATGGCACTGATCTGGGGGCCGCCGCCGTGCACCACGACCGGCCGCACCCCGGCCCGCCACAGCTCCACGACGTCGCGGGCGAAGGCCTCCAGGAGCGCGTCGTCCACCATGGCGTTGCCGCCGAACTTGACGACGACCGTGCGGCCCCCGAGCTCCTCGCGCCAGGACGCCGCCCCGGTGGGCGGCGCGACCGGCGCGACCGGGCGGGCGACTGTCGTACCCATCTGTGTCCCCGTCCCGCTCACGAGCTGTAGGCGCTGTTCTCGTGGACGTACTCGGCCGTGAGGTCGTTGGTCCAGACGACCGCCGACGCGTCACCGGAGCGCAGGTCGACCGTGACGGTGATCCGGCGCCCGGAGAGGACCGCCTTCTCGCGGGGTTCTCCGGCCGCGCCGTCCCGGCACACCCAGACGCCGTTGATCGCCACGTCCAGCCGGTCGGGGTCGAAGACGGCGTCCGTCGTGCCGATCGCCGAGAGCACCCGGCCCCAGTTGGGGTCCTCCCCGTGCAGCGCGCACTTGAGGAGGTTGTTGCGGGCCACGGAGCGGCCGACGGTGACGGCGTCCCGTTCGGTGGCGGCGCCGACGACCTCGATCTCGATCTCCTTGGACGCCCCTTCGGCGTCCGCGACGAGCTGCCGGGCCAGGTCGGCGCAGACGGCGTGCACGGCCTCGGCGAACTCGTCCGGGTCCGGGACCTCGCCCGAGGCGCCCGAGGCGAGCAGCAGGACGGTGTCGTTGGTGGACATGCAGCCGTCCGAGTCCACGCGGTCGAAGGTGGTGCGCACGGCGGAGCGCAGCGCGGAGTCGAGCAGCGTGTCGCCCGCGTCGGCGTCCGTGGTGAGGACGACGAGCATGGTGGCGAGACCGGGGGCGAGCATGCCCGCGCCCTTCGCCATGCCGCCGACCGTCCACCCGGAGCGCGCGACGGCGGCGGTCTTGTGCACCGAGTCCGTGGTCATGATGGCCCGGGCCGCGTCCCCGCCGCCGAGCGGCGAGAGCGCGTCCGCCGCGGTGCCTATGCCGGCCTCGACGCGGTCCATGGGCAGCCGGACGCCGATCAGGCCGGTGGAGCAGACGGCGACCTCGTCCGGGCTCACGCCCACCGCTTCCGCCGTCCGCTCCGCCATGGTCCTGGCGTCGTGCGCGCCGGCCTCGCCGGTGCAGGCGTTGGCCCCGCCGGAGTTGAGGACGACGGCGGAGACCCGCCGGTCGGCGAGGACGCGCCGCGACCAGCGCACCGGCGCCGCCTGCACGCGGTTCGAGGTGAACACCCCGGCGGCGGCGCGGGACGGTCCCCGGTTCACCACCAGGGCGAGGTCGGGGGCCGCGGACTCCTTGATCCCCGCGGCGACGCCGCAGGCGAGGAACCCCTGGGCAGCGGTGACGGTCACAGTGCCTCTCCGTTCGCTTCTGTGCCCGCGTGGCGCGGGGTCCTTGACCTGGTCGTCGTCCGCGGCGCCGCGGACGGGCCCGCTCCCTCGGCGGGCGGGGGGAGGTGTCCGCTCACGGGGCCACCCCGTCCGTGGGCAGGCCCTGTCGCTCCGGCAGACCGAGGGCGACGTTCATGCACTGCACCGCGCCGCCCGCGGTGCCCTTGGTCAGATTGTCGATCGCGCTCACACAGATCAGGCGGCCCGCCTCGGGGTCCACGGCCACCTGGAGGTGGGCGGTGTTGGAGCCGAGGACCGATGCCGTGGAGGGCCATCGCCCGGGCGGGAGGACGCGGACGAACGGCTCGTCGGCGTAGACCGCCTCGTAGACCGCGCGCACCTCCTCCTCGCTCACGGCGGCACCGGGCCGGAGCCGCGCCGAGCAGGTGGCGAGGATGCCGCGCGGCATGGGGGCGAGGGTGGGGGTGAAGGACACGGCCACGTGCTCGCCGGCCGCCAGCGAGAGGTTCTGGGTGAGTTCGGGGGTGTGCCGGTGGCCGCCGCCGACCCCGTACGGCGTCATCGACCCCATCACCTCGGCGCCGAGCAGATGGGGGCGGAGCGCCCGCCCGGCGCCCGAGGTGCCACTGGCCGCGACGATCACCGCCTCGGGTTCCACCAGGCGGTGCGTGTGGGCCGGGAACAGCGCCAGGGTCGCCGCGGTGGGGAAGCAGCCGGGGACGGCGACGCGGGTGGCGCCCTTGAGTTCGTCGCGGGCGCCCGGGAGTTCGGGGAGTCCGTACGGCCAGGTGCCCGCGTGCGCGGAGCCGTAGAACCGCCGCCAGGCGGCCGGATCGCGCAGGCGGAAGTCGGCGCCGCAGTCGATGACGAGGGTGCCGGGCGTCAACTCGGCGGCCAGGGCGGCCGATTGGCCGTGCGGCAGGGCGAGGAAGACCACGTCGTGCCCGGACAGGTTCTCCGCCGTGGTCTCCTTCAGGACCCGGTCGGCGAGGCTGTTCGCTTGCGGGTGTGCTTCCCCGAGTGTCCGGCCCGCGCTGCTGTGCGCGGTGACGGTGCCGATCTCCACCTCGGGGTGCGAGGTGAGCAGACGCAGGATCTCTCCGCCGGCGTAGCCACTGGCTCCGGCCACCGCGACCCGTAGGGCCATGTTCTTCCGTCTCCTGTTGTCGAGGTGCGGTTGGAAGGGGGATGCCGTCACGCGTCGCGCGGGACCCGGCCGAGCAGCAGGTCGCGCAGGAGGGCGTCGGTCGTACAGACCACACCGCTGCGCGCGGCCCAGCGCAGGGCCATGGCGTGCTCCTCGGCGGAGAAGTCCGCCACGGCGTCGGCGACGACGAAGGGCTGGATGTCGTTCATGAAGGCGTCCGCCGCGGTCAGCAGGACGCCGAGGTGGGCGTAGACGCCGCAGACGATGAGCTGGTCGCGGCCCTCCTCGCGGAGCACGCGGCCGAGGTGGCTGCGGAGGAAGGCGTTGGGGCGCAGGTTGGGCAGCACGTGCTCCCCGGTGCGGGGGACGAGCGGGGCGACGAAGGCGGACTCCTCGGGGTCGTCCCCGATGCCCGGACCCCACACGTCGGCGACGAGGCCGCGTCGGCCGGGTGACTGGCCGGCCGGTTCGGCGGTGAAGACGACCGGCATGCCGAGCGTGCCCGCGAGCTCCCGCAGCGCGGCGATGTTCTGGACCAGCTCCACGACGGGCGAGCGGCCCGCGGGGAAGGCCCGGACGAAGTGGTGCTGCATGTCGTGGACGAGGAGCGCGGCCCGCGAGGGGTCGATGGTCCAGGAGGCGCACGAGTGGGGAAGGGCGGCCCGGTCCGGCATGGGATAGGACTCGATGACAGGCAAGCCCATGAAGGGTCCCTCCCCGGCGGACCGGCTCGTGATCGAGCCTGCGGAACTGAACTGAACTGAACTGCAAGGAACTGAAAGGTGGTCCGGTCCGGGTGGCAGCCGCGTGTGCGGTGCGCCGGCCGGCGAGCGGACGAGGTGGAGCGGTCCGGTCAGGGGTGGGAGCGGGTCGGGGAGTGGTGGTGGCACGGACACGGTTCCGAGAGCAGCTGCCGGATCCGCTCGCCCGCCTCGGTGGCGTCGCGGGCCGGGGCCGGGAAGAGCAGACGGAGGTCGCAGTGGCCGCCGGGGTACTCGCAGCGCAGGGTGATCGAGCGGCTGTCCAGGGCGTACGGGAGCGCCCGGGCGACGACGGGGGGCACCCGGTGTCCGGCCAGGTCGAGGAGGTGTCGCGTCGTGTCGCCGTGGGCGTCCACGAGATGCGTCAGCAGACCGGCCTCCTCGACGGCGAGGGGGTCGGCCTCCGCCCGGGCCAGCTCCTCCGGTGCGACGTCCACCGTTCCCGACGGGGTGCCCAGCCGGACGTGCGTGGCCTCCAGGCGCAGGTCGCCGCCGTCGGCCGCGGCGAGGCGGCCGACGACGGTCACCCGCGCCCTCACGCGGCTGCGGACCGCGGTCGGGGCGATGTCGGTGAACTCCAGCACGGCCGCCTGGCCGGCGGCGGGGGCCTCGGCCGGGTGGAGCGGCGCCGTCCCGTCCTGGAGGTGGAGGGTGAGGGTGCCGTCGGGGGCGACGGTGTGCATGCCGATCAGGTCGTACTCCTGCCCGGCGGTCCTGAGGGAGAGGGAGACCGCGCGCGCCAGGACGGTGCGCACGTGCTCCGCCGCGCTCGGCCCGGTGGGGACGACGGTGCCATGCGTGCTCAACGGGACTCCCTGCGGACAAAGACGGATCGGTGACCTCGGCCCGCCGGCCCATGCCGAGCCGACGAATTGAGGTAAGGCTAACCTTAGTTTGCGTCCGCGAGCTGCCTAGCGGCCGGGGCGTAAGGTGACGTACATCACATGGTGGTGCTGGCTTGTGTCGCGGCGGAGTGCTGGCCTGTGTCGCGGCGGAACACTCCACCCCCGGAAGGGGGTTCAGGCGAACAGCCGGGAGTGGGACGCGCGGCGCGCCGTCGACAGCAGCGAGCGGATGCGGGGAGCGACCTGATCGACGTCCGCGAGGGGCGTGGGGAACGGCAGCCGCACGTCGTGCTGGCCGGCGGCGCGTTCGAGGCGCAGGGTGATGCCGTAGCGGTCGATCGCGAGGGGCAGGGCGCGCACGAGATCGCGCTTGAGCCCCGAGGAGGCGAGGCGGAGCAGCCGGGTGACCAGATCGGGGTGGTCGGCGACGAGATGGTGGAGCATCGCCGCCTCGCAGCCCGCCAGGGGATCCGGGTCCGCCGCCGTCAACTGGCTCAGCGGGACGTAGGTGCGCCCCTCGGCGTCCTCCAGGACGGCCTGGCCGAGGAACATGCACGTGCTCGCGGACGACTCCGCGCCGTAGGCGGAGGCGACGAGGCCGGTGAGGGTCACCCGGGCGCGCACGCGGTCGCGGACGGGCGTGGGCGCGATGTCGGTGAGCTCGACGCGGATCGGGATGCGCGGCGCCCCGTGCTGCTCCAGGTCGCCGGTGGGCTCGTGGAGGTGGATGCGGCCCATCGCGGGCGTGCCGTCGACGGTGTGGACCTCGTGCCGGTCGCCGTCGGTCACCACGGTCATGGAGCGGGCCACCGTGATGATCGACCGCATCCGCTCGGCAGGGGTCGGCCGTGTGTCACGGGAAGTGCGAAGCCGCATGGGTGCTCCAGGGAGGTGGGGGCGAGTACCAACTTAGGTAAGCCTAACTTAACCTATCGACGGGGTGGGAGGGGATGGGTACATCCCTTCGACCCGCCGCCGCGCACCCCGACGGCCCGTCAGAACCCTTGCCCTGCCCGCCCGACGGCACGTCAGAACCCCTGCCCCCGGGCCCTCCGGACGGCGCGGCCACGGCGGCGAAGGCCCGGCGGTACGAAGGCTCAGCGGTACGGAGGCCCGGCGGTACCGCGGCTCGGTGTCATGGTCCGTCCGGCCGGTACGACGTGAGGGCCCGGCCGCCGGTGCGGTCGGGCCCTCACGCGCGTCTCCGTCAGCGTCCGGCGAGCAGGCCGAGGAGCCGGGCGACCTCGGCGGCCACCGCCTCGCGGGCCGGCCCGAGGTACCTGCGGGGGTCGGCGACGCCCGGGGCCTCCGCCAGCCGTTCCCGGATCGTGCGGGTGAAGAGCTGGTTCAGGTGGGTGGAGATGTTCACCTTCGTCATGCCGGCGGCGACGGCCTTCACCAGGTCCTCGTCGCCGACGCCCGAGGAGCCGTGCAGGACGAGGGGTATGCCGAGGGATTCCCGGAGGCGGGTGATGAGGTCCAGGTCGAGGACGGCGTCGCGGGTGAGCATGGCGTGCGAGCTGCCCACGGCGACGGCCAGCGCGTCGACGGCCGTCGCGGCGGCGAAGGCGCGGGCCTCCCCGGGGTCGGTGCGGACGCCGGGGGCATGGGCGCCGTCCTTGCCGCCGACCTCGCCGAGTTCGGCCTCGACCCAGACGCCGGCCCGGTGGCAGTGGTCGGTGATCGCGCGGGTGGCGGCCACGTTGGCCCCGTACGGGAGACGGGACGCGTCGAACATCACCGAGGAGAATCCGAGCGCGACGGCCTCGTGGACGAGAGCGGTCGTCTCGGCGTGGTCCAGGTGGACCGCGACGGGCACGGAGGCGGCGTCGGCGAGGGACAGCGAGGCGGCCGCGATCGGGGCGAGGGCGCCGTGGTAGCGGACGGTGTTCTCGCTGATCTGGAGGATCACGGGGAGTCCGGCCCGTTCGGCTCCGGCGACGATGGCCTCGGCGTGCTCGATCTGCACGACGTTGAAGGCGCCGACGCCGCGGTCGCCTGCGGACGCGGGACCGATGATGTCACCGGTGGGGGCGAGGGGCATGAGGGTTCTCCACAGAGCGGTGGGGCGCCGTCGGGGGACGGCGTCGGCCGCGGCGGGGACCGGCGGAGTCGCCGCGGGCCCCCGCCGGCCAGGGGATGGGCGCCGTGCTCACGCGGGGGAGTCCCGCAGGATGACCGAGCGCGTCAGGTTCCGGGGCGTGTCCGGGTTCTGACCGCTCGCCAGGGCGAGGTGGACGGCGAGCCGCTGGGCGATCACCAGGTCGGCGAGGGGGTCGAGCGCGTCACCCGTGTCCCCCGAGGCGGAGACGAAGTGGCCGCCGACCCGGGCGATGTCGTCGGCGAGCCCCTGCGGGGCGGTGCCGAAGAGCCAGGCGACGCGCCCCGGGCGGGTGACGCTGATCGGCCCGTGCCGGTACTCCATGGCCGGGTACGCCTCGGTCCACGCGCCGGCCGCCTCGCGCATCTTCAGGGCGGCCTCCTGGGCGAGGCCGTAGGTCCAGCCGGTGCCGAGGAAGGTGAACTGCCCGGCGCCGGTCAGCTCCGGTCCGAGGGGCACGTCGAGGGCCCGCCGGGCGTCGCGCACCGCCTGTGCGACCGGACCGACCCCCGGGGGCGGGGCGGCCTCCGCCTCCAGGTGGGCGCGGAGCAGGATCAGCACCGAGGTGGCGAACCGCGTCTGGACCACGGACTCCTCGTCGGCGAAGTCGAGCACCACCACCGTGTCGGCCGCCGTCATCACGGGGGTGTCCGGGTCCGCCGTGATCGCGCTCGTGGGCACCGAGCCCCGCACGCGGCCGAGCAGGTCGAGGACCTCGGTGGTCGTGCCGGACCGGCTGAGGGCGAGGATCCGGTCGTACCGGCGTCCGTGCGGGAACTCGGAGGCGGCGAAGGCGTCGGTCTCGCCGTGGCCGGCTGCCTCGCGCAGCCGCGCGTAGGCGTGGGCCATGAACCAGGACGTGCCGCAGCCCACCACGGCCACGCGCTCGCCACGCCGCGGCAGCGCGGCGGCGTGGCCGGAGACGGAGTCGGCCGTCCGCCGCCAGACCGCCGGCTGGGAGTCGATCTCGATGGACGTGCGGGAGGTTTCGAAGGTGGTCACGCGGGTTCCTTCTTCTCAAGGGCCCTCGACGGAGGAGCTGATGCGATCCCATGCTGGGCTACGCGCATGTCTGACGTCAAGAGTTGCTTGAAGTGCCACTGTTTCGAGCATAACTGCGCATCCTGTGCGGATGCTGCCCGGTCAGGCGCGGCTCCGGGCCGCCGGGGGCGGGCTCTCGACGCGGACCTCCCGCCGGAACCGTCCGTACACCCCCGCGTCGACGTCCCCCGCCACCGGGCACGGCACCGCCGCCGCCGACAGGGCGACGGCCTCCCGCAGGACGTCGGCCCAGGGGGCGCCGTCCGCCAGGCCCGCCGCCAGCGCGGCCACGCAGGCGTCGCCGGCGCCGGTGGGATTCCCGGAGAGCCGCTCGGGAGGCCTCGCCGTCCAGGCCCCTTCGGGCGTGAGGGCGTACAGCCCCCGGGGCCCGGCGGACGCGACCACCGCGCGGGCGCCCCGCGCGAGCACCGCGGCGGCGGCGGTGGGCAGGTCGGGCCGGCCGGTGGCCGCGGCGAGCTCCTCCGCGTTGGGCTTGACGACGTCGGGGCCCGCTGCCAGGGCGTTCGTCAGCGCGGCCCCGCTGGTATCGAGCACGGTGGCCGCGCCGGCCCGCGCCGCCGCCCGGATCAGCTGCGCGTAGGCGTCGCCGGGCAGGCCGGGCGGGACGCTGCCGCTCAGCACGACGACGCGCACGCCGGGGAGGAGGGCCGCGTACCGCCGGCGGAAGGAGCTCCACTCGGCCGTGGTCACCCGGGGGCCCCGCCCGTTGAAGACGGTGGCGTCGCCGTCCTCGCGGGAGACGACGGCGAGGGTGCGCCGCGACTCCCCGGCCACCTCGGTGAACGCGTCGCGGATCCCGGCGGCGCGGAGTCCGTCCCGGATCAGACGGCCGGTGGGTCCGCCGGCGAGGCCGGTGGCGATCGGGGCGTGCCCGAGGAAGGCGAGCGCGCGGGCCACGTTGACGCCCTTGCCGCCCGCGCGTTCGCGGGCGGCCTCGACGCGGTGCGAGGAGCCGGGGGTCAGGCGTTCGACGTGCCAGGTGACGTCGAGGGCGGCGTTGAGCGTGACGGTGAGGATCACGGCGCCACCGCTCCGCCCCCGCCGCCGGCGCGTCCCCGGGGGCGGAGCCCGACGGTGGTCGTCCGGGGTGGGGCGCAGGTGTTGCGAATCAGGACGCTCTCCCTCTTGGATGCGTGATGCTGCGTGTTCAACGCTCATAACGAGCGTGTCGGTGCATGCAATATGATCGAAGTATCGACGGGTGCTGCCCCGGAGTCCAGAGGCAGAGGTGCGGAGCCCGCCGGTGTGCGGGGTGCGACCGGCGCGCCGGATGCGCGGAGACCGCGCGGTTACGATCGTTTTCGCGCATCCCGCGAGGGGGCGAAGGAGTCCGGGACCCAGAAGGATGTGGCACGTGTCCAAGCAGGAGCGATGGAGCAGGCTGCTGGAGCTGCTCGCGGCCGACGGCAGACTCGACGTGGAGGAGGCCGCCGTCGCGGTCGCCGTGTCGCCCGCCACCATCCGGCGCGACCTCGACGAGCTCGCCGAGCAGAAGCTCCTGGTCCGGACGCGCGGCGGCGCGATGGCGCACGGCGTCTCGTACGAACTCCCGCTGCGCTACAAGTCCTCGCGGCACACCTCCGAGAAGCAGCGGATCGCGACGGCCGTGGTCGGTCTCCTGGCGGAGGGGGACGTCGTCGGACTCAACGGCGGCACCACCACGACGGAGGTGGCCCGCGCGCTGGCGCTCCGCGCGGGCAACGGCGCGGGGGAACGGCACGAGACCCCGGCGGGGCCGCGGTACACCGTGGTGACCAACGCGCTCAACATCGCCGGCGAGCTGGCGGTCCGCCCCCAGTTCAAGCTCGTCGTCACCGGCGGGGTCGCCCGGCCGACGACGTACGAACTGGTGGGTCCGCTCACCGAGGGCGTGCTGAACCAGGTGGTGCTCGACATCGCGGTCCTCGGTGTCGACGGCGTGGATCCGCGGCTCGGGGTGATGACCCGGCACGAGGACGAGGCCGGCATCAGCCGGCTCTTCGCCGAGCGGGCCCGGAAGGTGGTCCTCGCGACGGACTCGACCAAGGTGGGCCAGCGGGCCTTCGCCCGCATCTGCGGCCTCGACCGCGTCGACGTGCTGGTCACCGACACGGGTCTGGCCCCCGACATGGCCGCCCGCTTCACCGAGGCGGGGATCGAGGTCGTCACGGTCTGACCCCGCGGCCGAGCGGCGCCGCCCCGCGGAACGCCGGCCGCGCCCCCCGCCGAGCGGCGCCGCCCCGGCGGGCCGCTCTGCCGCGCCGTCCGCGCGCCCCGCCTCCGTCGGGTACGGAGGCGGGGCGCGGCGTCTTCCCGCCGGTGGGGGCCGACGGGGATGTCAGGGCGCGAGGGCCATGTCGAACAGGTGGATGCCGGCGTTGGCGGGCAGCACGACGAAGGAGACCTGCTTGGCCGGGTCGAGGGCGATCGAGTGCGCGAAGACGCGGTACGCGATGCCGGCGTTGCCGTAGCCGCTCGGCCGGTTGCGCCCGTCGCTCGACGCGACGAGGGTCGCCCCGTGGGCGTTCGCGGGGTCGAAGGACCAGTTCGGGAAGCCGAACGTGCCCGAGGTGGTGGTGCCGTCCGCGTAGTGCACGGTGGCGGTGCCGGTGGCGCCGCTGCCCACGCCCGATCCGAGGAACACGAGCTTGCCGCCCGCGCCGGAGAGGGTCACGGCCTGGCCGGCGGAGGAGACGTTGTCCTTGCTGCCGGGGGCGACGTCCGGCCAGGTCAGACGCGCACCGAGGGCGTTCACCGCGCCGCCCCGGGTGAGGCCGGCGGCGGCCAGCTTCTGCGCGGAGAAGCTGTTGCCCTCGCCGTCGTAGTCGCCCGGCGCGGTGTCGGCCTCGTCCGTGACGGCGACGTTGTTGTACGCGGCGGCGAGCGAGGCCACCGGCGTGCCGCTGAGCTCGGAGCGGGTGCCCGTGGCGGTGCCGGCGCCGTCACCGCCCCGGTAGGTCGCCGTCGCGGTGAAGGTGCGGACGGTGAAGCCGGGCCGGCGCTCGGGGACCTGGATGCGGAAGGTGGCCCGGGCCGTGGCGCCGGCCGCGAAGGTGCCGTCCACCGTCTGCGTCGCCGGCTGCACCGCCCAGCCGACCGGTCCGGCGAAGGAGACCTTCAGTGACCGCAGCCGGTCGGGTCCGGCGTTCCTGACCGTGACCTGCACGGTCGAGATCGCGGGTCCGTCGAGGTCGACGGCGGAGACGGCGACCTCCGTCCTCGGTGCCGTCGCGCCGGCCGGCGTGCCGGACGCCGCCCGCGCGGAGGCGGAGGCGGGGGAGAGGGCCACGACGGCGGTCACGGCCGCGGCCAGGGTTCTGAGGGCGGTGCCCCAGTGGCGGGGGTGTCTCATGTCTTCTGCTCCTGGTGAGGGGGATCGCGGTCGGCGCGTCAGGCGACGGGCGGCATGTCGGAGGGGCGGGAGTCGAGGCCCAGGCGCAGGTTGACCCAGTCGCCGCGGGTGAAGTCCGGTACGGCCACCGGCCGGCCCTCCTTCGCCAGGGACATGACACTCAGGGGGACCGGCGCGCACCAGGCGGCGGAGTCGTAGACGTCGATGTCCGGGACGATCCCGGCCCGCATCTGCTGCACGGTGCGCCACTGGAGCACGTAGTCCATGCCCCCGTGCCCGCCGTTGTTCGCGGCGTCGTCGCCGATCTTCTTCCACAGCCAGTGGTCGAACTCCTTGCGGTACGACCCGAAGTCCCGCCAGGAATGGCCGCCGTGGTCCGGTTCCACGTAGACGCGCCCGCCGCCGGAGGAGACCACGCCCGCGTAGTCCTCGAAGATGCCCCGGCTGCCGGCGAGGGTGTTGATGCGGCTGTACGGCCGGGGCGAGCTGACGTCGTGCTCGGCCCGGATCACGCGGCCCTGCGCCGTGTCGATGAGACAGGTGACGAGGTCGCCGTTGACGTAGGTCTCGTTCCAGGAGGGGTGCGAGCGGTCCACGAAGCGGGCCCGGTAGTCCGCGAGCCCCTTGGCCTCGGTGGCCGTGGCGCGCAGGGTGGTCATCCGGTCCCCGCGGTTGATGTCCATGGCGGCGGCGATCGGCGCGAGGCCGTGCATGGCGTAGAAGGAGGCGGTGCTGCGGGTGTGCCAGAGCCGCCGCCAGCTGTCGGTGTAGTACGTGTCGGAGAACAGCAGCGCGCGCAGGTCGTGCAGGTAGCCGCCGTGGCCGTTGGTGATCTCGCCGAACATGCCCTCGTGCGCCATCTTCAGCATGGCCAGCTCGTTCCGGCCGTAGCTGCAGTTCTCCGCGAGCATCAGGTGCCGGCGGGTGCGCTCGGAGGTGTCGACGAGGTCCCAGAGCTCGTCGAGCCCGGTGGCGATGGGCAGTTCGACGATGACGTGCTTGCCGGCGAGGAGGGCGGCCCTGCCCTGCTCGTAGTGGAACTCCCAAGGGGTGGCGATGTAGACGAGGTCCACGTCGTCACGCCTCAGGAGCTGCTCGAACGAGGCGGCGCCGCCCCCGAGTTCGGCCGGGCGGGGCTTGCCCTGGGCGACGAGCTGGTCGGCGGTCCGCCTGGCCCGGTCGGCCCGGACGTCGCACACGGCGGTCACGACGCAGCCCGGCACCGCGGCCCAGCCCAGTGTCATGCCGCTGCCCCGGTTGCCGAGGCCGATGACGCCGACCCGGACGGTGCGGTGGGCGTCGTACGCGACGTTGATCATCGTCTTCTGTCCGGGCCGGCGGCGGGGCGTGCCGCCCGGCGGCGCCGCGGCCGCCGTCGGCGCCGTCGCGCCGAGCCCGGCCATGGCCGCTCCGGTGGCGACCGCACCCCCCATGAGCGAACGACGCGAGACGGAAGGGAACTTGGGCATGGCGCTCCTCGGGGCGAAGGCGGGCTCGATGGGGCACGACTCTGGCGGCGGCTCCGCCCGGTGTCAAGAGATGCTCGGAATGATGGCTTCATGGATATCTTCAAGCAATCAATCTGCATGAATCGCGCATCCGTCGGGCAGTATGGGTGGGGAGGCCGAGGCGGGTGCGGCGCGGCCCGGCGGGCCGACCGGTGCGTGAGGTCGGACCATAATGAGGAAGGAGCAAGGGGTGTGTGGCCCCGTCGGTGAGAGGGGAGGGGCCTGTGACGACCCCATGGCGACCGGTACGGCAGTCGCGGACGCACGAGCTGGTCCTGGAGGCCGTCGAGCGGCAGCTGCTGGCCGGGGAGCTCAAGGCGGGCGACCGCCTGCCGCCGGAGCGCGAACTCGCGGCGGCCCTCGGCGTGAGCCGGTCGGCGCTGCGCGAGGCGCTGCGGGTGCTGGAGACGATCGGCGTCCTCGTCGCCCAGGTGGGCCGCGGCCCGGACGCGGGCGCCCGGATCGTCCGGGAGCCCGACGACGCCGTGGGGCGGGTCCTCCGGCTGCACCTGGCCCTCGGCAGCTACGGCCTGGAGGACGTGCTGGAGGCCCGCGTCGTCCTGGAGCGCTCCAGCGTCGAGGCGGCGGCGCGGGCGGGGCGCGCCGAGGACTTCGAGGCGGCGGAGGCGCTGCTGGCCGAGATGGCCGGAGCGGAGTCCGACGCGGAGCGGTTCAACGAGCTCGACACCGCCTTCCACGTGCTGCTCGCCCGCTGCTCGGGGAACCACCTGGTGTCCACGCTCACCGCCGCCGTACGGGAGTCCGTGCGCGCCCTCATCCTCGACGCCGGGCGGAAGCTCGACGACTGGCCTGCGACCGCCCGCGCGCTCAACGCCGACCACGCGGAACTCCTGCGGCTCATCGGCGCGGGCGAGGGCGGCGCGGCGGCCGACCTCGTCGAGCGGCACATCCGCGGCTTCCACGGAGCCTTCGTCTCGTCCCGCCCGGAGGGCACCGCCCGCTGAGGCGAGGGGCCGGCCGGCGGTCCGACCCGCCGGCCGGCCCGTACCTCCGTCCGGCACCCTCTCGGCGCTATAAAGGTCCGACCATATTGTGGTCAGATCTTGGCGTGGGCGGTCGGCCCACGTATGGTCGGACCATAAATCGCCCCCGCCCCGGAGGAAGCATGCGCATCGGCCTCTTCGCCACCTGTCTCGGGGACACCCTGTTCCCCGACGCGGTCCGGGCGACCGCCCTGCTGATCACCCGCCTGGGCCACGAGATCGTCTTCCCGCCCGACCAGACCTGCTGCGGGCAGATGCACGTCAACACCGGCTACCAGCGCGAGCCCGTCCCCCTCGTGAGGAACTTCGCCGACCAGTTCGGCGACCCCTCGATCGAGGCCGTCGTCATGCCCTCGGGATCCTGCGCCGGCTCCGTCCGGCACCAGCACGGACTCGTGGCCGAACGGTACGGCGACGCCGTCCTGCGCGCCGGAGTCGCGGTCGTGAAGGCCAAGACGTACGAACTCTCCGAGTTCTTGGTCGACGTCCTCGACGCCACCGACGTCGGCGCCTGGTTCCCGCACCGCGTCACCTACCACCCGACGTGCCACTCCCTGCGGATGCTCGGCGTCGGGGACAAACCGCTCCGGCTGCTGCGGGCGGTGGAGGACATCGACCTCGTCGAACTCCCCGAGGCGGACGCCTGCTGCGGCTTCGGCGGCACCTTCGCCCTCAAGAACGCCGCCACCTCCACCGCCATGCTGCGCGACAAACTCGACCACATCACGGCGACGGACGCGGCGGTCTGCACGGCCGGGGACTCCTCCTGCCTGATGCACATCGGCGGCGGGCTGTCCCGGATCCGCTCCGCCACCCGCACGCTCCACCTCGCCGAGATCCTCGCCGCCACCCGTACCGCTCCGTACGCACCGCTGGAGACCACCTCATGAGCAGCACCTTCCTCGGCATGCCCGCACCCCCGCCCCGCTCCCCCTACGGCGAGGGGAACCTCCGGGGCGAGCGGGCCTTCCCCGAGGCCGCGGCGCGCGAACTCGGCAACGACCAGCTGCGCGACAACCTCCACCGGGCCACCCGCACCATCCGCGCCAAGCGGCTCGCCGTCACCGCCGAGCTCCCCGACTGGGAGGAGCTGCGCGCCGCGGGCGCCGCCGTCAAGGAGGAGGCGATGAGCCGGCTGCCGGAACTCCTGGAGCAGCTGGAGGCGAAGGTCACCGAGGCCGGCGGCACCGTGCACTGGGCCCGGGACGCGGCGGAGGCGAACGCCCTGGTGACCGAGCTCGTCGCGGCCACCGGCAGCCGCGAGGTGATCAAGGTCAAGTCCATGGCCACCCAGGAGATCGGGCTCAACGAGCACCTGGAGAGCCAGGGCGTCACCGCCCACGAGACCGACCTCGCCGAACTCATCGTGCAGCTCGCCGACGACAAGCCCTCCCACATCCTGGTCCCCGCCATCCACCGCAACCGCGAGGAGATCCGCCGGATCTTCCTCGAAGGGATCCCCGGCGTCGACCCCGGCCTCGGCTCCGTCCCCGCCGAACTGGCCGCCGCCGCGCGGGCGTACCTGCGCGAGAAGTTCATGACGGTCCCCGTCGCCGTCTCCGGCGCCAACTTCGGGATCGCCGAGACCGGCACCCTGTCGGTCGTCGAGTCCGAGGGCAACGGCCGGATGTGCCTGACCCTCCCCAGGACGCTCATCACCGTCATGGGCATCGAGAAGGTCCTGCCCCGCTACTCCGACCTCGAGGTCTTCCTCCAGCTCCTGCCCCGCTCGTCGACCGGCGAGCGGATGAACCCGTACACCACCCTGTGGACCGGGGTCACCCCGGGCGACGGACCGCAGGACTTCCACCTCGTCCTCCTCGACAACGGCCGCACCGCCGCCCTCGCCGACCCGATCGGCCGCGAAGCCCTCCACTGCATCCGCTGCTCGGCCTGCCTGAACGTCTGCCCGGTCTACGAGCGGGTCGGCGGCCACGCGTACGGCTCCACCTACCCCGGGCCCATCGGCGCCGTCCTCACCCCCCAGCTCGCCGGGACCCACGCCGCGAAGGACGACCCCAACGCCTCGCTCCCGTACGCCTCGACCCTCTGCGGCGCCTGCTACGACGCCTGCCCGGTCAAGATCGACATCCCCTCGCTGCTGGTGGAGCTCCGCCACCAGACCACCGAACGCACCGGCCGCGGCGCGGAACGGCTCGCCATGAAGGCCGCCGCCGCCGTCATGGGCCGCCCGAAGCTCTACACGACGGCCCAGCGCGCCGCCGTCGTCGGCCGGATCGCCGCCGGCCGGGACGGGAAGATCTCCCACCTGCCGCCCCCGCTCGCGGGCTGGACCGACAGTCGCGACATCCCCGCCCCGCCCCGCCGCACCTTCCGTGCCTGGTACGCCTCCGAGGAGGGCCGGAGCGCCCTCGAAGCGGCGGCCGCCGACCATCGCGTTGCCGCGGACCACCGTGCCGCCGCCGATCCCCGTGCGGCCGCCGACCACCCCACGGAAGGCGAGCAGCGCGCGGCCGCCGGCCGCCGCACGGAGGACGACCACCGCACGGCCGCCGACCACCCCACGGAAGAAGACCACCGCACGGCCACCGACACCCCCGAGGAGGAGCGATGAACGCCCGGGAGACCGTCCTCGGCCGGGTGCGGGACGCGCTCGCGCTCGCCCCCCGCCCCGCCGTCACCGTCCCCCGCGCCTACCGGCGCGGACGCGAGCTGCCCGGCGCGGACCGCCTCGCCCTCCTCACCGACCGCCTCGTCGACTACAAGGCACGGGTGCGCACCTGCGCCGCGACCGGGACCGCCGCGACCCTCGCCGAGGTGCTGACCGGCCTCGGCGCCGACCGGGTCGGCGTCCCCGAGGGCCTCGACCCCGCCTGGCTCGCCGACTGGACCGGCGACCTCGTCGAGGACCGCCCCGACGTCCCCGCCCCGTCCCTGGCGGAGCTCGACGCGGTCGTGACGGCCTCGGCCGTGACCTGCGCCGAGACCGGCACGATCTTCCTCGACGGCTCCTCCGGCCAGGGCCGGCGCGCGCTCACCCTCGTCCCCGACGTCCACGTCTGCGTCGTGGACCTCTCCCAGGTCACCGTGGGCCTCCCGGAGGCGCTGGCACGGCTGGTGCCCGAGCGTCCGACGACCATGATCAGCGGTCCGTCGGCCACCTCCGACATCGAACTCGAACGCGTGGAGGGCGTCCACGGCCCCCGCACCCTCGTCGTGGTCGTCCGCACCGACCGCTGACAGGGGCCGTGGCGGGGCGGCCACCCGGGCGGTCCGGACCGACAGCCCGCCGGGCGGTCGGGACGGTCAGCCGTCCGGGCCGGTCCGGACCGTCGCCGTCCGCGGAGAGGTCCTCGAAGCAGCGGGCCACCGTGGGACGGGACGGGACGGGCCGACCCGGAGCCGGGCGGCGCGTCGGGGGCGGCCGGTCAGAACGCCACCCGCACGGTCAGCCCGCCGCCCTCGCCCTCCGGATGCGCCGTCGCCGTAGCGGTGGCGCCGTGCGCGCGGGCGATCGCGTCGACGATCGACAGACCGAGGCCCGCGCCCTCTCCCGGCGCGTGGGTGCGCTCGTTCAGCCGGCGGAAGGGCTCGAAGAGCAGCGCGACGGTGTCGGGCGGGACGACCGGGCCGGTGTTGGACACCTCGATCCCGGTGCCCGGGCCGGTACGCACCTCGACCCGGCCGCGCGGGACGTTGTGCCGCACCGCGTTCGCCACCAGGTTGTGCAGCAGCCGCTCCAGGAGCACCGGGTCCCCCTCCACGTCCAGCGGCAGCGCCCGCACGTCGAGGGTCACGCCCCGCTCCGCCGCCTCGTCGGCCAGCGCGCCCGCCGCCCGTCGCGCGAGCTCGTCCACCGCGACGGTCCCGCGCTCCTTGAGGCCCTGCTCGGAGGCGGCCAGGAGCAGCAGGCCCTCGATGATCCGCTCGCTGCCGTCCGCGACCTCGATCAGCTTCGCCCGCATCCGCGCCACCCGCTCGGGCGGCGGGTCGCCCGCGAGCCCGATCTCGGCGGCCGCCCGCTGGACGGCGAGCGGGGTGCGCAGCTCGTGCGCGGCGTTGGCGGCGAACCGCTGCTGGGCGGAGACCAGCCGCTCCATCCGGCCGAGCATCCCGTCGAAGGTGTCGGCGAGCCGCTTGAGCTCGCCGGGCGGCGCGTCGAGGGCGATCCTCTCGTGCAGGTTCTCCCCGGAGAGGCGGCGGGCCGTGTCCGTGATGACGGCGATCGGCCGGAGCACCCGGCCCGCCGTCCACCAGGCGAGCGCGACCGACAGGACCGCGTAGCAGACGAGCACGGCGACGGAGACGGTCAGCAGCCGTTCGAGCGCGGCGGACTCCGCCGCGTCGCTCACCGTCCGTGTGATGGCCAGCGCCTCACCCGGCTGGACACCGAGCCCCGGACGGGGCAGGGGGCTCGCGGGCGCGACGCTCGGCAGACCGGTGGGCAGGGTCGTCTCCCACGGGGCCGTCGGCCCGTCGAGGCGCCGCGCCGGGACGGCGGTGGTCACGGCCATGCTGATCGACGAGTACATGCCCTCCCGCACCAGCGCGTACACGACGCCCGTGAGCAGCGATCCGGCGAGCACGAGCAGCGCGGCGTAGAGCGCCGTCAGCCGGGCCCGCTCGCTGCGGAACGGCAGCAGCCGTCCGGCCACGGCGCCGGGGACCCCCGCACCCGAGGCTCCGGCCGGCCCCCGCCGCGACCGCCACCGCGCGGCGAGCCGCCCGCGCACCCCGACCCCCGCCTCGCCCGCGCCCCCGCCGGGTGCGCCGCGCCCGCCCCGTACGCCGTGCTCCCCGGGTGCGTCGCCCTCGCCGCGCTCCCCGCGTCCGTCCCGCCGCCCGCTCACGGCACGATCCGGTAGCCCGCGCCCGGCACCGTCTCCACCACCGGTGGCTCGCCGAGCTTGGCGCGGAGCTTGCTGAGCGTCACCCGCACCGCGTTCGTGCGGTAGCTGGTGTGCTCCTCCCAGACCCGCTCGATCAGGTCCTCGCCGCTCACCACCGCGCCCTCGGCCCGCAGCAGCTCCTCCAGGACGCCGAACTCCTTGGGGGAGAGGTGGAGGTGCCGGCCGTCGCGGCTCGCCTGGCGGCGGGCGGTGTCCAGGACGATCCCGGCCCGCTCGAGGACCGGCGGCAGCGCGGGCCTGGTGCGGCGGCCGAGGGCAAGGACGCGGGCGAGCAGTTCGTCGTACGCGAAGGGCTTGGCCAGGTAGTCGTCCGCGCCGAGCCCGAGGCCCTCGACCCGGTCCCGCAGGGTGCCCGCCGCCGTCAGCATCAGGATCCGGGTCATCAGCCGCTGCTCGACCACCCGGCGGCACACCTCGTCGCCGCGGATCCCCGGCAGGTCCCGGTCGAGGACGAGGACGTCGTACTCCCCCAGCCGGAGCTTCCGCAGGGCTTCGAGCCCGTCGGGTGCCACGTCCACGGCGAGCGCGTCCCGGCGCAGCCCTTCCGCGATCATCTCCGCGAGGAACGCCTCGTCCTCCACCACCAGTACGCGCATGCCCCCTGTGTATCCGAAACGGACCTTTCGCCGATGTAAACGAAACCGCTGAGAGAACCGAAACACCCCCGCGCGGCACTGTCCCCCCATGACGATTCGACGGATCATCCGGACGGCCGCCGCCCCTTCCCTGGCCGCGGCCCTCGCCCTCTTCGCCACCGCCTGCTCGGGCTCCGGGGCGGGCGGGAAGGACGAAGGAGGCGCGAGCGACGCGGGCAAGAAGGCCGACCAGGCCTTCGAGCACCGCAAGTGCCTGCGTGAGCAGGGCCTCGACGTGCCCGAGCCGAAGCCGGGCGAGCAGGGGGTGGGGCTCACCATCGGCGGCGACGGCATGTCGAAGGAGAAGATGGAGAAGGCGTTCAAGGCCTGCGCGGACAAGGCCGGCGGCGCCGGGTTCGGCAAGGAGCCGACGCAGGCCGACAAGGACAAGGCGCTCGCGTACGCGAAGTGCATGCGTGAGAACGGCTTCAACATGCCCGACCCGAGCTTCGACGGCGGGGCCCAGAAGGCCATGCCGATACCGCAGGGCGCGGAGAAGCAGAAGTTCGAGAAGGCCATGAAGGCGTGCGAAGGCGTCGGCCGATGAGCGGCGGCGCACCTGACCCCCGCACCGAAGGCACATGGGACCCGCGCGCCGAAGGCACGCCAGACCTCCGCACCGAAGGCACGTCGGACCCCCGAGCCGCCGGCATGCCGGACCCCCGTGCCGGCGGGGCACGGCCCCTGGGGCGGCGCCGGCTCTGGCTCGCCCTCGTGACGCTCCTCGCCCTCACGGGCGGCGGCGTCGCCGTCACCGCCCTCGCGACCCCGTCGAAGGCACCGGCGGGCGACACGGACACCAAGGGGCCGCCGCCCGCCACGGCGCCGGTCACCCGCGGCGACCTCACGGACAGCTCCTCGCGCGACGGCACGCTCGGGCACCTGGGGGAGCGGAAGATCAACGCGGGCGGCCCCGGCGGCACCCTCACCTGGCTCGCCCCGGCCGGCTCCGTCGTGGAGCGCGACGAGCGGCTGTACGAGGTCGACGGCGAGGCCGTCCGGCTCATGTACGGCGACGAGCCCATGTACCGGACCCTGAAGGCCGGCGACAAGGGCAAGGACGTGCGGCAGCTGGAGGAGAACCTCGCCGCGCTCGGCCACACCGGCTTCGACGTCGACGAGGAGTACACGGACAGGACCGCGGCGGCGGTCAAGCGCTGGCAGAAGTCCCACGACCTGAAGCAGACCGGCACCGTCGGCCCGGACCGGATCGCCTTCGCGGGCAGCGCCGTACGGGTCAAGGAGGCGGGCCCGGACGCCGGCGCGGGCGGCCAGGGGCGGATCGCCCCCGGCGACCGCCTCGCCACCGGCACCCCCGTCCTCACCGTGACCGGCTCCGAGCGGGTCGTCACCTTCGACGTCCCGGCCGCCGAGGCCGCGACCGCGAGGACCGGCACCAAGGTCACGGTGACGCTCCCCGACGGGACGCGGCTGCCGGGCAGAGTGACCGCCGTCGGCAGGACCGCGACGGCGGGCGACGACCCGCAGGACAAGACCCCGAAGATCGACGTCACCGTCTCCTTCGACGACCCGGGCGAGGTCAAGGGCGTCGACCAGTCCCCGGTCACCGTCGAGCTCACCGGCGAGACCCGCAGGGACGTCCTCTCCGTCCCCGTCAACGCCCTCCTCGCCCTCCCCGACGGCGGATTCGGCGTCCAGGTCGTGGAGAACGGCACGACCCGGGACGTCAGGGTCGAGCTCGGCATGTTCGCCCGGGGCAGGGTCGAGGTCAGCGGCGACGGCCTGAGCGCGGGCGCGAAGGTCGGGGTGCCGTCCTGATGACCGGCACGCCCCACCCCGTACCGGGCCCTGGCTCGGGCTTCGACTTCGGCTCCGGTTCCGACTTCGGCTCGGGCTCCGACTTCGGCTCCGGTTCCGGCCTCGGCTCCGGCCACGATCCCGTCCTCGGCTCCGGCCCCGGACCGGCCGCCCGGCCCGGACGTCCGGAGCGAGCACCGGCACAAGCACCGGCACCAGCACCAGCACCGGCACCGGCACAAGCACCGACACCGGCCCTGGCCTCGCCGGCCTCCCGGACGCCCGTCGTCGAGCTGCGGCACGTCGTCAAGGAGTACGCGGGCGGCGTCCGCGCGCTCGACGGCGTCGACCTCACCGTGGAGGAGGGCGAGCTCGTCGGCATCGTCGGTCCCTCCGGCTCCGGCAAGTCGACCCTCCTGCACATCGTCGGCACCCTCGACCGGCCCACCACCGGCACCGTCGCGATCGCCGGCCACGACATCGCCGCGCTCACCGACCGGAAGCTGTCCGCGCTGCGCGCCCGCCACATCGGCTTCGTCTTCCAGGCCTTCCACCTGGCCCCGGGCGTCTCCGCCGTCGACAACGTCGCCGAAGGACTCCTGTACTCCGGCCTGCCCCGGTCCCGCCGCCGCGCGCTCGCCGCCGAGGCGCTGGCCCGGGTCGGCCTCGCCGACCGCGCCCGGCACCGGCCGCACGAGCTGTCCGGCGGCCAGAAGCAGCGCGTCGCGATCGCCCGCGCGATCGTCGGAGCGCCTGACCTGCTCCTCGCCGACGAACCCACCGGAGCGCTGGACACGGCGTCCGGAGAGGCGGTCATGGAACTGCTGCGCACCCTGAACGAGGAGGGCGCCACGATCGCCGTCATCACCCACGACCTGGAGATCGCGCAGCGCCTGCCCCGCCGGGTCGGGATCCGGGACGGCCGGGTCGTCGCCGACTCCGCGCACGGAAAGGTCGTGGTGTGATGCGCGGCAGGCGCAGGAAGGACCACGCCCCCGCGGCGCCCGGACGCCGGTCCGTGACCCTCAGGGCCCGCCGGCTCAGCCCGCGCGACGTCCTGCACGTCGGCTCGGCGGGGCTGCGCAGCCGCCCCGTGCGGGTCGTCCTGTCTGCGCTCGGCATCGCCATCGGCATCGCGACGATGATCGCGGTCGTCGGCATCTCGGCGTCCAGCCAGGCGCAGCTGCTCCAGCGGCTCGACGCGCTCGGCACCAACATGCTGGTCGCCGAGCCCGGCGAGGGGATGTTCAGCGGCCAGGAGGTGAAGCTGCCCAAGGACGCCGTCGGGATGGTCGGACGCATCGAGGGCGTGGAGCGGGCGGGCGCGACGGGGGATCTCCGGCACTCGGTGCGCCGCTCGCGTCTGATCCCGGAGGAGGAGACCGGCGGGATCGCCGTGAAGGCGGCGACGGAGGGGCTCCTCGGCGTGCTGCGCGGCACGACGGCGTCCGGCACCTGGCTGAACGCCGCCAACGGCCGCTATCCGGCCGTGGTCCTCGGACACGTCGCCGCCGAACGCCTCGGCATCGACCGGCCGGGCCGGCAGGTCTGGATCGGCGACCGCTACTTCACCGTCGCCGGCATCCTCGCCCCCCTCCCGCTCGCCCCCGAGATCGAGCGCTCCGCGCTCGTCGGCTGGGAGAGCGCCCAGAGCCTCCTGGGCTTCGACGGCCACCCCACGGCGGTGTACGAGCGGTCCACGGACGCCTCCGTCCGCCAGGTCCAGCGGCTCCTCGCCCCGACGATCGACCCGCGCAACCCGCAGAACGTCGCGGTGAGCGACCCGTCGGAGGCGCTGCAGGCGAAGGCGGCGACCGAGGGCGCCTTCTCCACCCTGCTCCTCGGGCTCGGCGGGATCGCCCTCCTCGTCGGGGGCGTGGGCGTCGCCAACACGATGATCATCTCGGTCCTCGAACGCCGCCACGAGATCGGCCTCCGCCGCTCGCTCGGCGCGACCAGGGGCCAGATCCGCATCCAGTTCGTCACCGAGTCCCTGATGCTCTCCGGCCTCGGCGGCGTCGCCGGGGTGGCCCTGGGCGCGGCGGCGACGGGCGTGTACGCCTCCACCGGCGGACTGCCCTGGGTGGTCCCGCCGTGGGCGGCGGGCGCCGGCTTCGCCGCGACGCTCGCGATCGGCACGGTCGCGGGCCTCTACCCGGCGGTCCGCGCCTCCCGCCAGCCGCCGACCTCGGCTTTGGCGGCGGGGTAGCGCTCCCTGCGACCTCGGCCCTGGCGGCGGGATAGCGCCCCCGCGCCACCCCGCCGCCGCCCGTGCCCGGACCGGTGCCCACCGGTCCGGGCACGGGCCGTCCCACCCCGGGAAACGACCGGGCGGCACCCGGGAAGCGGTCGGGAAGCGACCGTCCCGCCCCGGGGATGCGACCGGGCGGCACCGGGGAAGCGGTCAGGACGGCCGGTGGCACATGCGCGACCGGTCGAGCCTCCCTACGATGAAGGCGTAGGTCTCGCTGTTCTGACTGGCTCGTCGAGAGCGAGGGAACATGGCCGCCGAGGATGCCGCGCCCCCGGAGCGCCCCGTAGGTCTGAAGTCCAATGCCATCGGCTTCGTCGACGCGCTCGTCATCGGGCTCAACTCCACCTCCCCCGCGTACTCGCTCGCGGCCGTCATCGGCCCGATCGTCGCCCTCGTCGGCATCTACGCGCCGGGCGTGATGGTCGCGTCCTTCGTGCCGATGCTGCTGATCGCCTCGGCGTTCTACTACCTCAACAAGGTCGACCAGGACTGCGGGACGACCTTCTCCTGGGTCACCCGGGCCATGGGCCCCTGGGCCGGCTGGCTCGGCGGCTGGGCCATCGCGATGACCGGCGTCCTGGTCGTCGGCTCGCTCGCCGACGTCGCCGTGAGCTTCGCCCTGATGGCCGTCGGCCTCGACAGCTGGGTGGACAACACCTTCGTACGCCAACTGCTCACCGTGCTGCTGATCCTGGTGATGACCGCCGTGTGCGTCATCGGCACCGAGCTGTCGGCCAAGGTGCAGAACGTCCTCATCCTGGCGCAGGTCGCCTGCCTGCTGATCTTCGTCGCCGTGGCGCTCTACGCCGTCTACAACGGCACCAGCAAGCACCCGTCGGCCGATCCGGAACTCAGCTGGCTCAATCCGTTCGGCGCCGGCGGCGCCGCGCTGACCGGCGGGCTGCTGCTCGGTGTCTTCATCTACTGGGGCTGGGAATCGGCGGTCAACCTGACCGAGGAGGTCAAGGACTCCGCCAGCGCGCCCGGGAAGGCGGGGCTCTGGTCGACCGTCGTCCTCCTCGTGACCTACGTGTCCGTGGGATTCGCGGTCGTGGCGTACGCCGGCCCCGCCTTCCTGTCGGAGAACGCGGGCGAGGAGGAGTTCATCTTCGCCCAGCTCGCCGGGGACGTCCTCGGCGGCTGGGACTGGATCCTGCTGCTCGCCGTCTCCACCTCGGCCATCGCCTCCACCCAGACCACCATCATCCCGGCCTCGCGCACCGCGCTGTCCATGGCCCGCCGCCGCGCGCTCCCCGCGCACTACGGCCACATCAGCCCGCGCTTCCGCACCCCCGACGTCAGCACCTGGTGGGTGGCCGGCATCGCCATCGCCTGGTACCTCGTGGTCAGCCAGATCAGCGAGAACGCCCTGTTCGACTCCCTCACCGCGCTGTCGCTGCTGATCTCCTTCTACTACGCCCTCACCGGCCTGGCCTGCGCCGTCTACTACCGCCGCCACCTCCTGGAGAGCGTCCACAACTTCCTGCTGATCGGGCTCGGCCCCCTGGTCGGCGCGGGCCTGCTGGCGTGGCTCCTGGTGCGGTCGGTCTCCGACATGGCGGACCCGGAGAACTCGTACAGCGGCACGTCGTGGTTCGGGCTCGGCCCCCCGCTCGTCATCGGCATCGGCATCGCCGCCACCGGCGTGGTCGTCATGCTCGTGTGGCGCCTGCGGTCCCCGGCGTTCTGGCGCGAGCGCCCCGGCGTGGCCGACCCCGACCTGGTCCACGGCCACGGACCCGGCCACGGCAAGGAGTCCTGAGATGTCGGTCGTTCTGGGCTACGACGAATCCCCCGGAGCCGCCCGGGCGCTGCGCATCGCCGTCGAGGTGGCCGCCGCCTTCGACGAACGGCTCGTCCTGGTCTACGGCGCCGCGGCACCCGGCCCCACGGGCGAGGAGTACGCCTCCCATCACGAGGCCATCCGCCAGGCCGGCCGCACCGGCCTGGAGCACGCGGTCGCGGAGGCCGACCGGGCGGGCGTACCGACCGTCGTCGAGGTGATCGACGAGAAGCCCGCCCAGGCCCTCATCGAGGCGGCGAACCGCTACGCCGCCCGCGTCATCGTGGTCGGCAGCTGGGGCGAGAGCCCGATGCGCGGCGCGCTCCTCGGCTCGACACCCCACAAACTCCTGCACATGTCCACGGTCCCCGTCCTCTGCGTCCCGCCCGAGGACTGACCCGCCCGACCCGCCCGACGTGCCCCCGCCGATGCCGATGCCGATGCTGGCACCGAAGCCATGCTCCACGCCGGGGACGCCGGCCGGTCGCGCGACCCGGGGGATCGTGGAGACTGAAGAGGTGACGGAGCCGGACAGGAAGACGGTATGGCGCCTGGAGCAGACGATCCTCAGGCTGCTGCGGCACCGTGCACCAGGCGCGTCGATCTGTCCGTCCGACGCGGCACGCGCCGCGTACGAGGGGGACGACGACGGCTGGCGCGCCCTGATGGAGCCGGCCCGCCTCGCGGCCCGCCACCTGGTCGACGAGGGGGAGGTCGAGATCACCCAGCGCGGCCGTCCGATCGCACCGGGCGAGGCCAAGGGTCCGATCCGCATCCGGCGGGCCCGCTGACCCGAGATCCGTCGGGTCGGCCCGCGCCCGACCCGTCCGCGAGACCCGCCAGGACGTCCACGACATCCACGTCGTACCGGCGACCCCGTCCGATCGCAGGTGCCCCGCGCCCGCCCCGGCCCGTGCCCGCCCGGACGGCCTTCCCCCTCCTGCGCCGGAGGTGGCCCTGCGGCGCCCGTCGGTACCGGCCTCGCGACGATCGTTCGATCGGGACGTTTGCAATCGTCAGGAGGGCGAAGACGTCACCTGACACACACGTCGGCTGTCGGGCAGGAGAAGCACATGGGCATCGTCAAGGTCGCCGCGATCGTCGGCCCGGCCATCCTCCCGGCCGTCCGTCGACCGGTCACGGGGGACCGGCGTCACCACCGTCACGCCTGAGCGGACCGACCCCGCCCGTGGGCCGACGGCTCCCCCTGTGAGGGGGAGCCGTTCCGTGCTCGCGGAGGGGACAGGCGTCGGGGCCTGTACGCCGTCGGACGGAGTCCTGGGCGCACACGTCCCGACCGAGGAGCAGAAGGAGAACAGCTGTATGCCTGACAGAGAGCCGTCGCGGGGCGGGTCCACGCCCGACACCGCGGAAAGCGACCCGGCAGAGGAACGGATCCAACGCATACGCCGGCGCCTGGAGCGCCTCATCGGCGTCGCGGCGACCGAGGGCAACTCCGTGCGCCCCCTGCGCAACGGGGACGAGATCTTCGCCGCCATGCTGGACGCGGTCGGCAAGGCCCGCCACACCGTCGACATGATGACCTTCGTCTACTGGCGAGGCGACATCGCGCGGCGTTTCGCCGCCGCCCTGTCCGACCGGGCCCGCGCGGGCGTGCGGGTGAGGCTGCTGCTGGACGGGTTCGGCAGCCGCCTCATCGAGCGGGACCTCCTGGACCGGATGAGCGAGGCCGGGGTCGAGGTCGCCTGGTTCCGCAAGCCCCTCCACCTCTCGCCGTTGAAGCAGAACCACCGCTGCCACCGCAAGGTCCTCGTGATCGACGAGCAGACCGCCTTCACCGGAGGCGTCGGGATCGCCGAGGAGTGGTGCGGTGACGCGCGCGACTCCAGCGAGTGGCGGGACACGCACGTCGAGGTCCGGGGCCCCGCCGTGGACGGCATCGCCGCGGCCTTCGCCCAGAACTGGGCCGAATGCCACACGGAACTCTTCGACGAGCGCGACCGGTTCGTGAGCCACCGCCCGAGCGGGAGCGCCATCGTGCAGGTCGTCCGCGGCTCGGCCGCCTTCGGCTGGCAGGACATGCAGACCCTGATGCGCGTGATCCTCGAATCGGCCGAGGAGCGGATCCGTCTGGCGACCGCCTACTTCGCCCCCGACGACTACTTCGTCGAGCTGCTCTGCGCCACGGCCCGCCGAGGCGTGGAGGTCGAGATCCTGCTGCCCGGCCCCCACACGGACAAGAGGGTGTGCCGGCTCGCGGGCCAGCACCGCTACGAGGCGCTGACGGCGTGCGGCGTGCGCATCCACCAGTACCAGCCGACCATGATGCACGCGAAGATCATGACCATGGACGGCGTGGTGTCCCTGGTCGGATCCACGAACTTCAACCGTCGCTCCCTCGACCACGACGAGGAGGTCATGCTCGCCGTCATGGACGCCGACTTCACCGCCACCCTCGACGCGCACTACGACGAGGACCTCGAATCCAGCGAACTGATCCGCCGGGACCGCTGGAAGCGGCGCTCGCTGCTCCAGCGCGCACGGGAGACCGCGGTGCTGCCCCTCCTCCGCTATCTGTGAGTCGAGCCGAGCCGAGCCGGTCCCGGCGCCCGCCGGTGCTCCACCGACCCGGCCCCGGTCCTCAGTCTCCCGTCCCCGGTCCCCGCGAAGGTCGCGGGGACCGCGACGCTCCTGCCCGAGGCCGCGCCGGAACGATCCGCCACCGCTCTCGTGATCATGCCCTTGACCTGCGGATTTCGTAGAAGTCCCGGGCGTGAACAGTCGGCGAACCCCTGGCGTGACGGGTTTTGGAGGTGCCGTGTCTCGTCCTAGCCTCCCCGGCATGCCCGACTTCTCACGCCGCAAGGTCCTCGGCACGCTCGCCGCAGGCTCCGCGCTCTCCGTCCTGCCTCCCTCCCTCCTGACGGCCATGGCCGCCCCCATGCCGCGCGGCGGCCTCCGCGCGGTCGAGCACGTCATCGTGCTGATGCAGGAGAACCGTTCCTTCGACAACTACTTCGGCACGCTCAGAGGTGTGCGCGGATTCGGCGACAGGGGAGCGCTGCGACTGCCCGACGGCGCCGGAGTGTTCGAGCAGCCCCGCGCCGGCGGTCCGGCCGTCCTGCCGTTCTCCGCACGGCAGGCGGCGGTCGACGCCGGACGGCCGGAGGGCGACATCCAGTACCTCGGCTCCCTGCCGCACGGCTTCGCCGACGGGGTGCAGGCCCGCGCGAACGGCTGGTGGAACGACTGGATCGCGGCCAAGGGGCAGAGCACCATGGCCCATTACGACCGGCGCGACATCCCCCTCCAGTACGAACTCGCCGACCGCTTCACCATCTGCGACGCCTACCACTGCTCCGTCTTCGGCTCCACCAACCCGAACCGCAACTACCTGTGGACCGGTACCACCGGCTTCGAGCCCGGCGGGGGGAGCCGGGCCGTCACCAACGCCGCGTACTCCTACGGCCACGCCGGCTACGACTGGACCACCTACCCGGAGCGCCTGGAGGCCGCGGGGGTGTCGTGGCAGATCTACCAGGAGTGGGACAACTTCACCGACAACGCGGTGGAGTACTTCAAGCCGTGGAAGCGGATCGGCCGGAAGATCCTCACCTCCGCCGGGTTCGCCCAGGCCACCACCGAGGAGTTCTACGACAAGCTGTGGGCGAAGAGCGAGGGCGAGCGGCGGGCGGACCTCGCCCGGTTCCGTACCGCCGTCGACGCCCTCCCCGAGGACGAGCGCCGGCTCTTCCTCCGCGGCGCGTACCGCTCCGAACCGGGGACCCTGGTCACCCGGATCAAGGCCGACATCAAGGCGGGGACCCTCCCCAGAATCAGCTGGGTCGTCCCCACCGCCGCGCTGTCCGAGCATCCCGGCTCCTCCACGCCCGCCGGCAGCGCCGGCCTCGTCTACGACCTGCTGGACGCCATCGCCTCGGACCCCCGGACCTGGTCGAAGACCGCGCTGTTCATCAACTTCGACGAGAACGACGGCTACTTCGACCACGTCCCGGCCCCGACCGCCCCGAGGCCCGACACCGGCGACGGCGACGACTGGGTGGGCGGCCGCCCCGTCGGCCCCGGACCGCGCGTCCCGATGACCGTCGTGTCCCCCTGGACGGTCGGCGGATTCGTGAACTCGGAACTCTTCGACCACACCTCGGTGATCCGCTTCCTGGAGAAGTGGACCGGGGTCCAGGAGCCCAACATCAGCGCCTGGCGGCGCAGCGTCTTCGGCGACCTGACCTCCGTCTTCGACTTCGATCGCGCCTACCGGCAGCCCGAGGTGGAGCGGCCCGGCGCGGTCCCCGCGCCGATCGGACGCTGGAACCCGGTGCCGCCCGCGGCGCAGAAGAGGCCCCGCCAGGAGCCGGGCGTCCGCCCCACCCGCCCCTCGCCGTACCGGCTCTCGCTGCGCGCCACCGTCACCGACACCGAGGTGCGTCTGGGGCTCGGCAACGACGGGCGGCGGACCGCCGTGTTCACCGCGTACCCCGGGGACGGCACCGCTCCGCGGGTGTGGACCGTCGCCGGCCGGGACAGCGCCGCCGGCAGTCTGCCGTACGGCCCCGAGGGCTACGACCTCCAGGTCCACGGCCCCGGTTCGGCGCTGTGGGAGCTCCGAGGCGCGGGGGCCGGAGCCGAGGCGCGCGTCGTGGAGCGGGGGCACGCCCGCCGCGTGGACGTGGAGTGCGGCAACCAGTCGGCCCGGACCCGGACGCTCCTCGTGGGCGAGTCCACCCATCCGCGGCGCGGCGAGGAGGGCGTACGGCGGGTCCGGCTGGCACCCGGCCGGAGGACGACCGTGTCCGTGCCGCTCGCCCGGCACGGCTGGTACGACATCGTGGTGCTCGACGAGGACGACCCGTGCTTCCTGCGGCGGATGTCCGGCCGGGCCGAGGACGGCCGGCCGGGCGGCACCGACCCGGCGATCGGCACCGGACCGGCCCTGACCGCGGCGCTCTCCCTGCCCGCGCCCCTGCCTCCGCTGACCGCGCCGCTCGTGCAGGGCAGCCCCGCCGAGGTGGTGGTACGCGTGAGCAACGAGGAGCCGGGCCGTCTGCGGGACCTCTCGGTGGCGCTCACGGCACCGGCCGGCTGGACGGTCGAGCCCGCCGGGCCCCGCCCGCGGAGCCTGCCCGGAGGCGGTGCGGCGGACCTGCGCTTCACCGTGACCCCCGCGGCGGACGCCACCGCCGCCACCCTCACGGTCGTCGCCCGCGGCGAGGGCGACGGCCTGCTGCGCGTCGCGGAGGCCCGGGTGCGGGCCGACGTCGCGCGCGCGGTGAGCCTCACCCTCACCGCGCCGGCGAGCTCCCCGGGCACCGACGGCTGCGCGGCGTACCCGGACACTCCGCTGCCCGTGACCGCGACGGTCACCAACGCGGGGAGCGTGCCGCTCACCGCCCTGTCGGCGGCTCTGGCGGTGCCGGACGGATGGCGAGCGGAGGCGGCCGCCGGCACCCCGGTCTCGGTGCCGGCCCGTACGTCGGTGAAGGTGGTGTGGCGGGTGACGGCGCCGCCGGCGGCGGCCCGCACCTCGGTGACCCTGAAGGCGACCGTCGGCGGACGCGCCCACGGGGGCGCGGCGGTGGAGCGGACCGCGTCGCTGGACACCCGCGTGGGGCCGGTGATGACCGGTCATCTGTTGGCCGAGAACTTCGAGTCCCTCGCCGACCGGCTGGCCCCGGCCACCGACCTGAGCCGTCCGGGGCTCAAGGGGTGGACGCGGACCGCGCCCGAGGGATGGACGGTCACCAACGCGGCCGGGATGCCGCAGGGGACGGAGGAGCTGAACGGCTGGACGTTCCTCTCCCGGCAGTTCTGGTTCCCCGCCGGCCAGGAACGCGGCGCGTTCGCCCGGTCCCTGGGCATCGTCGCCGTCGCCGACCCGGACGACTGGGACGACAAGGGCAGCCCCTCCAGCCGCGGCACCTTCGACTCGACGCTGACGACGCCCCCGGTCGAGATCCCGGCGGGCACCCCGACGCTGCACCTCGGCTTCGACTCCCACTACCGGCAGGAGAGCCCGCAGGAGGCGGAGGTGACCGTGGTCTACGACACCGGCGCCACCTCGCGCGTCCTGCACTACTCCAGCGCGGCGTCCGGGAACACCAACGCCGGCCGCGACCAGCAGAACCGCCTCGTCACCTGCTCCTTCCCGGTGCCGGCCGACGCCCGCTCGGTGAAGGTGGGCTTCCGCGTCCACCACGCGGGCAACAACTGGTTCTGGGCCGTCGACAACATCAGGCTGAGCACCTCCCCGATCACCGACGCCTGACCGACCGACAGCCCCGGGGGGCGGGGGCCGGTCGGTGGATCGGTGGATCGACCGGCCGCCGGCGGACCCGTGCGCGAGGCTTCCGCGGCCTCGCATCGAGCGGCGCGACGGCCTCGTCCCCGGCGGAGTGCGCCGGGGACGGAGCCGCCGCGTGGCGGGCGCCCCCCTTCACGCGGGAGGCCGGCGGGTCAGAACTGGAGCGACCAGGCGTTGATGTAGCCGGTGTCGTTGACCCAGTTGTCGGTGGCGCGGAGCTTCCAGGTGCCGTCGGCGGACTCGCCGGAGGCGTTGACGGTGAAGGTGCCCTGGATGTTGTCGGCGCTGTCGTTGGAGTTGTAGTCCTTGAGGACGAAGGCGGTGCCGTCCGGGGCGACGAGCTCCAGCCTCACGTCACCGCGGTAGGTGTGGCGGACGTCGACGGTGACGGCGAGGTTCGAGGGGGCGTTGCCGGTGACTCCGGTGACCGCCAGCGGGGAGTCGACGGTGGCGTTGTCACGGATCTGGTGGTCGTCGGTGTTCTCGAACTTCTTGCCGGTGGGCGGCGGGGTGGTGCCACCGGTGCCGGTGTGGAGGAGCTTGTTGGGCGAGCCGGTGCGGGCGTCGGTGACCTTGTCGGCCGTGGCGTCGGCGACCAGCTTGTCGCGGACCTGGGCCGGGGTCCAGGTCGGGTTGGCGGCGAGCAGCAGGGCGGCCGCGCCGGCGACGTGGGGGGCGGCCATGGAGGTGCCGCTCATCGTCTGGGAGGCGGTGTCGCCGGAGTTGGAGGTGGAGACGATGCTGTCGCCGGGGGCGAAGATGTCCAGGCAGGTGCCGTAGTTGGAGCCCTGGCCGTTGGACCAGCCGGTGGCCCGGGCGTCGCGGCTGTTGGTGGCGCCGACCGTGATGGCCGACGGGGTGGAGGACGGGGAGTACGAGCAGGAGTCGGCGTTGTTGTTGCCGGCCGCGACGACCCAGGTGACACCGGAGGCTATGGAGGCCGCGACCGCGTCGTTCACCGACTGGGTCTTTCCGCCGCCGATGCTCATGTTGGCCACAGCGGGCTTGACGGCGTTCTTGGTGACCCAGTCGATGCCCGCGAGGACCGGGGCCCAGGTGTCGCCCGAGGTGCCCTGGCAGTTCAGCACGCGGACGCCGATGAGCTTGACGCCCTTGGCGACGCCGTAGGAGCCGCCTCCGACGGTGCCCGCGACGTGGGTGCCGTGCCCCTGACAGTCGGAGGCGTTGGAGTCGTTGTCGATGAAGTCGTAACCGCTGACGGCGCGGTTGCCGAAGTCGCGGTGGCCCATGCGGATGCCGGTGTCCACGATGTAGGCGTTCACGTTGGAGGCGGTCGTGCCGTAGGTGTAGCCCTTGTCCAGGGGAAGGCTGCGCTGGTCGACGCGGTCCAGGCCCCAGGAGGGCGGCGAGGGCTGGGTGTCGACCGCGTAGGCGATGCCGTCGGCTTCCACGCGGGCCACGCTGGGTTCGGCGGCCAGCTCCTGGGCCTGGCGCTCCGTCATGCGGACGGCGAAGCCGCGCAGGGCGGCGGTGTAGGTGTAGCGCAGGCTCCCGGCGTGGCGCTCGGCCAGGGCGCGGGCGGAGGCGGGCACGTCGGCCGAGGCGACGGAGCCCTTGAAGGTGACGATGTAGGAGCCTTCGACCGCGCCGGGCCGGTCCGCGCCGACGATGCGGTTCTCCCCGCCGCCGGGCGGTGCGGGCGCGGCCGTGGCCACGGTGGCCGCGGAGGCCACGGCGAGCAGGGCGGCACTGGTACTGATGGCGAGCAGGCGCCGGAGGGCGCGAGCGTCGAACTCCATGACTGCTTCCTTCGTGGGAGGTGTCCGGACCGGGGTCGGTGTCCGGAGGGCGGCATCCGCTCCGCCGGTGCTCCGGGCGCGCTCCGTCAGGGATGGGAGGGCGCGCCCGGAGGACGGCCGCCGGCCGGCCGGGACGGTGGTCCGGGTGGGGACCGTGACGATCCGTCGGCCGAGGGCGGTCGTACGGGCGCCACTGGTGGCGGCGCCCGGACTGCGGGACGGGGTGACGTGGCGTACGGAGCGGACTCCGCGACGCACGGGTCCGGTCGCGCCGTTCGGCTGCGTGGGGTGCTGCCGACCCTTGCCTCCGGCGGTTGGGGACCGTGGTGGGCGGGGATGGCGCGACCGGACCGCCCAGAGCTTCGGTCAGCCGGGAGGAGGCCGGCAATGCGTAGCGCTACCCAAAGAGTGGGGACGGGGCATCGCCGCCCGCCGCCCGGCGGGGACCGCGCCGGGACGACGGAATTCCATGGGTGGTCGCCCCCTATTGCGACGCAGGCCCCGCCGGCGGTAGACCACCTGCGGGCGGACCCATCTGCCCGGCGGACACCGCGACCGCGCCCGCGGCGCGACGCGTGGAGTCCGGTCCCCGGGACCTCCACGACGTGCGACGGAGCCACCGCGGGACCGGTGAGAGGCGGAGCCGTGGAGAGACGCCCCTGCGACACGCCGCACGGCGAAGTGCCCTCCGGAGGGGCTGGGTTCGTCGGCCGGTACGAAGAGGCACGGCGACTCCGGGCGGCCCTGCGCGCGGGGCGCGGTGTCGTCGTCGTGCGCGGGGAGGCCGGGGCCGGGACGTCACGCCTCGTGGACGAGGTGCTCGGCGGGGCGGAGTTCGCGGAGTGGACGCAGCTGCGCGGTACATGCCCGGACGAGGCGGATGCGCCGCCCCTCGATGCCGTCGCCTCGGCCCTGGCCCAACTCCCGTACCGCCCCGGCCAGGCCGACCGGATGACACCGCTCACCGGAGTCGTGGGACTCGTCGTGCCCGAACTGGCCGACCGCCTGCCGGACCCGCCCGTGTCGGCCTCGGACCCGGAGGTACGTCGAGGGCTGCTGCCCCGCGCGGTGGCGGCCCTGCTCGCCTCGCTCGGCGACACCGTGCTGGTCCTGGAGGAGGTCCACCTCGCCGACCCCGCGACGCTCCGGCTGCTCGACCGGCTCACGGACGACCTGCCCGCCGGGCTGCGACTGGTCCTGACCGAGGACGCCGCCCCTGGGCTGCCGGTCCTCGGCCTCCGCACCCCGGCGGGGTGGCGACGCGAGGAGATCCGCGTACAGCCCTGGACACCGGAGGAGACGGAGCAGTGCGTCCGCCGGTGGTCGGCGGGGTGCCCGCGGGTACGGACGGAGGAGCTGCCGGAGCTCGCGGCACTGGTGCACGAACTGTCCGGTGGACTGCCCGGAGCCGCCGTCGCCCTCCTCGACGACGCCGAGGAACTGCTCGCGACCGGTACGGAGGACGGCACGGCGGGCCCCGACGCGCTCGCCGTCGTACGGGACGCGGCGGTGCCGGCGCGGGTGTCCCGGGAGTTCGCCCGGCGGTGCGCGCCCCTGGGGGAGGAGGCCCGGCGGATCGTCGAGGCCGCCGCGGTCCTCGGCCGGCCGGCCCCCGTCGCCGTCCTCGCCGAGATGGCTCAGTGCCCGCCCGGCGCGGCCGAAGCGGCGGTCGACGCGTGCGTACGCCGGTCCGTGCTGCGCGCCGAGGGGGCGTCGCTGTCCTTCCGGCATCCACTGGACCGCCGGGCCGCGCTGGCGCGGGTCCCGGGGCCGCGCGCCGCGCGGCTCGGTCTGCGCGCGGCCCGCGTCCTCCACCGCGCGGGTGACGGGCCGGTGCCGCTGGTCGACCTCGCCCGGCTCTACACGGCCGCCGGACACGACCGCGAGGGCCTGCGCTGCCTGGTGGTGGCCGCCGACCGGGCGGCGGCCACCGGCGACTACGCCACCGCCACCCGGCTGTACACCCGGGCCGTGGTCGAGGACACCCGGGCCGAGGGCCGGGTGCGTACCGCCGCGAAACTGGCCCGCACCGCCCAACTGGCACGGGCCGGCGAGCAGGTGGTCGCCGCCGTGCGCACCATCCTCGACGAGGACGACCCGCCGCCCCGGCTGCGCGGCGAGATCCGCCTGCACCTCAGCGTGGTCCTGCGCAACCAGACCGGCGGAGCGCTGGACAGCCTCGAAGAGGTGGCCCGCGCCATCCCCGACCTGGAGGCGTCCGATCCGCAGACCGCCGCACGGGCCATGGCGGTCGCCGCCATCCCCTCCATCCAGGGCTGGCCCGTCGACCGGCACCGGCACTGGCTGGACCGCGGCGAGACGCTCACCGAGCAGGTCACCGACCCCGTCGCACGGGCCGCCATCGCCGCCAACCGGGCCACCGCCCTGATGCTCGTCGGCGATCCGCGCGCCTGGCACGCCGCGGAGGCGCTGCGCGGGCCGGCCGGATCCGCCATGGAGGCCGCGCACCACGCCCGGGGCTGGACCAACCTGGCGCACGCGGCCAGCGCGCTCGGACACGGCACGCGGGCGCGGGACTTCCTCGACCGGGCCGTCACCGGCCTCGCCGACAGCAGCAGCCCGTACCTGGAAGGACTCGTCGGCACCGCCCGGCTGGTCCTCGCCTGGCACGGCGGACGCTGGGACGGTCTGCACGCCGCCGCCGACCGCACCACCCGGCTCTACCAGGAGATACCCGACCTGACCGCCGAGGCGATGCTGGTGCGCGGACTGACCTCGCTCCACGCCCTCGGCGACGTCCCCCGGGCCCGTCACGACCTCGCCGAGGCCGCCCGCACCGCCCGCTACGACACCGGCTTCATCCTCACGTCCTCGGCCGCCGCCACCGCACGCGTCCACCTGGAGGCGGGCCGCCCCGGCCAGGCGTGCGAGGCCGTGGAGGACGTCCTGCGCCGGATCGAACGGACCCGGGGCTGGGTGTGGGGGAGCGAAGTCCTGCCCGTCGCGGTGGAGGCCCTCCACGGCGACGGCCGCGCGGCGCGGGCCCGGCGGCTCGTCGCCGACTTCGCCGCGGGCTCCGCGGACGCCGACGCGCCCGCCGCCCGCGCGGCGCTCACCGTGTGCCGCGCGCTGCTCGCGGAGGCCGCGGGCCGCCCCGAGGACGCCGTCGCCCTGCTGACGGACGCGGAGGAGCGGTGGCGTCTGCTCGACCGCCCGCTCGATGCCGCCCGCGCCGCGGAGGCCCGCGGACGGTGTCTGCTCGACCTGCACGGAGAGGCCGCGGCCCAGGGCGTCCAGGACGTCGTCGAGGTCTACCGGCACCTGGGCGCCCGCTGGGACGTCGCGCGTTGCCAACGGCTGCTGCGCCGCCACGCCATCGTCACCACCCACCGCCGGGGCCGCCTGGGCTACGGCGACCGGCTGTCCCCGCGCGAGGAGGAGGTGGCCCGACTCGTCGTCCAGGGCCGCGCCAACCGGGACATCGCCGAGAGCCTCGTGCTGTCCACCCGCACCGTGGAGCACCACGTGGCCCGCATCATGCGGAAGCAGCACGCCGCGTCGAGGAGCGACATCGCCCTGCCGTGAGAGAAGGCCGCCCCGGAGGCGGCCGGCGAGCCGACGAGGGCCGGTGACCGCCTGCCGTTCGGCACCCGAGGCGCGGGGCGGTCGAGCGGGGGTGGTCGACCCGCCGACCCGTCACGGGGCCGTCGAGTGGGGGCGGTCGACGCGCCGGCCCGTCACGGGGCCGTCAAGTGGGGGCGGTCGACGCGTCGGCCCGTCACTGGGCCGTCGTGCGGCGCGGTGCGCGCTCCTGGGGGCCGTCGGCAGTCGACCGGTTACCGGCCCGCAGCTCCCGCCGCAGCGTGCGCAGCGCGGCGCGTTCCTCGGCGCGGCGTCGCAGCCGGGCTCGCCACCGCCGGCGTGTGAGGAAGAGGAGAAGGGCCAGGGCGAGAAGGCCGGCGACGGTGAGGGTGGCGATGAGCCAGGGGAACGAGAACAGCCGGACCGTGTTGCTGTCCACGGTCCTCGTCGCGCCGCCGGGCACCGTGGCGGTCACCGAGGCGGTGACCGCGCGCCGGCCGAAGGCGGGGAGGCCGTCCACGCGGCCGGTGACGGTGGCGCTGCCGCCGGGGATCACGTAGATCCCCGCGGGGGTGAGCGGGACCGCTCGCGGGGAGCCGCCGCCGGTGATGTTCAGCGTTCCGGCGAAGGTGTGGAGGACGTTGCCCGTGTTGCGTACGGTCACGGTGAACTCCTCGCCGCCGCCCACGGATCGGTGTTCCAGTTCCGTGAGGGAGACCTGGAGGTCGGCGGTGCCGGGGACGGTGAGTTCGACGAGCCGGGCGATACGGGTCTCGGTGTTCACCCCGCCGCTGACCGCGGGGGTGCGCAGCGCGGTGACCAGGCTGCCGAGGTAGCTGCCCGGCGGGGTGCCGGCGGGGACCGTGAGGGAGAAGCGGACCGTGGCCGTGCTCCTCGGCCGCACCGTGACGGTGTCCTTGGTCTCCGGCTTCAGCCAGGCCCCGACCGCACGCATCCGCTGGCCTTCCTGCGCGGGAGCCAGTCCGCCGCCGGCCGCGTTGCTCACGTCGGCGCCGTAGACGTGGAAGGTCCGTGCCTCGTCGCTCTCGTTGTAGATGACCGCGGAGTCCTCGATCCGGGCGCCTGCCTTCAGCGCGTAGCCGAAGTGCCCGCCCTTCAGCGTCGTCAGACCGTGGAGCCCGGCCCGCACACCGAACGACGCACCCGCGGCTGACTCCGGTGGCGTCGGTGAGGGGGCGGGGGCCGGTGCTGCCTGCGCGCCCGGCGCCAGGGCGAGCACGAGGCCCGTGAGGAGGAGGCCCCACAGGGCGGCAATCCGTGCCCGGCGGGTGGCGGCCGGGGCGCGCAGACAGTCGGTCAAGGGATCAGCCGGTGATCGTGTACTGGAGGGTGCCGCTGTACGAGCCGGGGACCGTCTCCGCGGGGATGTTCCACTGCGCCGTCGACCCCTCGTGGCGGAAGACGCCGCGGGTGCCGCCGTCGCCGGTCGCCATCGTCACGGCCGGGGAGAGGCTCGTGCCCGGCTGCGGGTCGGCGCCCTTGGGGAAGTGGCCGCCAGGGCCGGGCTTGGCGATGCCCGTCCACCGACCACCGGTCCCGTTGAGGGATCGGCCGGCCGTGACCAGCAGGTTCTCCCACCCGATGGTGTCCTTGCCGCTGACCAGATCGGTGGTGGCGACGGTCACGGACCAGGGGGCGGTGGTGGAGAGGGTGTCGGTGTACGTGAAGGTGCCGAGTCCGGCCGGGTTGCTGACGGTGCCGGGTGTCAGCGTGCCGAAGTCGACGGCCGGCAGGTTCACGTCCAGCGACAGGACGCCGGGCGCCTTGGCGACCCGCACCGCCATGGACTGGGCCGTGCGGTTCGGCTTCGAGGTGTTCAGCAGCACCTGCGCCGCGACGCCCGCGGCGGTGGAGGCGGCCGTCAGGTCGGGCCGGCCGTCGGCGTCGAGGTCTCCGACGGCGTACGAGCCGTTCGCGCCGGCCTGCGTGTCGTGGACCGGGCTCGCGTTGCGGAAGGTGCCCGTGCCGTCGCCGAGGAGGACGGTGGGCTGGTTGTCGGGACCGTTGTTGGTGACCAGGTCCGGCTTGGCGTCCGTGTTGACGTCGGTGATGGCCACGCCTTCGAGGGCTCGGCCGCCGACCGGGTGGGTGACCGGGGCGCCGAAGGCTCCGCCGCCGTCGCCGAGGAAGACGGAGATCGTCCGGTCGGTGTGCGCGACGACCGCGTCCGGCTTGCCGTCGCCGCTCACGTCGCCGAGGGCGAGGGCGCGGCCCAGGGAGACGCTGTCGGCGAAGCGGGTGGCCGGACCGAGTCGGCCCTTGCCGTCACCGAGGAGGACGGAGACGTCGGACGTACCCGCGTTCACGGTGACCACATCGAGTCGGCCGTCGCCGTTCACGTCCCCGGTCTTCAAGCCGGAAGGGCGCAGCTGAGCCGCGGAGTAGCTCGTGGGACGGCCACCGCCCACGTAGTAGTTGTTCGCGGTGCCCAGCGCGCCGGTGCCGTCGTTGGTCCACACCGAGACGTTGTCGCCGTTGCTGTTGGAGGTCAGCACGTCGGGCTTGGCGTCACCGTTCATGTCGGCGACCGTGATGTCGGTCGGGAACAGGGCGTCCGTCGACGGGTTGACCGGTGTCGGCGCGAAGTAGGAGGTGGCCGGGGCGAATCCGCCCTTGCCGTCGCCGAGCAGCTCGACGACGCTGCCCATGCCTTCCGTGCCGTGCCGCGTGGGCCGCTTGGTCAGGGCCGCGGCGACGACCGCGTCCAGCCGGCCGTCGTCGTTGAGGTCCTCGACGGCGACCGCCGTCGGGAAGACGCCGCTGTCGAGCTTGAAGGAGACGCCGGGGCCGAATCCGCCCCTGCCGTCGCCGAGCGCGGCCACCAGGGTGTTCGATCCCTTGACCGCGGTGACGAGGTCGGCCCTGCCGTCGCCGTTCAGGTCGCCGAGCGCGACGGCGGTGCCCTTTCCGGAGCCCGAGGGCAGCGGGACGGCGGTCGCTCCGCCGAAGGAGACGGTGGGATCCGGCGCGGCCTGGGCGGCCGGTGCCAGACACAGCCCGGCCACGAGCGCGACCGCGGAGCCGAGCACGAGCCCGGCTCCGCGTGATGTGGATGTCTTCAACGTACCTGTCCCTTGGGGATGTTGAGGCACGCCGACGGGAGGAGTCGACCTGCGGTGGTGTGAGGGGAGCCAGATGCAGTCAACACCGCCGCAGTGCGCGTGATCAGTGGATGTCCCACCAGTTCCGAGGCCGCTCCACGGGCGTGGCCCGGTGTTTCCTACGACCGCCCGGCCGAACGGGCCGAACTGACGAGGCGAGCCCCTCGTCCCTGGCGTGGCGATTCCACTCACCACACCGGCGACCGAAGGGCCCGGGCCCTGAAGGTTTCCGTGTCCCGACCTGCTCGACGCCCCGCACGAGCTCGTCGAGCAGGTCGCCCGGCCGCTGCACGAACACCACCGGCGCCGCTTCTCACCTACGGCTTCACGTCGAGACGCACGAGCGCGCCGATCTCCACGAGTTGGTCCGGCAGGGCCAGGTCGGAGACCCCCATGACCGTGCTGGTGGGCCGGTGCTCCCCGAAGTACTCGGCGTGAAGACGTGCTGTCGTGTCGAAGTTCTCCCGCAGGCTCCTCACCAGAACCGTGGTCTCCACTATCTGGCTGCGCTCGGCTCCGAACTGCCTCAGCACCAGGTCCAGATTCTCCAGTGTGGTGCGGACCTGCAGTTCGAAGTCACCGGCACCCACGAAGTCGCCGTGACGGTCATGAGACAGCTGCCCCGATACGTAGACCGTGTCACCGACCTGGGTGGCCTGGCTGTACCCGTACAACGACTCCCACGGCATGCCGAACCCGAATACCTTCACCTGAGAACTCATGACCCACTCCCTTGATTCAGCGCGGGACCGTAGTCGCACGCAGGCCTCTTGCCTGGAGAAGTTATGGGTCCGTGCAAGGCGGTGCTTGTCCGGTAGCGCCGCCCGAGTGCTCTCTGCGCGCACGAAATCCGCCGCAGCCGTACCAGTGCGTACCCGTGTGTCGCGCACCGGGCGTCGGCTCTCGGGGGCCTCGCTCTCGTACGATCACGCTCTGTTCTCCGCCCCTCGGCGGGGCGAGCGGTTGCCCCCGGATGCGCGAGGGCTCTCCACCGTCAAGGTGGAGGACAACCCGACCCACGTCGCGGCGGCGCTCCTGGTGCTGGACCTCGCGCCCGACATCGTGACGGTCACTCCGAGCTGAGCTGGGCTCACGAAGACGGCGCCGCGGTCGGCACGCCGGGCAGCGTCGCCGAGGATCGGCCCTGGACCGGTCGTCGGACCAGGGCGCCGTCTTGCGTCGACTGGCGCGACACCGGTGCCGACAGGTCCGTGGTGTGTGGACGGGCGGAGAAGCTCGATCAGTGGACGAGCAGATAAATTCCCGTGGTTGACGGATCGTCAGGTAGGTCGCCCTGCGGTCGGCACGAGCCGCAGGGCGTTCCCGGAGAACCGCCCGGACAGCCGTCGGTGACGGCGCAGGGGGGGCGAGGGCGCCCGTTCTCAGGCGAGGACGTTGACGGCGCGGGCGACCACCAGGCCGAGGATGAGCAGCGAGACGAGCGACTGAACGCCCATGGCGATCTTGGCCCAGGGTGCCAGGGGCATCACGTCGGTGGGGCTGAACGCGGTGGCGTTGGTCAGCCCGAGGTAGAGGTAGTCGACGTAGCGCGGGCGCCAGTGGGCGCTCGCCAGCTCGGGGTTGAGCTGCTGGGGGAAGGCGAGCGCGGGCGCGCGGGGGAGCCGGTGGGCGCGGGCGGCGGCCCCGCCGCCGTCGAGTTCGAAGTACAGCAGCGAGAAGGCCAGGACGGTGCAGGCCCACACGGTGCCGCCCGACTGCAGCAGACTGGTGGCGGAGGCGGTCTCCTCGCCGTTCCCGAGGATGTCGTCGACCAGTTGCCCCGTGGACCAGACGGCGCTGAGCGCGAGCACGCCCACCAAGGCGATCGACAACGTGCGCAAGGCCGTCGACCGCCGGTCGATCCTGCCGGGGTCGCCGGCGATGAGCGCGAGCAGCAGCAGGCCCTCGACGGCCGGGATCAACCAGCGGGGCGCCAGACGGAGGGCGTCGGGGAGCAGGACGGTCAGCACCATGGCGGTGACGACGGCCATCGCCATCGGCCAGCGGGCCTCGCCGAGGGGCTCCGGCCCGTTCGGGCCCTCGGCGGGTTCGGGGGTGTGTCCGGTCACGGTGGAGAGCCCCTCACGTCGGGTGCGGAAGGGCGTCACGGCCCTGCTCCCGAAAGCTATAACCGGCCGGTGCGCGAACGGCGGATCTCACGCTCCGCGCCGTGCCCCGGGGCGCCGCCGCCCCGTCCGGCCGCGTCCTGGTCGCCGAGGACGGCCGTCGGCTCGACCCCGTCGACGAGGTCATCGTCCTGACCGGCTTCCGTCCCGACCCGACGTTCCTCGACGAACTGCGCCCGGCGCTCGACGAGCGGCTCCAGACCCCCGTCGAGCCGGCCCCGCTCATCGACCCGAACCAGCACTCCTGAGGCACCGCCCACCCGCACGGCGTGGAGGAGTCGACGCACCCGGAGGAGGGCCTCTACCTCGTCGGCATGAAGTCCTACGGCCGCGCTCCGTCCTTCCTCGCCCTCACCGGCCACGAGCAGGTCCGCTCCGTCGTCGCCGCCGTCGCCGGTGACCGTTAGTCCGCCGAGCGCGTCGAGCCCGTCCTCCCCGAGATCGGGGTCTGCGGCGGCGCCGGCCTCTTCGGCCAGCCCGCCGACACCACGACCGACGGCTGCTGCTGCGCGCCCCCGACGGCGCTCCGGATCGGCGTCGGAGCCCCGGCCGCGAACCACGGGAGGTGTACGTCGTCAACGCCGACGCCGACACCCTGCCCAAGCAACAGGGCAGCACCTGTTGCGCCGACCCGGCCCCCACCACCGACAGCGAGGCGGGTGAACCGGTCGCCGCCGGCGGATGCCGCTGACCTCTCGATGACCGAACTCCACGCCTGCGGAGCTGCGACCGGAGCAGAGGACCGGTCGCGGCCCCGCGCCGTCCCGCCCGCGCTCTGCGCCACCCAGATCACCAGCCGGGGCATCGTCCACTACGCCTTCCCCGTCCTGAACCCGCAGATCACCGCCGACAGCGGCTGGTCCACCGGCGCCACCACGGCCGCGTCCTCACTCGCCCTGGTCGTCTCCGGCCTCACCGGAATCCGGGTCGGCCGGATCATCGACCGCCGCGGCCCCCGCAGGGTCATGACGGCAGGCTCCATGGCCGGGGTCCTGAGCCTGACGATCGTGGCTCTGGCACCGAACCTGCCGGTGTCCTCCGTCGGCCGGCTGCTGGGCTGCTTCGCCATGGCGGCCACCTTCTACCAGCCCGCGTTCGCCGCCGCCCTGGCTGCCCACCTGTCGTGGCGCGAGACCTACCTCGTGCTGGCGGTGATCCTCGCCGCCGGCACGATCCCGGTCCACGCGATCGCCCTCAAAGCTCCCTGGCCCCCGGCAGCACCCTCATCCGTCGATACCGCCGAGAGCCCGAGAGCCCGAGAGCCCGAGAGCCCGAGAGCCCAGGCGCCGTAGCCCGAAGCCGACCGTTACTCCTGCTCACGATCGCGTTCACGCTCTCGGCCTTCGCGATGTGCGCCGTCGTCACTCTTGTCCCGCTCCTCCTCGAACGCGGCTACACCCCAACCCAAGCGGCCTGGGTTCTCGGCCCCGGCGGCGCGGGCCGAACCCTCGGCCGCACCCTCTACGCGCCACTGGCCCGCCACCCAGGCACGACAGCCCCGCACCACGACCCTCATCGCCCTCGGCGCCCTGACCACCGCTGCCCTCGCCGTCACACCTGGCCCCTACAGCCTGGTGGCCGCGGTGTCGATCGCGGCCGGCATGGTCCGCGGCAACCTCACCCTCCTCCAGGCCACCGTCATCACCGACCGCCGGGGCACACAGCACTACGGCCGGCTCTCCGCCCTCCTCAGCGCCCCCGCCATGACAGCCTCCGCTCTCGCGCCCTTCGCGGCAGCCACCCTCGCCTCAATCCTGGGCGGCTACCCGGAGTTGTTCGGAGTGCTTGCCGGCCTCGCGGTGGCGTCCGCGATCGTGGCAACGGCGAGATCCGTACGAGAAAGGAAGTGATTCCGATTGTCGAGGCCGACGATCTCGGCACAGTGTCGGCGTCTTTGCCCGCCTCGCTCGTGAGTCCCACGCCACCAAGGGCATGGAGCGGCGCCGGGTGAAGCGGCTCTTCGAGAACCTGCCGCCGGAGACCGGTGTGGGGATGTACGGCTTCCGGCACTACTTCGCCTTGAACGCCCGTGGCAACGGGATCCCGATCACCGACGTGGCGGAGTGGATGGGCCACAAGTCCATCGAGGAGACGTACCGGACCTACCGGCACCTGATGCCGGGCAGCATCACCAAAGCCGCCCGGATCCTCGACGCCGTCCTCTGGCAAGCAGCCTGATTGCGCCTCGGGGAGAGCCGTAGGGGGTGAGGCATCCGCGTAGCGTGAAGAACGGTCCATGAGCCGTCTCCGTTGGGTGGCCGGTAGGGGACTGCGGTGCCGCCGGTATGGGCACCGGCGGCTTGAAGGTCCTGTTGCCGACGAACGGAGCCTTTCGCGGGCCTGGCGTCACCACTCCGCGAAGGAGCCGTCCTTGTGACGCCAGACCGGGTTGCGCCAGCGGTGGCCGGTCTCGGCGGCCCGTTCCACGGCCTTCGTGTCGACCTCGATGCCGAGGCCGGGTGCTGTGAGGAGTGCGACGTGCCCGTCCTCGTAGCGGAAGACGGAGGGGTCGACGAGGTAGTCGAGGAGGTCGGAGCCGGTGTTGTAGTGGATACCGAGGCTCTGCTCCTGGATGAGCAGGTTGGGCGTGGCGAAGCCGACCTGGAGGCAGGAGGCGAGGGCGATGGGCCCGAGGGGACAGTGAGGGGCGAGGGAGACGTCGTACGCCTCGGCCATGGCGGCGATCCGGCGGGTCTCGGAGATGCCGCCCGCATGGGAGAGGTCGGGTTGGGCGACGGCGATGCCGGACGTCAGCACGGACTTGAAGTCCCAGCGGGAGTAGAGGCGTTCGCCGGTGGCAATGGGGATCGAGGTGGAGCGGGTGATCTCGCCGATGTGGTCGCTCAGCTCCGGGACGACGGGCTCCTCCACGAAGAAGGGCAGGTGGGGCTCCAGGAGGGGCAGCACGCGACGGGCCATGGGGATGGTCAGTCGGCCGTGGAAGTCGACCGCGATGTCGAAGTCGTCGCCCACCGCCTCCCGGATGCTGGCGACCCGTTCGACGATGCCGTGCACGGCCGCGGGGGTGTCGATGAACTCCAGCTGTGGCGATGCGTTCATCTTGATCGCGGTGAAGCCCTCGGCCTTCCTGGCGAGCGCCTGCTCCACGACGTCCTCGGGGCGGTCGCCGCCGATCCAGCTGTAGACGCGCACGCGGTCGCGGACGTTGCCGCCGAGGAGCTGCCAGACGGGGACGCCGAGGGCCTTGCCCTTGATGTCCCACAGGGCCTGGTCGATGCCGGCGACGGCGCTGGAGAGGACGGGGCCGCCCCGGTAGAAGCCACCCTTGGTGAGGACCTGCCAATGGTCCTCGATCCGCATCGGGTCCTGGCCGACCAGGTGGTCCGAGAGCTCGTCGACGGCGGCGGCGACGGTGTGGGCGCGGCCCTCGACGACGGGCTCGCCCCAGCCGGTGATCCCCTCGTCGGTGTCGATCCGCAGGAAGCACCAGCGGGGAGCGACGAGGTACGTGCGCAGAGAGGTGATCTTCACTTCGACTCCTTCTTGACCGACCAGCCGCCGTCGACGACGAGTTCGGTACCGGTGATGTAGGCGGCGTCCGACGAAGCGAGGAAGGCCACCGCGGAGGCGACCTCGTCCGCCGCGCCGAGACGGCGCAGCGCGGTGGCGTTCGCGGAGAGCCGTCGGTCCTCCTCGGACACGGTGTCCCACACCTCGGTGAGGATCGGGCCGGGAAGGACGGAGTTGAACCGCACGTCGGGTCCGTACTCGACGGCGAGCTGACGCATCAGCGCGCACGCCCCGCCCTTGGACGCCGCGTACGCGGGGTACCCGGGCAGGCCGAAGTGGGCGTGCACGCTGGAGGTGGCGACGAACGCGCCGTTAGTCTCGCGCAGGTCGTCCAGGAAGGTGCGGACGGCGAGGAACAGCGCCTTCAGGTTGACGGCGAGTTCGCGGTCCCACCCGTAGCCGTCCAGTTCCTGTGCCGCGGCGTCACGGTGCATGAAGGCGTTGCTGTGCAGGATGCCGACCTGGCTGGGGACGGCCCGGGTCCGCTCACGCAGCCGGAGCCAGTCCGTCTCCGAGGAGACGTCGCAGTGGACGTAGAGGGCGGAGCCGCCCGACCGGCGGATGCCGTCGGCGACCTCTTCTCCGGCGTCGTCGGAGATGTCGGCCAGGACGACCGTGGCGCCCTCGGAGGCCAGTCGGCGCGCGCTGGCCGCGCCGATGCCGGAGGCGGCGCCGGTCACGACCGCGGTGGTGCCTGCGAAGCGTTGCATGGGATGGTCCTTTCTGGTTCCGGACCGGGGCGGACGGAAGGCTCCGTCAGCCCATGGGATGGTCCTTTCTGGTTCCGGACCGGGGCGGACGGATGGCTCCGTCAGCGCCGGATGTCGTCTCCCGTGAGGAGGGAGCCCTCCGCGCGGCGGGGGAGCCCCTCCCAGTCGCCGGGCACGGATACGGAGAACGCGCCGCAGATCGCGGCGGTACGCAGCCTCTCGGTCGGGTCGGCGCCGTCCAGGAGCCCCGACAGGTAGCCGGCGACGAAGGAGTCGCCCGCTCCGATGGGGTCCACGGCCGTGACCGGGACGGCTGCCTGGACGAAGACCTCGTCGTCGACGAGGGCGAGGGCGCCGTCGGCGCCGAGCTTGATCACGCACTGCCGTGGGCCGAGCTCCGCGAGCGCCCGGGCGGTGTGGGCGGCGCCCGCGGCGTCCACCAGCAGCCCTGCCTCGTCGAGACCGGCGAAGACGAGGTCCGCCTCCTGTGCGAGCGGCCGGAGGGCCGCTGTGGCTTCTGCGGGAGACCACAGCATGCCGCGGTAGTTGACGTCCAGCGAGACAGTGGTCCCCGCGGCCCGGGCGACGGCCACCGCATGGCGGACCGCTTCCAGCGGGCCGGGTCCCAACGCCGGCGTGATGCCGGTGACGTGCAGGATCCGGGCGTCGGCGATGAGGTCCGGGTCGATGTCGTCGGGGCCCAGGCCGACTCCGGCCTGGCCCTTGCGGTAGTAGGAGGCCAGGATGCGGTCGGAGGTGCGGCGCTGGCGGAGCATCAGACCGGTGGGCAAGGAGGTGTCGACGCGCGCGCGGCTGGCGTCGACGCCCTCGGCGCGCAGGGCGGTGAGGATCATCGTCCCTGCCGCGTCCGCGCCGACGACGCCGGTCCAGGCGGCGCGGTGGCCCTGGCGGCAGACGCCGATGGCCACGGTCGCCTCGGCCCCGGCGAACGACAGGCGAGCGGACGCTCCGGGGAAGAGGGGGCCCGCTTCGCTGAGGGAGACGGCGAGCATCGCCTCTCCCAGAGTCACGAGGTCGGTCATCGCCGGGCTCCCGCGAGGGACGAGACGAGGCGGGCGGCGCGCTCCCGCAGGGCGTCGAGTCCGCCGCCCTCGCAGGCGTCGCCCACGAGGGGGCTGCCCATGCCGACGGCCTGGGCGCCGGCCGCGATGTAGGCGGGCGCCTCCTCGACCGATATGCCCCCGGTGGGCACGAGCGGTACGTGGGGCAGCGGAGCCCGGAGAGCGCGGATGTACGCGGGGCCGCCGGTGGAGGAGGCCGGGAAGAGCTTGACCATCGTGGCGCCCTCCTGCCAGGCGCCGAGTATCTCCGTCGGGGTGACGGCTCCCGGGAGGACCGGTACACCGAGGTGGCGGGCCTCCCTGATGACGTCGGCGGAGACGGTGGGGGTGATGAGATAGCGGGCGCCGGCGGCGACGGCCTGTTCGGCCTGCCGGGGTGTGGTGACGGTGCCGGCCCCCAGGGCGAGTCCCTCGGGGAGGTCCTGGGTGAACTCCCGCAGCACGTCCAGGACGCCCGGGGTCGTGAGGGTGAATTCCACGGCCCGCACGCCTTGTGCGCACAGGACTTCGGCGACTTCCGGGAAGCGGGCGGCGGAACCGGACCGGAGGATCGCGACCACGGGAGTCGTGGCGAGGGCGGTCGTGAGCGAGGTCATGGGGTGTGCTCCGTCGTGAGGTCTTCGTACAGGTGCGGGGTCTGCCCGACGGCACCCGGCCGGCAGACGAAGAGGCGTCCGGCGTCCCGCTGTGCGCGCAGTTGGTCCGGAGAGAGTTCCTCCCGCGCGGTGGTGATCACGAGAACGTCCAGCCCGGGTCCGGCGAAGGCACAGCTGGAGACGTTCGAGGCGGGGACCTCGACCACCGTGAGGAGGGCACCGTCCGGGGCGAAAGCACGGACCTCACCGGCACCCCAGACCGCCACCCAGACGTTTCCGCGGGCGTCGACGGTCAGCCCGTCGGGCACACCGCGGTCGAGATGTGCGAACGGCCGGCGGTTCGAGGGGGTACCCGTGACGAGGTCGTAGTCGTACACGTCCACCCGGCGGGTCGGGCTGTCGGCGTAGTAGAGGAGCCGGCCGTCGGGGCTCCACCCCAGACCGTTGGAGATCGTGACCGGGTCGACGACGGGGGTGAGTCCGGTCCGGTCGAGGCGGTAGAGCGTCCCCGCGCCGGGGTCGGCGCTCAGTGCCATGGTTCCGGCGAAGAGCCGGCCCAAGGGGTCGCAGGCGGCGTCGTTGAAGCGCCGCCGGACGTGGTCTGTGCGTTCCGGCAGCGTGGCGATCGTCGCGGTCCCCTCCGGCCCCACGTCGAGGATCGAGGCGCCGGCCGGGGCGAGCAGCGAGCCGTTCCAGGAGGGAAGGACGGCGCCCACGGTGACGCCGAGGTCGAGGGAGGCGCGGACAGCGATGTCCGGCAGACCACTGTCGTCGCCCCGCTGCGTGAGGACCCCGCGGTGGACGAGCCCGGCGGTGATGTCGACCCAGAGGAGTTCTTGCGAGCGGTGGTCCCAGACCGGGCCCTCGGACAGCCGTCCGGGGGCGGGGGCGCAGGGCAGGGCTGTTGTTCGGTGCATGTGAGGAGTCCCTTCTGCAGGAAAAGCTAACGGTTCCTCTAACTGTTGTAAATAATGGATGGAGTACATTGTGCAACCGTTGCAGGAAGGCCACGAGGGCGTGGCCCCGGAGAGGGAGGGTCGTGGCCAACCGCAGTGCTCAGGACATCAGACGCCGCAACCGATTCGAGGTGCTGCGCCGGTTCCACGCCTCCAGTGGGCCTCGGACGCGGCAGGACCTGGCCTCCGAGACGGCACTCTCGTTCGCGACCGTCTCCAATCTCACCTCCGAGCTGATCGGCGAGGGCGTACTGGTCGAGGCGGGACACGCGCAGTCCGGCGGTGGCCGCCCGCGTGCGCTGCTCACCCTCAACGCGGGGCGGGGCACGCTCATCGGCGTGGACGTCGGCGAGACCTCCGTCCGCACCGAGCTGTTCGACCTGGCGCTCGGGAAGATGGCCGTCGACGAAAGGCCCGTCACTTCCGAGGACGTGACCCCCGATCAGATCGCCGATCTGATCGAGGCGGGCGTGGGCGCCGTCCTCGCCGCTGCGGAGTCCCCCCGCTCCCATGTCCTGGGGGTCGGCATCAGCCTCCCCGGGCTCGTCGAGCGGGAGCGAGGAGTCTCGACCTACTCCCCCTACTGGGCCTGGCGGGACGTGCCGATGCGGGACCGTCTGGCTGAACGCCTCGAACTCCCGGTCCACCTGGACAACCCGCTCAAGGCCAGCGCCCTCGCCGAGATGTGGTTCGGCGCCGGGCGAGACGTCGACAACCTTGTCGTCGTCATGCTCCGCTCCGGAGTCGGGGCAGGTCTCGCCCTGGACGGCACGCTCTACCGCGGCGCCACGAACAGCGCAGGCGAGTGGGGGCACAGCTGCCTGGTCTTCGAGGGCCGACGGTGCCGCTGCGGCAACCTCGGCTGTGTCGAGGCGTACGTGGGGACCGCGGGCATCGCCGAGACCCTCCGTGCGCTGGCCCCCGACGACCCCCTCCTCGCCCAGGCCGACGGCGTCGCGGCGGCACTGCTCACCGGCCTCGCCGCCCGGGCGGCCGAGGGTGATCCGATCGCTCTCGCCGTGATCGGGCGGACCGCCGCCTATCTAGGGGCGGCACTCGGCAACCTGGTGAACCTCCTCAACCCCGAGACCCTCGTCCTCGGCGACCAGGTGGCCGCGCACCTCGGTGAACGTCTCCTCGCCGAGACGAGGGCGACTCTGGCCGGCCACACCCTCGCCCAGCCCCTCCGTGCCGTCACGCTTCGGCTCAGCTCGTTGCCGCACGACGCGGTGAGCCGGGGCGCGGCCGCCCTGGCCTTCGAGGGTTTCCTCAACGACCGTGAGGTCTTCGGCCCGGTGAGCCGCGCCCGTGGGGCCAAAGCCCGCGCCGAGGCGCGCGGGTGACGGGCGGGCTCCCGGCCGCTCCCGCCGACGCCACCCGGCGTCGGCGGGGCGTGCCACGGCCTCCGGCTTGAGGTGCACACCACCGGCGTCCGATGGCGGCGGCCGTCCTGGGACTGACCACCGTCCTCGCGCTGGCGTCCTGTTCCAGCGGCCGGCAGGAGGCGGGTCCGGGCGGCGGCGGGGACGTCGCCGAGGTCGACGGCAAGATCGCCCTGACGTACCTTCAGAAGCAGGGCGACCAGGAGTACTTCGTCGGGGAGGCGGCCGGCGCCAAGGCCAGGGCGGACGAGCTCGGCATCGACCTGAAGGTCGTCAACCTCGGCACCGACGCCAACAAGACCATCAGCGAGGCCCAGTCGGCGATCTCGCAGAAGAGCAACGGCCTGATCGTCGTCGTCCCCGACCCGGCCGTCGGCCCCCAGGTCGCCCAGATCGCCAAGGACGCCAAGGTCGCCCTGCTCACCTCCGACGACCAGATCTGCACGACCGGACCGGACCCGTCCACCTGTTCTCCCGACGCTCTCGTGCCCCGGGTCGGCTTCAGCGGAGCCCAGATGGGAGGCGAGGTCGGCAAGCGCGCCGCCGCCGAGTTCAAGAAGGCCGGCTGGAACGCGGCGGAGACCCGCACCATCTCCGCCTGGACGAGAACGTCCAGGCGAGGTGACCGCGCTGGAGAACGCCGGCTTCACGGGCGACGACGTCATCGGCGTGGGCCTCGGTGCCTACCTCGCCTGCAAGAACTGGAGCTCGGGCAAGCCGTCCGGAATGAAGGCCGCGCTGTTCATCGACGGCGAGGACGTCGGCGCCCCGGCCGAGACGAAGAAGGCCCCGCCGGCGGCGCGCAAGCACTCCCCGCCCCGCTGGCCGCCCTCGGCGGGCAGAACCTCAGCCTCATCGGTCCGCTCGTCGTCGTCCCTGCTCATCCGGGGTCAGAGCCTCGGGGTCCACTGCAACGAGGGGTCCGATCTCCTCGACCACCTGGCGGATCGCACGGTGCTCCAGTCACGTCATGTTGTTGACCGAACCCGGCCTCGGGATCCAGGTCGACGAGAGGGCTGTGTAACGGGCGGCGGAGTCCGCCGCAGTCGCGCGTCGCGCAGCCCGATGAGTTCCTCGGTCGTCCGCAGCCGAGCGGTCCCGCACCCGGCGGGGCCGTTTCGGTCCTGCCGGTCCACGTGGGGGACCACCGGGCCGAGCGCCGCCGCCGACACCAGGAGCAAGCGCCACTCCCTCTTGCGACCCCTTGCCCAAGCCCTGCCTCAAGGCTTTTACGTGCCGAAGCGGAGCTCGGGCGGCCCTGGTCAAGTGGACCTTCGGATCACGAGTTCGTGTGCCGCGTATTTGCGTAGCTGGGGGAGCGGTCCGTCCGTCGGAGCGTCGTACATCTGCCTGACGCTGTCGAAGGCCATCTGCACGAAGGCTGCGAAGTCCAGCCGCAGCGTGGTGAGTTCGGGTTCGACGAAAGCTCCGATCTTCAGGCCGTCGATGCCTACGACAGCGCACATGTCCGGCACGCTGACCCCACGCACCTTCAGCTCCTTGAGGGCGCCGAACGCCGACAGGTCGTTGAACGCGATGATGGCATCGGGCGGGTTCGGTGCGTCCAGAGCGATCTCCACCGCGCAACGCCCGACGGAGAGGTCGTCGTCCTTCGACTCGATGGTGATCACATGTGGCTCCAGGCCGCGTTCGCGCATCAAGCGGGTGTAGACCGCGTTCCGCACCGACTTGCCCATGGGGTAGGCGATGTCGACGAGCGAGATTCTCGAACGACCGCCGGCGACGAGGTGGTCGATGGCCTGTGCCAGACCGGGTTCGAGGTCGATGCTGAGGGCACTGCGCGGGTGCGCGGGGGACAGCGCGTCCAGAGTCTGCTCGAACGTGTCGAGCAGGACGAGCGGGAGGCTGCCGAAGACGCTGTCGATGTCCGGCGCGGTGAGGTCGGCGTAGGCGATGACCGCGTCGACCTGGCCGGCGAGGGCCCGGAGCTCCCTCTTGCCCGCCTCGGGACCCGGGTGCTTCTCCATCACGATCAAGGACCAGCCATTCGCTGCCGAAATCTTTGCCACTTCGGATGCAAGTTCCGAAAAGTAGGGATTTGCGAGATCAGATACGACAAGGCCGAGTGACCGTGTGGACTGCTGGACCAATTCGCGACCGAATCTGCTCGGCCTGTAGCGCAATTTCTCTGCGGCCTCGAGCACCCGTTTCTTGGTCTCCGCGCTGATCCCCGGCATGTCGTTCATCGCCCGGGTCACTGTTTGGCGGGAGACGCCCGCTAGTTCCGCTACTTCGATAATGCTGGCCCGCTTGGCTGCTACCCGCTTTTCCACGGGGTCAGGATACATGAGTGGTTCAAGCGTGTTGCCAGGACTTTCGTAGGCGCTTCCCCGGCATACGTCTGCCGGAGGGCGCGGTCCGGGGGTGCAGGCTTTTGGTGTCGATGCTCCGCTGGCGCCGGAGATGAACCCGCCTGTGGCGGTACGTACGGGCTTAGTTGGACGGTAAGGGTGAGTGCGGTGAGGAGTACTGCCAAGAAACAGGGAGGCGGGAACATTTCAGTGGTGCGTGCGGGAAGCGATGGCGCTCCTCTCTTTCGCCTGCTTGCTTGTTTCGATATCACTGAGATTGTTTTCGTGCCGCGAATAACGAACTGCCGTCGGGCATGAGGAGAGGAGACGCCACGACCGCCCCGGAGCGGTCGTGGCTGGTCCGGGGCGGAGCCGTGCGCGTGGCCGAGGGAGGACGAAGTCCGGCAGTTCCCTGGGCCACGTCTCCGTCTGCGCGTCACCGATACCACGCGAACGTCCCGTACCGGTCGGGCCCGCAGAAGCAGGACCCCGAATCACGCTCAGCGACGGTGCTGAGCCGTCACAGGGACGCTGCTGGTCCGTGCGGCCGTCGCCGCCGTCCGGGAGTACAAGGAGAAGCGGACGACGCCGGACAGGGTTCCGGTGGTGAGCATGAAGCCGTGCATCGGCGCAGGCGTCTCCGCGACCCTGATGCGGGTGCCCGCGAACGTCTCGTCGCCGTTGAGCCGTCGCTGCGGCGACAGTCGACCGTCCCCGATCACGAGGTCCTCGGCCCGGAGGATGGCCACGGGGTGTCCGGCGCGCGGCAGCGGATCCACGGTGAAGTTGTGGCCGGCGGCGATGAAGGTGTCGTCGTCGAGTTGGATGAGGAGGCCATGGCCGGAGGGCTCACCGGCGTCCCGCTCCGTATGGACGCGGACGGCGAACTCGTACGGGGCCAGGCAGACGGTCTGCTCCTCGCCCGGCATCACCCGGAAGCCGCAGACGCGCCCCCGGGCCTGGGCGATCAGGACCTCCGACTCGAGAGCCGCGAGCTGGCCGTAGACGCGGCGCAGGTCGAGAGTGCCGCTCTCGGGCAGGGAGTCGAAGCCGAACGGGGCGACTCCGATGGCGCCGTGTCCGCCGATCGCGAGGAAGGCGTGGGAGACGCCGTGGCCGTCGGCCCTCATCTCGGGTACGAAGAGAGTGCGATTGGTGTCGGCATAGGCCTGGAACGGGATGCCGAAGTCTCCGAAGTACACGTCCGGGGCGAGGAACGAGATCGACGGCGCGGCGAGCTTCCAGGCGATGTCGACGTGCGGCAGGGGACCGCCGCTCGGGTACACACCGGGCACCTGGCCGCCGGCGACCGCCGCGTCGGAGGCCCCGGCCTCGTCCGGCACGATCGAGTCCAGCCACGCGTTGACGAACAGCGGGACGTCGTGATGGGCTCGGCCGGCGGCGGCGACGTGCTGGACGTAGGCCGCGTAGTGCCAGGCCATGAAGAGCTCGGCCTTGCGGTCGGCGTCGCCGACGAGTTCGTCCCAGCTCGGGGACGTGGTGTGGCCGGGGGCGGAGACGTGGGGGGATCCCCCGTCGCGGAGGGCTCCCACGAGCACGGCCGGTACGGGAGCCTCCCAGGCGGCGAGGGCGTCCGCTCCGTAGGACCTGGCGGCACCGAGAAGACCGACCTCGTTCTCCACCTGCACCATGATCACCGTTCCGTCACGGCGGTCCACGATCGACAGGTGCTCCATGAACGCGGCGAACGCGGCGGTGTCCGCGTCGCGGTTGGTGTCGCTGAACGGGCTGAGGTTGTCCAGCGGGGTGCCGGACGCGTCGGTCTGGAGCGGGAAGCGTTCGGGATCGAGTTTGACCCAGGAGGGCGTGTAGCTCGACGAACCGTTCTTCCAGCTGCCGAACCAGAGGAGGACCAGCTTCAGACCGTGCCGGCGCGCGCCGGCGAGCATCGCGTCCACGAGGCCGAAGTCGAAGGTCCCCTCCTGCGGTTCCGCGAGTTCCCAGCTGACCGGGGCGAGCACGGTGTTGACTCCGGCGTCGACGAAACGCCGCCACAGCGGCTGGAGGTACTCCGCGCTGGACGAGGTGGAGTTGTGCAGTTCGATGCCGCGGATCAGGTATGGGCTGCCGTGGACGTGCAGCTGTCCGGAGGCGTCATCGATGTAATGCTGAGTCAAGGGTCTGTTCCCATCAATGTTCCGGGCCGGGACGACTGACCCGTCGCCCCCGGCCCGGCCCTGGTGTGTGTTACTTGCCGAACTGCTGGGTGGCCTTGTCGACCGCGCTGTTGTATGCTTTCGAGGCGTCCGCGCCGTTGCTCGCGGCGTCACGGATCGCCTGCTGGAAGATCGCGTTGATCGAGTCGGTGTCGGGTCCCTTCACGATCTTCGGCGCCTTCTTGGAGATCCCGGCGAGAACGGACGCGGCGGGCTGGCCGCCGTAGAAGGGCTGCGGCGCGGTGAACTCGGGCGCGACGTACGCGCCGAGCGCCGACGGGAAGAGACCGTTCTTCACGTACCCGTTCGCCTGGTTCGTGGCGTTCGTCAGCCAGATCGCGACCTTCGTGGCGAGCTCCGGGTCGGTCGAGGTCTTGGGGACCATCAGCATGGAGCCGTCGGCGGAGGCGTATCCATCCGGGGTCGCCGTGGCGACGCGCCACTGGCCCGACTGCGCCTTGACGGCGGTCTGGAGAGAGCCGCTGCCGACCCACGGCGGCTGGAGGAACCCGATGAGGGTGCCGCGGTTCAGCGCGGAGTTCCAGTCGTTGGTCGAGGACGGGACGTTCAGACACAGGCCGCTGGTCTGGAAGTCCATCGCCCGGTCGAACGCGGTCCTGCCGATGGTGTTGTCGATGTCGGGGACGAGCTTGTCACCGTCCTTCTTGTAGAACCCGAACGCCTTCGACCAGGTCTCGTAGTAGAACAGCTGCGCCGGGTCGTCACAGGCGAACTTGCCCTTGTCCTTGGCCTTCTGTGCGAGCGACTTGTAGCCGTCCCAGGTCGACACGAGCTTGCCGACGGTCTCGGGGTCGGTGGGGAGGCCGGCCGCCGCGAAGGCCTCGGCGTTGTAGTAGTACGCCAGGGGGCCCACGTCGATCGGGACGCCGAGCTGTGCGCCGGAGTCCGTCTTGCCCAGCTCGACCTTCCACGGGAGGTAGTCGGCGGCGACGCCGGCGGTGAAACCGGTCTTGCTCACATCGGTGAACTTGTTCCCCACCGGGGCGTAGCGGATCGGGTCCGCGGTGACGATGGACGGCAGGTCCTTGCCGGTGCGGAGCGCCGCCCCCAGCTTGGTGTCCACGTCGGCCGTCTTGACGAGCTTGATCTTCGCGTCGGGGAACGCCTCCTGCACCCCGTCCACCGCGCTGTCGGCCAGCGAGCCGGGACGGTAGAGGACGGTGACCTCGTCGGAGGAGCCGTCAGTCGAGCCGTCGCCGCCTCCGCAGGCGGTGACGGTGGCGAGTACGCCCGTGGCGAGGGCGGACGCGAGGATCTTCGTGGTTCTGTTCATCGTGTTCCTGTTCGCGAGCAGGGAGAGGTGGGGAAGAGGGGTCGAGGGACGGAGAAGGAAATCCGTGTCAGCCCTTGAGCGCTCCGTCGGCGGCGTTCTCGAGGACGACACGTCGCAGGAAGAGGAAGAGGACCAGCAGGGGGAGGGTGGCGACCAGGGTTCCGGCCATGACCACGGAGTAGTCGGTCCGGCCGTAATTGCCGGTCAGCTGCTGGAGGGCGACCGGCAGGGTGAACATGCCCGGGTCGTTCAGTACGAGCAGGGGCCACAGGTAGTCGTTCCAGGTCCACATGACCTGGAAGATCCCGAAGGCCACCAGCGCCGGTCGCATGCAGGGCAGCGCCACGTTCCAGAACGTTCGGAGGAAGCCGGCGCCGTCCACCCGGGCCGCGTCGACCAGTTCGTCCGGCACGTTCATCTCCGCCGCCTGCCGCATCCAGAAGATGCCGAAGGCGGTGACCGCGTTCGGGACGATCAGTGGGAAGAAGGTGTTGATCCAGCCGAGATCGGAGTAGATCTGGAAGCTCGGCACGATCGACACGCCCGTCGGGATGATCAGGGTGGCGAGCAGGCCGGAGAACAGGGCGTTGCGGCCGGGGAAGTCGCGCTTGGCGAAGACGTACCCGGCCAGGGCCGCCAGGAACAGCTGGATCGCACAGGTGACGGTGGTGAGCACGAGCGAGTTGAAGAACGCCCGGACGAACTCGGAACCTGCGGTGACCTTGTCGAAGTTCTCGAAGAAACGGTCACCGGGCACGAGCCGGGGCGGACTCGCGAGGATGTCCGAGGTCGAGTTGGTCGCCATCACCAGGAGCCAGTAGAAGGGGAAGGCGAAGACGACCACACCGAGGGCGAGGACCGCGTGGTTGGCGATGCGTGCCGCGCGGACGCGGCGGGGGGAGTGACTGGTCACGGGGCTCACCTGTCTCCGAAGGACCTGCGGAGCAGGCGGTTGTTGAGGAGGGCGAGAAGGACGAGCGCGAGGAAGATGACCCATCCGATGACCGCGGCGAAGCCGAGGTCCGGCTTGACCAGCTGGTTGGTGCCGGAGCTTCCGATGCCTCCCAGATACTCGTACTGCAGGAGCATCATCGTCAGGCCGCCGTTGTTGGGGCCGCCGGCGGAGCCGGTCTGGGCGAAGAGGACCTGGGGTTCGGTGAAGATCTGCACGCCCGCGATGGCCCCGGTCAGGGTCACGAAGACCATCGTCGGCGCCAGGAGCGGCAGGATGATCGACCAGAAGCTGCGGACCGGACCGGCGCCGTCGATCTGTGCGGCCTCGAGGACGGACCGGTCGATCGCACTGATGCCGGCCATGAACAGAAGGAGAAAGTACCCGAAACCGCGCCAGATCACCATCAGTGCGATGACGAGCTTCATCTTCCAGGGGTCACTGAGCCATTCCTGAGTCGACAGCCCGAGCGTGCTGAGGATGTTGTTCACGAACCCGTACTGGTTCGCGAACAGCGACTGGAAGACGATCGTGACGGCGACGACCGAGGTCACCTGGGGGAGGAAGAAGGCAGTCTGGTACAGGCCGCGGAACCGCAGGCGGGGGCGCGACAGGAGCGTCGCGGCGATGAGGGCTCCGACGACCACCGGGATCTGTCCGAGGAGGAAGACGAGCGTCGTGTTGCCGGCCGCCGTGAACACTTCGGTGGTGTCGAAGAGCCGCGCCCACTGGTCCAGGCCGACGAACTCCGGTTCGGTGAGGCCGTCCCAGCGTTGGGTGCTCAAATAGAGGGCGTAGACCAGCGGGATGACGCCGAAGGCCGCGAACAGGACGAAGAACGGTGCGATCGACACGTACTCGCGCCAGTGGGAGAGCAGGGCCTCCTTCACGCGCCGAGCCGGCGGGCGGCCGGTGTTCTCCGGTGGAGCTCCCGGGCTCGGTCCGGGATCGGGAGCCGATTCCGGTGTCGTGGATCCAGATGTAGACATGAGCGAGTGGTTCCTCATCGTTTCCGCGCACCTGGCAGGACGGGGTGCGGATGTTCACGGATTCGGTTGACGGGTCGGGCGTCGTGCCCCTCGGACGGGTGAGGGGCACGACGCGGATCGGTGGGGGCGTTACTTCAGCTGTTCGACGGCGAGCTTCAGCCGCCGGGTCGCGGTGGTCATCTCCGCGTGGGTCGTCGCGCGGGCCAGGGCTTCCTGCGCCGCGTCGACCGCGGTCGAGAGCTTTGCGACCGCCTTGGGGTCACGGCGCTCGTTCTTCCCGCCGGAGACCGCCCTGTCCACCGAGATCCGTGCTTCGGCGATCGCCGTCTCCAGAGGTGTCCTGTCAGGCGCGTAGGTGATTCCGAGCTTCTTCAGACCGTTGATCACGTGCGCGTTCTGCATGAAGAGCCTCCAGACGAGGCCGCTTCTGTTGTTCTCGATCGCGAGAAGGGCGATGCCCTTGTCTAGGGCGAGCTCGTCGTTGCAGTACCAGACCGGCTCCAGATCGAGGTTGACGGCGTTGAGGAAGCCGTACTTGCCCCAGGAAGAGGGATGGTTGTAGTAGAAGTTGTCCAGCACCCGGGTGGCGTACTCGGGATCCATCGGGACCGACCCGGCGGCGCCATCGGGAGTGAGGGTGCCGTCGTTCTCATGAGCCGTGTTGCCATTCGCGGAGGGCGGCGCGCCGTACGTCGAGACGTATGTGGTCTCGCCCCTGTCGTTCCACCGGTTCTTCGTCATACAGGCGGCCATGCCCCACGCGTCCGGCCCGAAGGTGAGGAAGTTCTCGGCTTCGGCCGTCGCGTACGCCCGGTTCGTCTTCGCGGCCAGGACGGCGTTGCGCCACCAGTCGGTCCCCTTCTCGTCCAGCGAGTTCCGGAAGTCGACGAGGTTCTCCGCGAACTGGTAGGTGAACAGCGAGCCGAACCAGGTGAGGATGAACTTCGGGTGAGCACCGTAAGTGCCGAGTTCCCGTGTGAACGCGTAGAACATGCTCTTGTCCACCGGGTGGTCGGTCGAGCCGGCTCCGAGCACGTACATGAGCTTGGCCTCGGACGACCGGTCCCAGGAGTACTTGAACTCCTCGGTGTCGGTGAACCAGCTCATGTGGAAGTGGTTGGTCGCCGGGTTCCGGAAGGCGTTCCAGTCCACTCCCGCGTAGATCTCGTCCGCTCTCCTCTTGACCTCGCCGCCGAAGTACTCGCCGACCAGGATGACCCCGTTGAGCATGAGCTGGGTGTCGATGAGACCGACTTCGCTGAGGCCGGCGCCGGGCTCCTTCCAATCCCACACCTCGCCGGTGGACCAGTCGTAGTAGTGGCGGAAGACGCCGAAGACGCGATCCAACTTGAGCAGGCTTTCGAGGGTTCCGAGGGCCCTCTCGTAGGCGTCTCCCCTCGACACCCATCCCCTTTCGACGCCGACCGGGAGTGCGGCCAGTCCGAAGCCCGTTCCCGAGGAGCTGGAGAACCTGCGCTCGTCTCCCGCGTTCTCGAGGACGAGACCGTAGCCCTTGCTGCCCGGGGCGACGGTGGTGTTGGCGAGGTCCCAGAAGTAGTCGAAGCTCCTGCGTGCCTCCTGTTCAAGGACGGTCTCGTCCCTGGTGATCCGGCCCATGATCCGAAGCCGCTTGACCTCAGCGGCCCTGTCGGTCCCGGACTTCGGAGCGGTGACCCGCAGGAAGCGGATGCCGCGCACGCTCAGGCGGTGCACCGTGTCCTCGTCCAGTCCCTCACGCTGGAAGTTCCCCGCGGGCACCCAGGTGTGGTCGTCCGAGGACACCTCGATCGTGTACGAGTCGGCCCGCTTCGGGCGCCGCCACGTGATCGTGACCCCCTCGACCTCGGCCAGGCCGGGGAAGTCGACCTTCCACCACCGACGGTCGCCGTCCAGGCCCTGCCGGACCTCCCGGCCGGCCCCTAGGTTCGTAGCGGGGGGACGGTCGGCGAGGACTCTGAAGTGCCGGACGCCCGAGTGGTAGCTGGCGCCGGTGGAGGGGATCAGTACCCTCACGAAGCGCATCCTCTGGGCGGTGCCGCGTTCCTTGGTCACCCTTTTGGCGGTGCTCTTGCGGAAGGAGGTCCACTGCCTGGCGTCCCGGGAGACCTGGATCTCGTAGGGATCACTCGTTCCGAAGCCGTCCCATTCGATCTCGACGGCCTTGATGTTCACGGGCCCGAGCAGATCGACCCGGTACTCGTACGGTGCTCCGTAGTTCTGGAACCGGAAGTGCGTGGACGGTTCTCCGTCGTTGCCCCGGGGGGAATCCCCGTGGGACTTCGGATCGTTCGAGTACGCCGGCTTGCCGCGTGCGAGGTCGCCGTCGTTCTGGCCACCGGCACTCGGTGCACCGAGGAGTTCACAGGTACGCAGCGCCGCCCACCACCCGTCCGCGTTGAGGAAGCTCACCCTGACGTAACGGACTTCGGTCGCGGCGACCGGGTCGTCATACGGCTGCTGGGTGATCGTGTCGGCCGAGTGGTCGACGATCCGGGTCCAGTTCTGCGCGTCGGCCGAAGCCTCGACGGTGAATCGGTACGGAACGTCGTTCTTCTCCCACGTGGTGCGCACGGTGTTCAGGTCATGCGGTGTACCGAGGTCGACCTGCCACCAGTGCGGTCCGCCGTCGGCGGCGATCCAGTAGGTGTCGGCGTTTCCGTCATTGGCCTTGGTGGCGGAGTCCCCCGACGAGGCGGTGGCCGCCTTGCCCAGCGCGGCGTCATTGTCCGGAGAGATGTCCCCGAACACCTTGAATGCGGCGAAGCCGGCTTTCTCCTTGTCGCCCGCCTGGATCATCCTGAGTCGGACGAACCTCACACCGCGTTCACTGAACACCATCGTCTGCGTACGTGAGAGCTCGTTGTTACGGGAGCGGTCGATCGCCGTCTTCCAAGTCGATCCGTCCGGGGACACGTCGACCGCGTACCGGTACACCGTGCCGTCGGACATCCAGGTGACCTCGGCGCCGGTGACGGAATACCTGCCGGTCAAGTCGACGCGCCAGTACAGACCTTCGGGATGCCAGCTTGTCGTGGTGGAGCCGTCGACGGCGTTCGCCGCCATCTTCCCGGATGAGGCGTACGCGATCTTCGCGAGCGCGACATCACTTCCCGCGTGCGGGTGTCCGAAGGCCTTGAAATCGGAGAAGCCGGCGGGCTTGCCCCCGCGGAGGGACCGTACGGTGACGCGGACGAACCGTACGTTCGTCGAGTGGAGGACGTCCTCCCTGACCCGAGTGCTCAGGTCGTCGTCCACTCCGTCGACGACCTTCTTCCAGGTGACGTCGTCGGTGGAGACCTCGATGAAGTAGGCGTATGTGCTTCGCTCGGCGGCCCAGGTGATCCGGGTTCCCTTGAGATCGAAGTAACCCTGCAGGTCGACCTTCCACCACTTCGAGGAGTTCGTGCCGTCCGCCTGCCACGCGCTGGACGGATAGGAGTCGTTCCCGTTGAACGGGACGTCCTCGCCGGCCACGAAGCTGTCCGAGGAAGACGGCTTGCCCGCCGCCAGGTCCGGGAAGGGGGACGAGTCGACCTTGATGTTCGGGGAGTACGAGTAGTACGGGGGAGGGCCGAGGGGAGCGGGTGGTGGTGGTTCGGCGGCGAGTGTCGACACGGCGGCTGAGGGCGTTGTTCCGAGTCCTGCAGCAGCGGCGACGATGAGTGAGGTACCGCCTCGGAGGATGTTGCGCCGCGAGAGTGGATCGCGGGGGAGCGGCGTGTCCAAGATCGACCTCCAGGACTTTGTTGCCGAGCTGTTGTCTTGATCTGAAGAGCTCGTGAACGTTCACGGCCCGGTTGTTGCGGGACTTTATGCGGGCCGCCAGGGGGTGTCAACACACTCCGCGGGGGCCCTGGCAGGAGGCGCTTCTCGCTTTAGCACAGGTCGGAGTGGGCGGTGCGGATGCGTCGCATGACCTTCGGCGGCGTGGCGGGGCCGTCGCCGCTTCGTGGGCGCCTGTCGGCCGTGTCGGAAGCCGGGAATGTTTTTCGCCATGCTCCACTCGCTTGCTGCGAGGCGCCGGCGCCGGCGTGCGGCCTGTGGAGCTCGGTTCCGCTCGGCGCCGCTCATGTATCGTGACCGCGTTCGGGGAGTGGAGGGCAGGGGTGCCGTCATCCCGGACCGGTACGGCTTATCGGCGCCCCGCCCCGGTCCCTCGCGCGCGATGTGGGGGCATGTCGTGCGCCGGCGCGACAGGCAGGAGGATGATCCCTGGTGCGGCCGAGCGGGTGCGCTGCCGGTCGCCCTCCAGGTGGAGGTCGAGGGGCGCGACCCTGGTGTTCTTCGTGGTCAGGTATGGCGCCATCACGTGGCGATCGATGGGGTGCGCTCTCGGTCTGCCTCTGCTCGGCCGAGGCCGGAGTTCCGGCTCGGCGGACCGGAGCTTTTGCTCGCGTGACGGAGGAGGCGGGCGAAAACGTTTTCCCGGAGCGGCTCGTCGGTGGGGGCGGTCCGTTGACCCGTCGGTCCCCAAGGGTTTGGCTGCCCGAGAGAGAGCGCTTTCTGCAGGGAGCATGGGTGTTGTCACACCATGGCTCCATACGACGACGAGTTGCCCGGTGGCGTGGCCATCTCGCGTCTGTCGGTATACGACTGGCCTGCCGATGAGGAGGATTGCGGCGGCACCCCTCGTATGCACCTGGCGTGCTCGGAGGCCTACGTCGTCATCGGTGGACGTGGGATCGTGCAGACGCTCACCGCGTCCGGGTTCGAGGCCACCCCGCTCCGGCCCGGCACGGTCACCTGGTTGACACCGGGCACCATCCACCGCCTCGTCAACCAGGGTGACCTGCGGATCACCGTTCTGGTGCAGAACAGCGGCTTGCCGGAGGCGGGGGACGCGGTTCCCGCACTGCCTCCGGAGTACCTGACCCGAGGAGGAACGGGCCCGCATCGCCCGTGCCCGGGGGGGCCTCGCCATGGAGGGTTACAGAACGTCGCCCAGGGCGCCCTGCTCGTGGCCGCCGTGGTCATCCAGCAGCGCCGCATCGGCGAACGGGCCGTCGGACTGCCCAACTGAGGGACCTCCACCACGACGTCACATGCCGGCACGCGGGGTGGATCGGACCGGTGAGCCGTCCGGCCCGCCTTGGCCCGTGAGCCGCCACCGGGCCGACCTGCCGAAGTACTGCCGGGCCTTCCGGGTCCGGCAGTCGGCGCGTGTCGTTCCGCGGCGCGGTCAGCCGGACTGCCGGACCACCAATTCGTGGGAGACGCGTTTTCTGACCTGGATCAGCGGAGTGTCCAAACCCGCTGCGTGCATCCGTACGGCCTCGTCGAATGCCATCTGCGCGAACGCCGCGAAGTCCAGCTGGAGCGTCGTGAGCTCGGGTTCGACGTACAGTCCGATCCTCAGGCCGTCGATACCGATCACACCACAGGAGTCGGGTACGGAGAGTCCGCGCGTCCTCAGCTCCTTCATCACACCGAACGCCGACATGTCGTTGAACGCGATGATCGCATCAGGAGGCTCGGCAGAGCTGAACGCCGTCTCCACGGCTCGACGCCCCACCTGGAGATCGTTCTCACCGGCTTCGACCCTGATCACCACAGGCTCCTGACCTCTCTCGCGCATCAGATTCCTGTAGATGTCGCACCGCAATGATTCGTCCGCGGAATACATGATGTCGACGAGCGCTATCCTCGTTCGCCCACGGGCCAGGAGATGATCCACCGCATCTGCCAAGCCCGGTTCGATATCGATGTTGACGGCGCCGCGCGGACGTGAGGACGACAGGGCTGCCAGGGTCTGCTCGGACGTATCGAGCAGGACCAGAGGGAGGTTGCCGAAGACGCTGTCGATGTCGTGCGGGGCGAGATCCATGTAGGCGATGACCGCGTCGACCTGGCCGGCCAGTGAGCGCAGTGCGCCCCGTCCCGTCTCCGGACCCGGGGGCTTCTCCGCGACGACCAGCCCCCACCCGTTCGCCGTCGCGATCTTGGCCATGTGGGAGGCGAGCTCCGAGAAATACGGATTAGCGATGTCGGAGACGACGAGCCCCAGCGACCGGGTGGATTGCTGGACCAGTTCCCGCCCGAATCTGGACGGCCGGTAACGCAGTGTTTCAGCGGCTTCGAGGACCCGCTTCTTCGTCTCGGCGCTGATTCCGGGCATGTCGTTCATGGCGCGCGTGACTGTCTGGCGCGAGACGCCTGCGAGCTGTGCGACCTCGACAATTCCTATACGCCGTGATCCTCTCCGGTTCGCCACGCGTCAAGGCTACCTGTGCCGTTCTTCGACTGCTGTCCGTGGATTGCACCCGGGCGTCGAGGTCGTAGCACGGCGTGATCGACCCGATCCTGTTCCTTGCACACTCTTGACACTCCGTAGTAGGGGGGAATATCGTCTCACTCAGGAGCCGTGAACGTTCACGGTAGATCGTGAAGAAGTTATCGGAGAAGGCTCTTGAGGAGTCGCAAATAATCCGCGATGGCGTGATCGTTGTCGCGGATGCGGAGATCTGATCGCGCCGTCGAACTGCGTTGAAGAATCTTGGCGCTTTCCAGGTTTCTTATTCCGTAAATCCCATTCGCTTTATTCGAGAGGTGCTCGGGTAATTCCTCTTGCCGGCTGTCGTGGTGGCTCTTGGCGAAAGGGGTGCCGGGTTCCCCAGCAAGAGCGTGCCGCACCAGCACACTGCGGAGACCGACATGACTGCTCTCACTCTCACCGCGTCGAGCCGGGTGGAATCGGAAGCACGCGTCACCTTTACTCATGCGGCTTGCAGCGCTGTCACCAGCAACGCGTGCGTACCGGTGCTGAGGCGTTTCGTGGTGCACTGTGTCCGGCGCCTCGGTCTGTCGGAGGACCTCCGCGACGCGGCGGGCCTGGTCTCCAGCGAACTGATCACCAATGCCGTCCTGCACAGTGGCAGCCACTCCGTGGCGGTTCTGGTCAGTCTGGAAGGGCACAGCCTGGTCATCACGGTTCGTGACGAGGGTGGCTGGCGTACGAGGATCGAACCCCGGCGCAGTCTTGCTGACGACGATGCCCCCTGTGGTCGAGGCCTGAGCCTGGTCGAGATGCTCACCAAGTGCCTGTCGATCACGACGGGGCCCCGGGGGACCGTCGTCAAGGCGTCCCTGCACGTGGACGCGTCGGTGTCGGACGAAGGGGCGCCTTGCGACGTCTGAATGCATCACCCCGAGCGCCGCCCGGACAAGCCGCCTTCATGAGCGTCGCCCACACCCGCATCCGCTCTTGTGGGTTGACCGATCGGGTCCGGTAGCGGGCGAGCGGTGCGGACGCCGCATGACCCAGCGCCTGATGACGTGCGGGGCCATGCTCCACCGCCGCCGCCCCGGCCGCCACAGGTATCCGGGATGTCCGTCGACCCGGGGGCCGAAAAGGGGATTCGCATCGGACCTCCGCCGGTCGACCGCACGCGGCCGGGCCGGCTGTTCGCCGCCTCGGCCGCAGCCACGACAAGCACCCACACCTGCTTCGGACTCGCGGCATTACACCGAAGATGTCCCGCGAGGGGCACCGCCCACGGATCCGGACCCGGGCCGGACCACCAGGTCGGCCGACAGCCGAAAGCCCGGAAAGGATCTGCTGCCGATGATGTGTATGGGCGCTCGAGCGGTATGCGAGAGCGCCCCGGACCGTCTCACGCCCTACTGGGAGAACCAGTCCGTCACTGTCTTCAGGTCCGTTGTCGCCCGAGTCACCTCTTCCGGCGTCGCCGCGTCGAGCCGGGCGTCTTGCGCCGTGCGGATCGCGTCGGAAAGTCCTTGGACGCCGAGGCCGGGCGGCGTGGTGGCTGACATCCGGTCCACGAGGATCCGCGCCTCCGTGATCGCCACGTCGAGGGGGGTGGTGTTCGCCGTGTACTTGATCTCGCACTTCTCGAGTCCGGCGAGTACGTTGCCGTTCTGCATGAACAGCCTCCAGAGGAGGCCGCTTCGGTGGTTCTCGATCGACACCAGAGCGGCTCCCTTGTCGAGTGCGAACTCCTCGTCCGAGATCCAGTCGGGCTCCTCGAAGTTCAGCGCGTTCAGGAAGCCGTACGCCCCCCACGTCCCCGGGTAGTTGTAGTAGCAGTTGTTCAGCACGCGGGTGACCGCCTCGGGGTCCATCGCGAGTGACCCGCCGGCGCCGTCCGGGGAGACCGTACCGTCATTCTCGTGGCTGGCGTTGGCGTAACCGGAGGGTGGCGCGCCGACCTTCGAGCTGTACTTACCGGTGGGCGTCATACACGCGCTCATGCCCCACATGTCCGGGCCGAACGTCAGGAACTTGTGCTCCCGGGCGGCGTACTCCTTGTGCGTCTTGGTGGCCAGGACGGCGTTTCTCCACCAGTCGACGCCCTGCCTGTCCTTCGAGTGGCGGAAGTCAGCGAAGATCTCCGCGAACTGGTACGTGAACAGCGATCCGAACCAGGTGTTGATGAGGGGCGGGAAGGTGTCGCCATAGGCGGCCTCGTGGCGCTCGAAGTCGTAGAACATCTCCTTGCCGACCTCGTGGCCCGGTGTCGGCGAGCCGGCGCCGAGCACATACATCAGCTTGGCCTCGGACGAGAACGTCCAGTGGTACTTGAAGCCGGCGATGTCGTCGAAGTAACTCATGTGGTACTGGTTTCTGCTCGCGTCGACGAACGAGGCCCAGTTGATCCTGCCGTAGAGCTCGTCGGCCTTCGCCTTGACCTCACCACCGAAGTACTCGCCGGCGACGATCACGCCGTTGAGCATCAATTGCGTGTCGATGAGGCCGACTTCGCTCCGGCCCGCGTCCTCCCAGTGCCACACCGCACCGCTGTTTCGATCGTAGTAGTGGTACAGAACGCCGAACCGGTGCTCCAGTTGCAGCAGCGTGTTCAGTGTCGCGAGCGCGCGCGCCTCGGCCTCCGCGCGCGTCTTCCACCCCCGTTCGGCACCGACGACCAGCGCGGCCAGGCCGAACCCGGTGCCCGAGGTGCTGGTGGGCTCGGGAGCGGTCGGGTTGTTGGGGTCGTGCCTGCTGGTCGCCTCACTGACGAGGCCGAAGCCTCTGCTCCCCTGCTGGGTGTTGGCCAGTTCCCAAAAGTAGTCGAAGCTCTTCCTCGCCTCCAACTCCAGCACCGTCTCGTCCCGCGTGACCGTGCCTCTGACGTCCAGGGCGACCGCCCTTCCGGTCCCTCTGGGAACGGTCACGCGAACGAACCGGACATGGTGCGCGCGCAGCCGTTGCTGGGTCCCGGACTGCGAGGCCGGTCCACGAAACCTCACGGCCGGCACCCAGGCCTGGCCGTCCGAGGACACCTCGACGGTGTACTCCCGCACGATTCCCGGATCCTGCCAGGTGATCCGGACGCTCTGGAGTGCCGTCAGGCCGACGAACTCCACGCTCCACCACGACGGGACCGCGGCGTCCTCGACCGACAAGGTACGGCCGGAGGCGAGGTTCTTCGGTGCGCAGAGGGTTCCGAGCACCTTCAGCCGCTTGATGCTCGATCTGAAGCTCTCATGCGTCGACGGCATGGTCAGACGGACGAAGCGCACCGTCCTCTCGCTGACCGTGTGCGTGTCGACGCCCTGAGCGCTGGCGGTGGCCACGGACCTCCAGTGCTCATTGTCAGGTGAGACCTCGACGGTGTACGGCTCGCGTGTGCCGAAGGTGCTCCATGCGATCTCCACGCCACTGATGTCGAAGTCCTGCAGCAGATCGACCTTATATACGTAGGGGTCGCCGTAGCCCAGGAACTCGAAGGCCGTGGAACCCGAGCCGTCATTGCCCTTCGCGCGGTCGCCGTAGGCCTTCGCGTCGTTCGTGGACGCCGGCTTCGCCCATGCCACCTCGGTCGTGGACGGCTGTCCGAGTACTTCGCAGGCGCGCAGACCCGCCCACCAGCCCCCCGCGCCGATGAAGTTCACCCGGACATAGCGCACGCCGGTCACCGTGACGGCGTCGGTGTACGACTGGGCCGTGGTGGTGTTGGTGGAACGGTTCACGATCCGTGTCCACGTCTGCTGGTCGGCGGAGGCCTCCACCGTGAACCGATAGGCGGCGTTCGCCTCCCAACGGGTGCGGATCGCGTTCAGGTCGTGGGGCGCGCCGAGGTCCACCATCCACCAGTGCGGATCACTCTTGGCGGCGATCCAGGTGGACGACTGGTCTCCGTCGTTGGCGAGGGCCGCCGCGGAGCCGTTCGACGAGGCGGAGGCCGGCTTGTTCAGGGCGACATCGATTCGCGCGGACGGCCGCCCGAGGACCTGGCAGGCGAGCAGACCCGCCCACCAGCCTCCCGCGCCGAGGAAGTTCACCCGGACATAGCGCACACCGGTCGCCGCGACGGCGTCGGAGTACAGCGGGGACTTCCAGTCGTTGGTGGAACGGTCCACGATCCGCGTCCACGTCTGCTGGTCGGCGGAGGCGTCCACCGTGAACCGGTAGGCGGCCTCGTCGGTCTCCCACCGGGTGCGGATCAGGTCCAGGTCGTGCGGCGCGCCGAGGTCCACCATCCACCAGTGCGGATCACCATTGGCGGCGATCCAGCCGGACCTGTGGTCGGTGTCGTTGGCGCGGGCCGCCGTGGCGGTGTTCGAGGAGGCGGAGGCCGGCTTGTCGAGGGCGACGTCGATCTTCGTCGCGAAGACCTTGAACTCGCTGAAGCGCGGCGCGTGGCCGTCCTCCACGCCGACCATCTTCAGTCGCACGAACCGCACATCCGACTCGGCGAACAAGGCCGACTGCACCTTCGAGCGCGCCGTGTTCACGGACCGGTCGACCACGGTCTTCCACGCCGACTTGTCGGCCGACACCTCGACGACGTAGTCGTACCGCACGCCGTCTTCGGCCCAGGTCACCTCGAAGCCCGTGACGTCGTGCTCGATCAGGAGGTCGACGCGCCAGTGCAGCCCGTCGGCAGTCCACCGGGTGGCCTCCGAGCCGTCGATGGCGTACTCGGCCTGAGCTCCGCTGGAGGCGTACGCGATCTTCGCCAGCGCGACATCGCCCCCCGTGTGCAATTGACCGAAGGCCTTGAAGTCGCAGAAACCGAGGGCCGCGGCGCTGCTCACGTTCAGGATGGTGACACGGATGAACCGAACGTTCTGCACGTCGAACGCATCCAGCCCGATTCTCGTGGCCGCCGCGTCGTGCACCCGGTCGAAGAGCGTCCGCCACGTCGTGCCGTCGGCCGAGACCTCGATGCGGTAGCCGTAGCTGACCCCCTTCGACGGCCAGACGATCTGAGTGCCCGACAGGTCGTAATACCCCTCCAAGTCGACTTGCCACCAGTGCGGGAACTGACCGCCCGAGGGCGTCCACCGGCTGGAGTCGTAGCCGTCGTTACCGTTGTACGAGGTGTACTCCCTGAGGGAACTGCTCGCGCGTGTCGGTCTTTCCGCGGCGACGTTCGGGAGGGTGGAGGCGTCGACCATGACGTTCGGCCGGTACGAGTAGGGGATAGGGCCGACGGGGCCCCCCGCCGATGAAGCCGCGCTCGCGACCCGAGCGCCCGTCCCTAGGCCGAGAGCTGACAGCAGAGCCAGCGAGCCGCCGCCGCGAAGGATGCTTCTTCGTGATATGGGGGAGTGGGGAAACGGTGTGTTCATGATCGACCTCCAGGACGCCTTTGCCTCTGGGCTGTCTCATTCTCGACTGCTTCGTGAACGTTCACGGCCGGGCGCAGCGGACATTATGTTCGCGACACTTGGGTGTCAAGGGATCGCGCAAGGCGGGAGGGAGTTTCGTCGCTTCCATGGTGTGCAGCAGGTCAGGCGGTATTGGCGAGTCGTCGTCGCGTAAGCGGAGGCCGGGCCTCCTGTGGTCTGGAGGCGCCGTCGTCGCGTGGCAGCCTGTTCTTCAAGGTCATCTCATTTGGCTGTCTCGTTAGGCTGGCGGCCATGGTGGGGATCGTTGAGCGGCTGGTGCCGGATGAGCTGTGGGAGCTGTTCCAGCAGGTGGTGCCGGAGACACCGTCGCGTCCTCAGGGCGGTGGGCGGCGGCGGTACGGTGACCGGGAGGTACTGGCCGCGATCGTGTTCGTGGCCACGTCGGGTTGTGCGTGGCGGCAGTTGCCCGCCGCTTCGTTCGGCCCGTCGGGGGCGACGGCCCATCGGCGTTTCATCGAGTGGAGCAGGGCCCGGGTGTGGACGAAGCTCCACCAGGTCGTGCTCGACGAGCTCGGCGCTCGCGGCGAGCCGGACTGGACCTGCTGCGTGGTCGACTCGGTGAACGCGCGGGCGACGGGAAGGGGGAACTGACGGGTCCGTCCCCTGTCGACCGGGGCAAGCGCGGGTCGGACAGCCCGCCCGTCAACTCTCGCTGTGATCGCCGCCGACGCGGGCCCGTCAATCTGTACGCGAACCAGGGTCATGCCCCGTACCGTCCTGCGGGAGCGGCCGCGTGAGCGCGGTGTCGAACGCCGTGTTGCCCATGGGACTACCGAACCGCCAAACCGTTTCGGCCGCCATCGCCGGCTCGTCGGATGAACCGTGTCCTGGCTGCCGGGTCGCCGATGTCTCCATCGCCGCCCGAGCAAGGGCTGCCACCTCCCAGCTGTCACAGCATCGCCGTAGCCCTCATCTGCTACCGCGGACTCGCCGAATGAGATGACTCCTCGGAGTAGATTCTGCGTGGCTGGTTGTCCGTTGTTCCGGTCATGGGAAACGGAGGTGCGGCCGGTTGGCGGGCCGGGCAGCGTGGCGGGATGGCCAGGCTGCTGTGGGATGACGTGAAGTGTCCCTTCGGCCCGGACCTGATGGGGTCGTTGCCGGGCGTACGTGTCCCGGACGCCTGGGCGGAGGACCGGCGGGCGGTCCTCGGTCGCGGAGAAGGACTGGAAGTGCCGGCACTCCGAAGGGGAATGGATGTTTCCGGTGCCCCGGACGAAGGCCGTTCTGTGCCGTCCGGCAGATGCCGAGTGTGCTGACCTGTGGGTCTGGCCGTCTGCCAATGTGTTGACGATCTCCCGTTTCCATGCCGACGATGAAATCGACTCCGGCGTCGATCCGCGGGAGTCGCAGGGCCAGGAGCGACTCCATCTGTTCTGGGGCTTCCTTCGGGAGATCGCTCGGCGGCTCTGGGCAAGTCGACTCCGATGACCCCGGAGGGCGACTCCGGCCATCCGGTGCTCGGCCTCGATGTCGAGGCCGATCGAGTCGTTCTCTTCGCAGACCCGCGGGTCAGGCGACTGAGGCTGACGGCTGCGGTTCGTAGAAGGTTCCATCGGGGAGCATCGCGAACGAGTCCAGCAGCGCGAGGACGGCCAGGTGCCACAGCCGCGGCGCTGGGGAGCGGAAAGTCGTGGGAGCCGTGGTCGGAGGCAGGCGAGGGGGTTTGCCGCACGATCGGGTGACATCTGAAGTGGCTTGCCCTGTGGGGCAGGCGGGAAGGATGTCGCTGTGCCCAAGCCCTGTCCGGAGGAGTTCCGCCAGGACGTCGTGCGGGCGGTGGCCTCGTGCATGCGGCCTGGCCGCAGGGCGTCGGTCCACAGGGTACGACCGGGGTGGTCGGCGATCGGTGACCTTCATCGTGTCCTGCTTCTTGCCCGACATGAACGCCCGCCGCCCGCCCCGGCTCGCAATGGGCCTGCGGACCTGGACCTCGGTGGCGTCCAGCCGCAACCGAACCCCTTCGGCCTGGGCATAGGCGAAGCCGTCTTCCCGGCCCACCGTCGCAAGCCGGGTCGTTCCAGGACGGCAGATGCTCTCCTGGTCACCCGACTCGGATCCGACCGACGATTCGCCCCCTCCGCCGACGGCGAGCTGATCGACGCCCTCACGAAGGACCGTGTCGGCGTACGTCGGTTCGTCATCAACACCCTCGGGCCGCCGGCCGTAGCCGACACGGCCCTACGACAGGCACTTCTCACCTACGTGCAGTGTGGCTTCAACACGATCCGGGTGGCGGCCAACCTCTACGCGCACCGCAACATTGTCGAGCGGCGGGTCTCGCGTGCCAACGAGATCTCGGCCGTCAAGGTGGAGGAGAACCCGACTCACGTGGCGGTGGCACTCCTGCTCCTGGACCTCGCGCCCGACATCGGGTCTACCGATCCGAGCTGGGCCCACACCACGGGGCTACGGTCTCGCGAGGCCGTCGGGAGCGAAGCCGTCGCCCAAGAGTTCCACGCTGCTGAAGGGCGTCGGGCGGGGCGGCAGGCAGCGATCCGGTTTCCGGGCGGTCGAGCGTCGACCGGCCGATGGTCAAAGGGCCGTTTCCATGAACCAGAGCGACGCAGGCGCCCCATGGATCGGCGGTGCATGGACGCACTTCGCCCGTGTGTGCAGAGTGGTCTTCCGCATTCTTGATGGCTCATCAGCCAAGTCGGCGTCCGGTCAGCATGAGTCCCCGCACGTTTCGAGGCGATCGCCCCCACAGGGGCCGGCGCGAAGGGAACCCTCCGGCGGGAAGTCGTCCCGCCGGACCGGAGCGATGTTCCTCACAAGCACCGTCCGTCACGCGCCGGTGTAGAGTCGCGACCGCCCTTGACCTGCACGAAGCAGGCAGGGAGCCGTCTCACAGGAGTCCAACATGCTGCGTACTCTGTTCAAGTCCAAGATCTGACTATTTGGCGTCGCCGCAGGTCAGGGGCATCATGTGCCCCCCTCAGGTCAGCAAACGGTCAGCATGCGTCCGCATGGTGTCCCCGCTTGCTGACCTCCGACCTGCGATGCGGTGCTTGAGCATGATTCTTGGGCTGGAACGGATGGTGCGTGACATGGCCCGACAGCTCGCCCGCGGCATGGGGTCCTTCTTCAAGGACTGCGGCTGCGTGAAGCCCACCCGCTGCCCCCACCCCTACTCGATCCGTTTCCGCGACGCGCTCGGCAAACAGCGTGAGGAATCCGGATACGACACGCAGGACGACGCGATCGAACGGCTCACGCAGCTGTATGCGGAGAAGAAGACCACGGCGCCGTCGGTGGCGGCGGCCCGCCGTGAGCTGGGTCAGCTGACGGTCGAGGAGTACGCGAAGCAGTGGCGGCCCCGGCAGCGCCGGATGACGGACTACTCCACCGGTGAGCACGTCGACAGCTCGATCAACGTGCACATCGTCCCGCGCCTGGGAGCGCGGAAGCTGAACTCGGTCACGCCGATGGTGGTCGAACGGTTCCTGGACGAGATGGAGAGCGACGGGGTCGGCCGGGGAAACCAGGTGAACATTTTCCGGGTCCTGAAGACGATCCTGCGGGACGCGTATGCCAAGGGGGCGATGGCGGACGACCCGGTGAAGGGAGTCCAGGAACCGGAATACGTGCGGGGAGCGGTCGCCATCCCGTCCCTCGCCTATGTAAAAAAGGCGCTAAAGGTTGCCGACGAGGACCTTGCGCTGGAGATCGTCATGATGACGAGATGCGGCCTGCGCAACGGTGAGGCGCGGGCGGTGAACATCAACAATGTCGTGGCGCAGGACGTGTACCGGGTGTGCGAGCAGATCCATTCCAACACGTTGAAGCCGGCGAAGCTGAAGCACCGCAAGGCGGGGGAGTTCCGGGAGGTGCCTCTGCCGCGATCGGTGCGGGAGGCGATCGAGCGGCATGCGGAGAAGCGCGGCACCACGAAGGACGGCTACCTGCTGCGCGGCCCGGGTGGCTACTTCACCGAAGGTATGGAGCGACGCAGGGTGAAGCGGCTCTTCGCGGACCTTCCTCCTGAGGAGGGTGTGGGGATGTACGGCTTTCGGCACTACTTCGCCTCGAACGCTCTCGGGAACGGCATCCCGATTACCGACGTGGCGGAGTGGATGGGCCACAAGTCCATCGAGGAGACGTACCGGACCTACCGGCACCTGATGCCGGGCAGCATTACCAAGGCCGCCCGGATCCTCGACGCTGGCCTCTGGCAAGCAGCCTGATTCTCCACATCCGAGGCACAGCAGGCTCTTCGCTTGTCGGTGGTACGAGCGAGGCAGCCCTCTGGCCAGCAAGATGATGGTCCAGTGCGTTGATTCTGGGGTGCTGGGCCGCGTATGGTCCGGATCATGGTGAGGGACGGTGCCGAGCAGTTTGGTGCGTGAGTGGGGGCCCGGTGCGTCATTGGCCGGATCGGGGTGATCGCAGGCTGCCGTGGGGACGGAGCTTGAGGAGAGGGCTTACCCAGCGCGTGGGACACTTCTGACCGTGGCTCAGCACGACCTTCCTCACTCCGTCCCCGGGGCAACACCCCAAACTGCCGGCGATGGCACCGCCGTGGACCGTTGGCTGCCCGTCTCGGGGGATCCTGATCTCGGTCATCCACCCAGCGCGGGTGCCACCGGCAAGAGGCCGCCCGGCGAGGATCTCGACTTGGCGATCGGGTGGGACCGTTTCGAGAAGTTGATGCTCGCGGTTTCGAGTCGCGTCCTCGCCATCCGAGGGATCAGGTTTCGCCGCTACGGCGTGCAGGGGCAGGTTCAGCACGGCATCGACCTTGCCGGCCGGGATGTGGACGGTCGATTCGTCGTCGTCCAATGCAAGGACTACCAGGAGTTCACTGCGGGGGACCTGCGGAAGGCCGTCGAGACGTTCACGGGCGGAAGGCGACCGTTCGGCGCCGGTCATTTGATCATCGCCACTTCTGCGCCCACGGAGCGCACTCAGCTTGCCGACGAACTGGCTGCTCTCCAAGGGGAGCACGAGGACCTTGAGCTGGACCTGTGGGGTGCTGAGCAGATCAACGACTTTCTCCGCTACCAGGCGGACATCGTTGCCCGGTTCTGGACTCGTGAGACGGCGGCAGTGTTCTGTACCGGGGCGCCCCCTCCGGGTGTACCCGCTCCTCCGCTCGACCGTCAGGAGCAGGCGGATCGCATCCTCGTCGGACCTCTCAAAACGAGTGACGTGAAGCCGATCCTGCGCGAAGCGGAAGCCGAGCGAGCGGCCGCGCCTGGTCGCTCCGCCAGTAAGTACGGCGAACTCTCCTCGCGTCTGGAGGAAGCCGGCTTCCGAGGGCATGCGAGCGTCCTGAGCGGCAGGCAGCTGGAGGCGCTCAGGGAAGCGGGCCTGTTCAACGAAGCTGCGGAGCTCGCCGGCCGCCTTGCCGCCACCGCCCTCCACAACGGTGACAGATTCGAGCCCAGACGGCTCGCACGGCTACTGGACGGTCTGACCCGCAGCGATGCGTCGGCGGAGACGGAGCATGCGGCGGCGATCAGACAACATGCACGGCTCATTCGCGCAGCCGTCGACGCCGTCCTTCATCCCCTCGGTGCCGCGTCCGACAAGTTTGCCGACGTCCTGGACGAAGCACGCGGCGAGCCGATGACCTACCAACCTCTCCTGGTCCTCCACTTCGTCGAGCGGCAGTTTGCGGTGGAGACTGATTCACTGGAGGCGAAGAGTGCTCTTATCGACAGTGCCATTGCGCAGGCCGAGCAGCAGGCCAGGGACGATTACGGCGACGACATCGTCATGAGGCTTCGTCTCGTGCGAGCCGAGTACGACGGTGCCGAGCGTCGGGCACTCCTTGCTGCCGCCCGACAGCATGCCGTCCCGGGGAGGCACGCCGCGCTGATCAAATCGCGCGAGGCACGCAGGCACTGCCTCGAAGGGCGTGCCGAGGAAGCCACGGATGCCTGGAGGGAAGCTGTCCACGATGCGATTTACGCAGGATTGACCGAAGAGGCAGCTCACTGGCTGTACTCCATTCGTGCCGTGAACGTTCAGTACGGTCCATTGACCGCGGAAATCGACGACGAACACCGTCTGGCTCAAGCGCTGCGTGCGACGGGAGCGAGCCGCGTATTGGATCGCGTGCGGGATCCGAGGGAGCAGGCCATGTCTTCCTTGGTGCGCAAGAAGCCCATCGAGGCAGTCCTCTCCGCCCGGTGCTGGCTCACGGACAGCGTAGTAACCGGCAGCTGGGCCTATGAAACCGAGGCAGCTGACCTTCTCGGAGACCTGTACGCCGACAATGGCGAAGCCCCATTGGCCACCTCGTACTATCAGCGTGCGGGCAAGTCGAAGAAGCTCGTAGCTCTCGCCAAGTCGGCGGGGGACCGTCTGCTGCCCATGGGACCTCTCCATGACGGGCCATGGTGGGTGCTCCACGCTCGGGCCGCACAGGCGGCAGCGCAGGCCGACCTAATCCCGGACGATGCTGCAGCCCGGCTGCTCGACGACTTGACCGACCTCGCGACAAAGGGCCTTGCAGGTGAATTGGCCGACTCGCCGACGCAGAGTCTGACCATCCAGGCAGTAAAGAGCGCCTGTGCGCTCGCCTCCCGCGGTACTCAGGAACAAGCCGGCCATCTGCTCGACCTCTTGGCCCAGGAAGTCCCCCGCGAACGCGGCCACTACCGCCACATCGACGACGAGCACGCGGCCGCCTGCGCCGATATCGCCTCCACACACGCGGAACTGGCCGCCGCCGCCTTCACCCGTTTGTTCAACCTTGCCGGCCAGGGTGTGCAGAAGGCATCGAACCTCATCACAGAGGACACGGTCCTCAGACTCCTGGGAGCTGGTTCACATCTGGACGCCAGCGCCGACCAGGCGCTCGTGCCGAGTCCCCTGACCGAAGAACAACGCGGGGAGCTGCGCAACAAAGCAGCGGACCTTGTGACGGAGAAGCACCATCTCGCCGACGTCATCCTCGCCGAACTCGACCCCGACCACCCGAGTGTCCGTGAACAAGCGGCTCACGCGCGCGACCGAATCATCGGGCGTCCTGACCCGGACCCTCACCGCGTCGGGTTCGGCACGCGCCTGGTTTCCGATTCCTTCCTGGCCGGCTTCCTTGACGAGGAAGACCGACAGAAGTGCCTCGCCAAGCTCTTGGAAGTCGCGGGTGACTCGCGCGAAGCAGCCTTCAACCGACAGGACGCGCTCACCGGGGCCCGCAATCTCGTGATTCGGCTGCCCGCAGAGGAGAAAGCTGTGACGTTCCAGTTCAGCAAGGCCTTTGTGCATGGTGAACGCGACGGGAGCCACCTTGACGCCCAGGTGACAGGCAGACCTCATCCACTGAGCTCGTTCCAGATCAGTTCGGCATCGGCATCCCTGCGCGGACACGGCATGTACCTGGCTGCGGCTTCAGCCACCGTTCTCGCGGAGAGGGAGTGGGTCCGTGACAGAGCGCTGGATTTCCTGCACAGCGATGACGGATCCATGGTGCAGGCGGCCGCCGTCACGCTCAGTGCGATCGGAGGCGATGTGACGGGCGGCCTTGACCTCAACCTCCTCGCGACGCACCAGCACATCGGCGTTCGGCAAGCCTGTGCCGTCCTGTGCATGCAGCACCTGGAACGCCATCAGGAGCTCGCAGTGAGACTGGCCCACGACAGTGACGTACGGGTACGGCGGACCTTGGCGGAGGCCGCCGCCGACGTGGCGCCGGAGCGGGCCGCGTCGGCAGCCGCGATCCTGGAAATCCTTCGCGAGGATGTGCGGCACAGTGTCCGAGCCGCAGCAATCCCGCGATATTCATCGTTGGCCACCTGACGCTCAGCTGTATGCCCTTGACCTGGTGCCCAGGCGGTACGGGCAGAGGAGCGTTTCCGCGCCGCGTCTGGGTCCCGCGTAGCGCACGCCAGGGTCGTGAACGCTCCAAGCCCCCACTGCCACCGGCAGTGGGGCGGGGGCGGCGGCTGGCCGCATTAGCACCCACCTTGCCCCGTCAATCGCGCCCTCCATCCCCTGCAAGCGGTTCCGCAAGGACGCCATGCTGATCGTGGACGGCCCGAGTCCCAGGGCGGGAGACGGCTTCGGTGAGTCGGTCGGCCGCGTAGACGGCGGCCTGTGCGAGCTGCGTGCCGGGGTGCCGGGTGAGGCGTTGGGTTGGGCCTGTGACCGTGACGGCGGCGACCACCCGGTCGGAGGGGTCGCGAACGGGCGCCGAAACTGGGGCTGTGCCGGGTTTGCCCTCGCTGATCGACTGAGCCCAGCCACGGCGCCGCACGCCGCTGAGGGTGGCGGCTGTGAAGCGAGAGCCCTGCAGGCCCTGGTGGGAAGCATCAGTATTTGGCAGGGCAGGATCTGGGCGTAGGTCTCGAACGGTCGCAGGAGCCGGCCGCGTCGAGGCGCCGCTGTGCGGCGCCGAGGAGCTCGTCGGCGACGCGCTCGATGACCGGGACGGCTGCGGCGACGCGCTGGGCGTTGAAGAACCGGGTGACCACGCGCCGTAGACCGTGGTGGCTGTCCGTTCCGTTATTGGCGAGCGCGGGCGGAAGCCCGAAGCCGGCTCGGGCCAGTATCCGCAGCACGCCGATGGGCAGCGGGGTGACGGCGTCCTGCGCGTTGTCAGGGCGGAACACCGCCGGGTCCAGCAGGACGCGCCGGATGTCGTCGTACCGGCTGACCAGCTACAGGCCGGTGCCAGGGTCCTGACACACGGGGGCATCGGCCCGCAACGCGTCCAGTTAGGGGTAGGGGTCGCGGACGAACTCATCTCCGAGCAGGTCGAGCCGGGACATCGCGTCAGGCGAGGGCAGGTCGAGGTCCTGGGGAGTCACGGCCGGACGCTAACACGCACGTGATTCGGCGTTCCCAGGGTGTGCGCGGCGTCACGGCGGGCGGAGGCCAGGCTCGGTGCAAGGGTTCGCTTCTCGGCGGGTGATCTTCTCGGACGTCTCCAGCAAGAGACGGCCGACGAGATGATCGCGGTGAATCCCGCCCTGTCATGGATGTTCGTGACCCTGCGGTCTTGCGGTCGTACGTGAGCGGGAAGCGGCAATGCGCCTCTTCCTGCCTGGTTGTCGCCGTGCCGACCCTGTCCGAGGGAGCGTCCGAGACGGACCGATCAACTGAAAAACAACCGGTCGGATGCCTTCCACTGGCTGGTGTGCTCAACCGTAATCGTGCCCATGACCTGCATTGACGCGAGGTCGAAAAGGCTTGCTGTCGGGCGAACGGTGGATTGTGGTGATGGCCCAGGAGTCGACGCCGTTACGGGCACCGTCGGCCACGGCCAGGAGGCCCCGGCGCTCGCAGATGCGAATGAAGCAATCGGTGCGGGCCCGTGGTCAGATCTTGAACGCGGCGGGGCGGGGCCAGTGTCCTCAGAAGTCGGCCCTCTCCCATGGCCGCCCGCCGGCAGGCGTGTGCTCGGCAGTCACGGCGAGCGCCGCTTCAGGTAGTCATGCTTCGGTTTGCCGGTGTCGGCCAGGCGCGTCGACGTCGGTCAGATGGTCCCCGTCCTTACTGTCGAGGCCCATGGGGTGCAGGCCCACGGTATAAGGACCCGCCTGGTGGCGGCGTCAACAGCTGTTGATGGTGCAGGCGCGCCGCCCGTCCTCGCCAAGGGAAGCCAGTGGCTGCTTCTGCCGCTTTACTGTTTCCATACAGCGTATGGTTACGATGGGGAGACGCCTCCAAGTGAAGGAGAGAACCGTGACAGAGGAAATCAAGGGCGGCTCCGGAGCCGCGTCGGTGGACGTCGTGATCGTCGGTGCGGGTTTCGCTGGCTTGACTGCCGGGGAGCGGCTCGTGGACATGGGCGTATCCGTCCTGGTCCTTGAAGGCCGGGACCGGGTCGGTGGCCGTTCGTTCTCAGGTGAGGTGGCCGGGGTCAAGGTCGACCTCGGGGCCACGTGGGTCGCCGAGCGCCACACCGCGGTCCTCGACCTCATGAAGCGGCTGGGGTGCTCCACGACCAGCCAGTTCCACGAAGGTGACAACGTCCTGTGGATGGCCGGGCAGCGTCGCACCTGGACGGGCACCATGCCGACGGTCGACCCCGTCGACCTGGAGGACCTGGGTCGCGTCCAGGTGGCGATGGACGAGCTCCTGGCGACCATCGACGTCGACGCCGCCTGGAAGTCCCCCAACGCCGAGAAGCTCGACTCGATCTCGTTCGGCGAGTGGCTCGACCAGCAGCAGGCGGCGACCGGCACCCGTGCACTGATGACCATCGCCAGCAAGGTGCAATGGGGCTGCAACCCGGGAGAGGTGTCGCTGCTGCACGTACTGCGCTACGTCCAGGCCGTCGGGGGGCTCGACCACATGCTCGCCGTCGAAGGCGGGCAGCAGCAGGACCGCATCACCGAGACCACTCAGGAGATCGCCAACCGGCTCGCCGAGAAGCTCGGCGACAGGGTTGTTCTGGACACCCGTGTCCGCCAGATCTCCCAGGACGACGACGGTGCCACGGTCCACACCGACGCGGCGGTCATCAGCGCCAAGTACGTCATCGTCACCGCGGCCCCCGAGCACCGTTCCTACATCGAGTTCCTCCCGGCCCTGCCGGAGAAGACCCAGGGGCTCACCAGGACGTGGCCCATGGGCAAGCTGAGCAAGGCGTTCGTCGCCTACGACAAGCCCTTCTGGCGGGCCGAGGGCCTCTCGGGTGAGGCGCTGATGGACACCGGGACGGCGTTCATCACCTTCGACGTGTCGCCGGACAATGGGCCGGGCATCCTGATGGTCTTCTGCGCCCCCCGTATGTACGACGGCTTCGACGAGGAAACCCGACGCAGCCGAGTCATCCAGCAGATGGTCGACCTGTACGGTCCCCAGGCGAGCACCCCCATCGACTACGTGGACCACTGCTGGGGCACCGAGCCGTTCGCCCCCGGCGGCCCCCACCCCGCCGTGGGCCCCTACGCGGTCACGAGCTATGGCAACGCCCTCACCGAGCCCCACGGGCGCGTCCACTGGTCTGGCACCGAAACCGCAGGCGAGTGGGTCGGAACCCTGAACGGTGCCGTCCTGACAGGCCTGCGCACCGCCAAGCAGGTCGCTCAGCGACTCGGCGTCGACGAAGCCTCCAAGTAAGCCTCCCCGGCTCCTCGGAGGACTGCCTCCACGTTGGCGGCCGCCCTGTGACGTACGCCGGATGCACCTGCATCCGGCGTACGTCACCCGGTCACGGCGCGTGCCAGCTGCCAGCTGCCAGGGGCGAGAGCGGCAGTCGCCGCGTGGCGACGATCAGGTGCCGCTGTCCCGGCCCGGGCATGTTGCCTCGCGCTCGTGGCAGCAGTGCTCGGTGGCGTGGCCGCTTCGCCCGACTGTGGGACATCTCAAGGGCCGACCTCCGGAAGGATCTGGCTCACGCGCCGGCGTCCCAGCCGTTGTGGTCGCTGTGGAAGCGGCTTTCCAGACCTGCGATCAACGTGTCCATCATGAGACGGAACATGCGCTCCTGGTCAGGGCCACAGGAGGCCGCATCCGCAGAGTCAGGGGCTGCATCCCCAGCTCTGTCTTCGAAATCGTCGAAGTCGCGCGGCTGGAGGGACGACCACCGGTGGAGCGAACCGTTGAGCTCGGCGGAAAGGACACCGATGACAGCGGCGACCAACAGCGCCGCGATCTTCGAGACTTCCGACTGCGGAACACCGGCATCCTCCACGGATTCGGTGAGCGCGGTCCAGAACGGGTCGTCGGAGTGGAGGAATTCGGGCTGGCGGCTGAACGAGTAGGCCATCAATTTGGGGTGACGGTGCGCCAATGCCCGGAGGTTCGCTGCGAGCACGCGGAGACGCTCCTGCCAAGGATCGTCCTCGGGCGTGAAGGTGCGGAACTGGGCGCCGACCACTCTGGTCACGCCGCGCATGACGGCTTCCTTGTTCGGCACGTGGTGGTACAGCGACATCGGGTTCGCGTCGAGCTCGGCGGCGAGTCTGCGCATGGTGAGCGCCTCGACACCATCCGCGTCGATCAGCCGCAGGGCGGCCGAATAAATCCCGAACTCGCTCAGAGGCACGTCCCTCTTCTTCGTCCCCCGTGGAGGGCGCCTCGTCTTCTTCTCCATACGTCGTATGGTACTCATACCCCGTATGACGTGGGTTTTCCTACGGTGCCGCATCCGGCCGGCTGGGCGTCGTAGTTTCTCACTGTCGACAGGCGTGTGTTCTCACCGGTGCAGTGCCCTTATGCGGTGAGGTAGACGAATCCCCATCACACAGCGGGTTATGGCAAAGCCGAGGAAGACTGGATAGTCAACAGGTTGTTGGGGCTGCACCCGCAGCCGCAGTGGTATTGCAGGCGCGTCCAACAACCTGATGTCGGCCGAGGCTCGCACACCTGGAAAGTACAGGTGATGTGACGAGGACGGTGATACGACGCCGCCCAGGTGCGTGACGGTGACAAGACGTGATGAGCGTCAGCTTCATGCAACCGACGCCATGTGATCGACCTTCGGCGGTGGGCTGTCGAGCGAGGCCGTGTCAGTGCCGGCATCCGGGTGAAGCGCATGCGCGGCGGAACATGAAGTGTGGGCGTACCAGCGCGGCGTTAGGTGGACGGCGGCCATTGATGTCCGCCCCTTCGTACGATCACGTTCTGTTCCATGTTCCTTCGCGGGTCCGGGCGATTGTCGTTGGAGGCGCGGGGATGTTCGAGAGGAGGCACTGCCGGTGCATTCATGGCTCTCCGAGCGCCGCCGGTCCGCGGTGAGTACGGTCTTCGGGGCCTGTGTCGCCGTGCTCCTCGGCCTGCTGGGGGTTCTCGCGCCGGTGTCCGTGTCCGCCTCCAGTGCCGATCTGGGCGTGGTGGCACTGTTCGCCTACCTGATCTGCTACCTGGTGGTCACGCTGAGAGCCTTTTCGGCCGCGCCGCCGGAACGGATCCGCTTCTGGGCCAAGAGGGAGGAGCGTGGGACGGTGCTGCAGCGCTACCTTCTGGGGACCGCGCCGGGCCCCGGCGTGTCGGTCCTCATCGCGTCGGCGGCGCTCGTGGTGTCGGCGGTGTGGCGTCCCGGGCATCTGGGTTCCGCCTTCCCGGCGGGCGCGCGGGTTCTGATGGCGCTCGGTCTTGTCGTCGTCGCCTGGATCTGCGTTCTGGTCGCCTTCGCGGTCGCGTTCCATGCCGACAACCTCGTGGAGGACGAGGCGGCGCTGGACTTCCCGGGTGGGGAGACGGCGGCTTGGGCTGACTACGTGTACTTCGCCCTATCGGTCATGACGACATTCGGGACGACGGACGTCACGGTGATGTCGAGGGAGATGCGTCGGACGGTGGCGGCCAACTCGACCATCGCGTTCGTCTTCAACACGGTGATCGTGGCCGGTATGGTCGCAGCACTGGACAGTGGGCAGGGCGTCTGACAGGTGCCGTCGGCCCTCGGGCGATGGTGGGGCGGTGGCCGGTTCGTCCGCGCATGCGGAGTGAGCCGGCCACCGCCCTTCGTGCTCAGGGGGTGAGCACGAGGCGGATCGGGTCCCCGATCTTCTTCTCCAGCCGGGCGACGGCCTCCGCGGCTTCCGCCAGCGGGACGTGGGCGCTGACGGAGGGGCCGAGGTCGATCCGTCCGGCGGCGGCCAGGCCGACGAGTTGTTCCACGTGCTCCGGCTCGGAGCCGTAGTGTCCGCGGACCTGGTTGACGTTGAAGCAGAAGCCGATGCTGTCGGCGATCGTGACCGGCTCCGGGGTGAGTCCGGCGAGGACGAGCGAACCGAAGGGACCGAGGACCGACGCGGCCTGGGTGCGGGCGGCGCCCACGCCGGCGAAGTCGAAGGCGACGTCGAGGCCGCGCCCGGCCGTGGCCTCCCGCACCGCCTCCGCGAAGTCCGGGGCGAGAGGGTCGAGGGCGACGTCCGCGCCGAAGAGGAGGGCCCGCTCGCGGGCCGAGGGCAGCGGGTCGATCGCGAGGATCGGGGCCGCGCCGACCATCCGGGCGAGCCGCACGGCGTGGGCGCCGAGGCCGCCCGCGCCCCAGATGCCGACCGACTGGGCGGGGCGGACCGCGCCGGTGCCCACGATCGCGGCGTACGGGGTGGAGACCGCGTCGGGGATGATCGCGGCCTGGTCGAAGGGCAGGTCGTCCGGGATGGGCAGCAACGTGCCCTCGCGGGCGATCGCGTACTGCGCCCAGCCGCCGTCGTAGTCGAGGCCGCGGGTGATCGGCCGGTGGCACGTCATCCGTCGCAGGCAGCCGCCGCAGTCGCCGCAGGCCTCGCCGGCCTGGAGGACCACGCGCTGTCCGGGCGTCCAGTCGCCCTTCACGTCCGGGCCGAGGGTGTGGACGACTCCGGCGACCTCGTGGCCGAGGGTGACGGCGCCCGCCTTCGTGACGGCGTCGGTGGGGAAGAAGGGGCTCAGGCTGCCGTCGATCAGATGGATGTCGGACAGGCAGACGCCGGCGGCCCGCACCTCCACGAGGACCTCGCCCGGGCCGGGGACCGGGATCGGGACCTCTTCGACGGCGAAGGTACGGGTGTCCAGGCGCAGCCGCCCGGCCAGCATGGTGTTCATGCGGAGACCTCGATGTGCTCGATGAAGGAAGCGCGTGCGTAGCTCAGGCGCTCGACATGGTCGACTGACCATGTCGGTTAACCGTGTCTACTGACGGTGTCATCTGTCAAGCCGCTCCCGCCGGACGTTCGCGGTGTGCTCCGAGTTCCGTCCTGCGACTGTGTCATTAAGTACAGTCGTACGACATGTTCACTCGACAAAGTCGCATGTATGTTGGCTGGTGACTGCTGGAGTGCAACGAAAGGCACGCTCATGACTCAGGTGTCCGTAGGCGCGGCGCGGGCGATCCCCGAGCGCCCCCCGCTGCCCCTCGTAGGCCACGCGTTCAACGTTCCGGCGGGCGCGGACTTCCTGGCCTACCTGCTGAAGGAGTTCAGGGAATTCGGGCCCGTGTACCGGCTGCGGCTCTTCGGGAGGGACACCGTCATGGTCGGCGGTCTGGACCTCGTGACCGAGCTGTCGGACGAGACCCGCTTCCGCAAGCACGTGCACGCCGACCTGGTCGAGGTCCGGGCTCTGGCCGGGGACGGTCTGTTCACCGCCTACAACCACGAACCGAACTGGCGCAAGGCCCACGACATCCTGATGCCCGCGTTCTCACTCGGCTCGATGCGCAGCTACCACGCCCCCATGCTTCAGGTCGCCCGGTCGCTGATCGGCAAGTGGGACCGGCTGGCCGGGGTGCAGACGGTGGACGTGCCCGACGAGATGACCCGGCTGACCTTCGACACGATCGGCCTGTGCGGCTTCGGCTACGACTTCCAGTCCTTCCGTCGCGACGACCTGCACCCGTTCGTCGAGGCGATGTCCCGGGCCCTCGTCTTCGCCCAGGAGAAGGGCGAGTCCATCCCGGGCTCCGAACTGTTCAAGAGGAAGAAGGTCGAGCAGTTCCGCGCGGACATCGACCTGATGACGGATCTCGTCGACGACGTGATCAGGGAGCGCCGTGCCTCCGGCGACACCAGCACGGACGATCTGATGGGGCTGATGCTGCACACGAAGGACCCCGTCACCGGCGAGCTCCTGGACGACGTCAACATCCGGCACCAGGTGATCACCTTCCTGATCGCCGGCCACGAGACCACGAGTAGTGCGCTCTCCTTCGCCCTGTACTACCTGACCAAGCATCCGGAGGTGCTCGCCCGGGCCCAGGCCGAGGTGGACGCCCTGTGGGGAGACACCGAGTCCCCGGACCCCCAGTACGGCGACATCGGCAAGCTCACCTACATCCGCCAGGTGCTCAACGAGAGTCTGCGGCTGTGGCCGACGGCGCCCGCGTACGCCGTCGAGCCGATCGAGGACACCGTCATCGGCGGCAAGTACCCCGTACGCAAGGGCGAGTCGCTGATGGTGATCGCCTCGGCGCTGCACCGCGACGCGGCCTGGGGAGAGAACGTCGAGCTGTTCGACCCCGAGCGCTTCACTCCCGAGCGGGAGGCGGCCCGTTCGGTCCACGCCTTCAAGCCGTTCGGCAGCGGTGAGCGGGCCTGCATCGGGCGCCAGTTCGCGCTGCACGAGGCCACCCTGCTGCTCGGCCTGCTGGTGCACCGCTACCGCCTGATCGACCACACCGACTACCAGATGAAGATCAAGTCGACGCTGACGATCAAGCCCGACGGGTTCAGCCTGAGGCTCGCCCGCCGCACCAGCGACGAACGGCGCCTGCCCGTCGCCGCGGCGGTGGACACTGCCGCGGGCCGGACCACGGCCGTGACGCGCCGGGCGAGCGGGACCGCGCTGACGCTGCTCCACGGCTCCAACCTCGGCACCTGCGCCGGCATCGCCCGCGACCTCGGCACGGACGGCGAGGAGCACGGCTTCGCCTCGGCCGTCTCCCCCCTCGACGCGTACACGGAAAGGCTGGCCGGCTCCAAGGGCCCCGTCGTCATCGTCGCCGCCTCCTACAACGGCCGGCCGACCGACGACGCCGCCGAGTTCGTCGCCTCCCTGGAGGACCTCGCCCCCGGTTCGCTCACCGGGCTGCGGTACGCCGTCCTCGGTGTCGGCGACCGCAACTGGGCGGCCACCTACCAGCGGATTCCCACCCTGATCGACGAGCGCCTGGCCGCCGCCGGCGCCGTCCCGCTCCTGGAGCGCGGCAGCGCCGACGCCTCCGGCGACTTCGGCGGAGCGGTCGACCAGTGGACGGAAGACCTGTGGAAGGCGCTCCTGGAGGAGTACGGCGAGGCGGTCGCCGGTGAAGCGGCCGCCCCCGCACATGAGGTGGAGGGGGAAGGGCTGTACGAGCTGGAGGACACCTCGGAGTCGGTCCTCGGAGGTCTCGCCGAGCGCCACGGCGTCCAGCCGATGGAGGTCCTCGAAGCGTACGAACTCGTCGACACCGACCACGAACTGGGCCGCTCCAAGCGGTTCCTGCGGCTCCGGCTGCCCGAGGGTGTCACCTACCGCACCGCCGACCACCTGGCCGTCCTGCCCAGCAACCCCGAGGATCTCGTCCGGCGCGTGGCCGACCGCTTCGGCCTCGACCTGGACCGCACCGTCCGGCTGCGCGCCCGCCGCCGGAGCCGGGGCGCCCTGCCGGTGGACCGGCCGCTGACCCTGCGCCGCCTGCTCACCGACTTCGTCGAGCTCCAGGACGCGGCCACCCAGGAGCAGGTCGCCGTGCTCGCCGAGCACACCGACTGCCCGCCCGAGAAGCAGCCGCTCACCGCCCTCGCCGCCGCCGATCCCGAGACCTTCCGGGAGCAGGTGACCGTCGCGGGGCTCAGTGTCCTGGACCTCCTGGAGCGCTACCGCGCGTGCGAGCTGCCCTTCGAGCGCTTCCTGGAGCTGCTGCCGGTACTGCGTCCCCGGCACTACTCGATCTCGTCGTCCGCCGCGGCCCGGCCCGGCGAGGCCGACCTGATGGTGTCGCTGCTCGCAGCGCCCCACAGGACGGGCGAGGGCACCTTCCGGGGCATCGCCTCGCACTTCCTGCAGACCGTGAACGCGGGCGACGTGATCCAGGCCCGGGTCCTGCCGTGCAGCGAGTCCTTCCGCCTCCCCGAGGACACCTCCGTACCGGTGATCCTGGTCAGCGCGGGTACCGGCCTCGCGCCCTTCCGCGGCGCGGTCCTGGACCGCCACCACGCGGGCTCGACCGGCACCCTGCTCTGCTACTTCGGCTGCGACCACCCGGACGTGGACTTCCTGCACCGGGAGGAGTTCGAGGCGGCGGAGGCCGCCGGCGCCGTCAGCATGCGTCCCACCTTCATGCACGCGCCCGAGAACGGAGCCCGTTTCGTCCAGGAGCGCATCGCCCGCGAGAGCGAGGAGGTGTGGTCGGTCCTGGAAGCCGGTGGGCGCGTCTACATCTGCGGCGACGGCCGTCGCATGGCACCCGCCGTACGGGAGGCGTTCATGGCGATCTACCGCGAACGGACCGGTGAGAGTGACGAGCGGGCCGTGGCCTGGCTCGCCGCGCTCGTCGGGTCGGGACGCTACGTCGAGGACGTCTGGGCTGGCTGATCCTCACGCAGAAACGGTGGTGGGCGCACCCGGAAGGTGCGCCCACCACCGTTTCCGCGTCGCGTCAGGCCATCGGTACGTCAGGGGACATCGGTACGTCAGGCAGGTCGAGGTCCCCCTTGGCCAGCGCCACGCTCGCGCCCACGAGCGCCCTGAGCCCCGTCCGCTCGGTGGCCTCGTCCGGCAGGCACTGGAGGACCTGCATGGTGAGTCCGTCGAAGCCGGAGAGGAAGAACCGGGCCACCGTCTCCGGAGACTCGGCCAGTTCCTGCCCCGTCCTCTCGGCCGTCTCCGCGATCACCCGCGCGGTCACCTCTATGACCTGCCGGTAGTGGCTCTGCCGGGCCTCGTTGAGGCCGGGCACGCGCAGGGCGAACATGGTCAGCTCGCTGAGCAGCTGGTGGTGCGACGACGGCTCGCGCACCGTGCCCCACAGGGCACCCGCCAGCGCGCTGAAGGTCTCCTCGAAGCCCGCGTCCTCCGGCGCCGCCCGCCGCACCTGCGTCACCAGCTCGTCGGTGATCTGGTCCATGACGGCTCGGTACAGGTCCTCCTTCGTGCCGAAGGTGTAGTGGACGGTGGCCTGCGCGACACCGAGCTCCGCGGCGATGGCGCGGGTACTCCCCGCGGCGACGCCCTCCCGGGTCATGAGGTCGATGGCCGCCTTGATCAACTGAGGGCGGCGCTCCGCCGCGGAAATATGAGCCATACGCCCACTATATCGACTTAGTCGATCGATCAAGTCGGTCCGGATCAGGCGTTACGTCACCTCGGCAGTCGACGCGCTGTCCGCGGGAAGGGCCTGCTCGGCCCAGATGACCTTTCCCTCGCGACCGTGCCGCGTCCCCCAGCGCTCCGCGCACTGGGCCACGAGGAGCAGGCCGCGCCCGCCTTCGTCGAAGATGCGGGCGCGGCGCAGATGCGGGGCGGTGCTGCTGGCGTCGGAGACCTCGCAGGTGAGCGTCGACTGGAGGATCAGTCGCAGCTGGACGGGGCTCTTGCCGTAGCGGATCGCGTTCGTGACCAGTTCGCTGACGACCAGCTCCGTGGTGAAGGAGAGATCTTCCAGCCCCCAGGTCGCCAGAACGTCGGAGGCGAAGCGGCGGGCCCCGGACACGGCCGCCGGATCGGACGGGAGGTCCATCGTGGCCACGTGGTCCGGGTCGAGGGCATGGGTCCGAGCGACGAGCAGGGCGACGTCGTCGGCGGGGCGGCCGGGCAGCAGTGCGGCCAGGAGTCGGTCGCAGATCTCCTCCAGCGAGTCCGGCGCCGAGGTGAGGACGTCATGCAGAGTGGCGAGTCCTTGGTCCACGTCACGCGTGCGGCCGGCGATCAGCCCGTCGGTGTGCAGGACCAGCAGGCTGTCCTCCGGCAGCTCGAACTCCGCGGTTTCGAAGGGGAGTCCACCCAGGCCGAGAGGCGGTCCGATCGGTACCTCCGGCAAGGCCTCGCTGATCTTCGCGGGGGTTACGACGGTCGGCGGGACATGGCCGGCACTGGCCAGGGAGCACCGGCGGGAGACGGGGTCGTAGATCGCGTACAGGCACGTGGCGCTGGTCTCGCCCTCGTCCGCCGACTCCTCGCGCTGCATGCGGATGACCACGTCGTCCAGATGTGTGAGGAGTTCATCGGGCATGAGGTCGATGTCGGCGAAGGCGCGGACGGCCGTGCGGAGCCGGCCCATGGTGGCGGCGGCGTGCAGGCCGCGACCGACCACGTCGCCGACGACCAGCGCCACACGGGCCCCGGACAAGGGAATGACGTCGTACCAGTCACCGCCCACGCCGGCGCGGGATCCGGCTGGCAGGTAACGCGAGGCCGTTTCGACGGCCGACTGTTGCACCGTGTGCCGCGGCAGCAGGGTCCGCTGGAGGGTGAGCGCGGTGGAACGCTCATGGGTGTACCGGCGGGCGTTGTCGATGGACACCGCCGCCCTGGAGACGATCTCCTGCGCCAGCAGGAGATCGTCGTCGTCGAAGGGGGGCGAGGTGCGATGGCGTACGAACTGCACCAGGCCGAGGGTCTCCCCACGGGCGTGCAAAGGCACGAGGAGTACGGAGTGAAGACCGAGGTCGCGCAGTACCCGGCCGCGGGACTCCGACGGCGCCACCCACGTGGGCATCTCGGTCCCCGCGATGTGGTGCAGGACGGATCGTCCGGTGGTCAGTGCGCGAACCGGTTCCGAGTCGTCGGGATAGGCGTGGGTCTCACCGACGCGGAGCGGGGACTCCGGACAGCCGTCGAGGACGGAGCGCTGGGCGACGCGGCGCTGCGTCAGGGCCTCCGGCGGATCGGTGCCGGTCTCGTCGAGTGCGGAGTCGAAGAGGTCGACGGTGACGAGGTCGGCGAAGTCCTCGGTGCAGACCTCCGTCAGCTCCTCCGCGGTGCGGGAGATGTCGAGCGTGGTCCCGATCCGCTTGCTCGCCCGGTCGGTGAGGGCGAGCCGACGCTGCAGCAGACGGTCGCGTTCCTCCTGGTAGGCGGCGACGACCTCTTCCGAGGATCGGTCCACGTAGTCGAAACCGATCGCGACCAGCCTCATCGTGGCCTGGTTGATCATGTGCCAGTCGCTGGTGAGGCGGGGAGCTTCGGCCTGCAGGTGTTCGAGCAAGCTGAGATGGTCGAGCCGGTAGGCACGGAGGAGTCGGCTTACGGGGATTCCCCGCCGGGCGTAGAGGCGGGCGATGTCCAAGGCGGCCGGAGGAGTCTTGGACGTGCTCGCGCCGGGGCGGGCCTCCAGGAGATCAAGGAGGGCGGTGACGTGCTGGGCCGTCTCCTCCAGGGTCAGAGCCGCGATGTCCGGGTCTTCCCACAGCTCGGGGAGTTCGCCGTTCAGGCGCTGGAGCAGCAGGCCGGACAGCTTCTCCACCTGTGGTACGAGGTGGCGGGCCAGCTGACCAAGGAACGCATCGACCTCGGTTCCCATAGTGCGAATGTACGGGAAAGCCATGGCGTGCGCTCCTCGGACAGCTGTGGCGGCCTCTGATCGACCCGGATCTCAGAGGCCGAGGTGGTCGCCCAGGTCGGCGTAGTCGACCTGCCACAGACCGGGAGAGCCCGTGGGGTACTGGGAGCGGAAGCCGAGCATGCGCTGGACACGCGGCGAGAGCGTCTTGGCGAGCTCCCTGTCGACCAGGAAGGGGTACGCCTCCTCACCGGTGAGGAAGCCCGCGTTGAACGCGAAGGCGAGGCCGCGCCGGTACTCGTCGCCGGTCCGGTTCGCTCCGCCGCCGTGCGCGGTCTTGCCGCTGAAGAGAAGGACGTCCCCGGCGTTCATGACGGCGGGGATCGTCTGCTCGGGGGTCCCGCGGTCCTCGAAGTCGCTCCAGTGGTTGCTTCCGGGGATGACGCGGGTGGCGCCGTTCTCCTCCGTGAAGTCGGTCAGGGCGACCAGGAAGTTGATGGTGACTTCCGGCCCGCTGGGCCCCATGCCGATGAACGGGAACCAGTTCTCCAGGTCACGGTGGAGCATCTGCGCCTTGTTGCCGGGGCCGATCTCGATCACCTGGGCGGTGGTCATCCAGTACGTGCCCGACTCCTGGAGGAAGACCAGGTCGCTGATCTCGTGGACCAGGGGATGGTCGATGACCTCGCTGCGGAACGTGGCGCTGTGCGTCACCAGGTTCGTGAGGCGCTTGGTGTTGCTGCCGTGGAACGCGGCCACGATCTCGTCCTCGTGGAGGGACCCCGGGGCGAGCGCCCGCAGCGGCTGCTCGATCTCGGCGTTGAAACGGACGATCTGCTCCTGCGTCAGGAAGCCCTTGATGATGACGCCGCCGTCACGCGTCACGATCTCGAGGATCTCCTCCGCCGGCGTGTCGTTCGCCACGGACGCCAGCGCCTGGGTCTTCTTCTGGGTCGTCATGCGTGTCCTCTTCCTCGATCCGAAGCGCGGTTGATCGGCCGTTCGATCAGCTGCGGACGTTCCGTCGTCCGGGGACTCCCGCGCGGCGTCCTCGCGACGATCAGGTGGGTCCGGTGGTCGGGCGTTTCCGCGTTGTTCCTGTGGTGGTCGTCTCACTGTCGCCAGCCGGTACCGCAGGCGAGAACGACGGCGGGCACCTGCTTCGCCCGGGCCCGGTGCACGATGCACCGTCCGGTCGCGGGCACGGCGGAGCTATCCGCTCACGGGGTCCTTGCCTGAGTCGACGCGAGCTGCGGGGACGCTACGGGCAGAAGCGGGTCCCGGCGCCGTGTGCCGGGGGTGTGCGGTCCGCTCCCAGGGACGCGTGCTGCCGAGCCATCCGAGGAGGAAGGCCGCCGGTACGGAGATCAGGCCGGGGGTGTGGAGCGGGAACAGGTTGAAGTCCTGCTCCGGCAGCAGCGCGTATCTCGTCCCGGACACAGCGGGGGAGGCGAGGGTCAGGAGGGTGCACAGGGACAGCCCTCCGTAGACGAGCCACAGCAGCCCGTGGCGGTTGAAGCCGGTCCAGAAGAAGGAGTAGACGACCGCGGGGAACACACATGTGGCCGCGAGGCTCAGCGAGAAGGCGAGGAGGAACTCGATGGGATAGCGGTGTACGGCGGTGGTGAGGAGAAGGCTCACGACGCAGAGCACGACGACGGACAGCCGCAGGACCGCCGGCTCTCCGATCCCGATCCGGGCACGGGCCTTCCGCCCGAGCAGGTCGCGGGTCACGGAGACGGCGGCGGCGAAGGTCACGCTCGCCACGGCCGTGAGCACGGCGAGGAAGGCGACACAGGCCACGAGGGTGATGAGCACGACCCGCCCGGTGGAGTGGTGGGGGAGCACCTCCGACGCCAGGAGGATCGGGGCTCCCTGCCCCTTCGCGTCGACCGCTCCGATCCGTCCGCTGCCCACCACCGCGGCCGCGGCGAAGCCGGTCGTGATCAGCAGCAGGTAGAAGAGGCCGGTCAGCCCGACGGCGACGCTCAGTGAGCGCCGGGCGGCGGGCACGTTCCGGCTGGCGCTGACGCGCAGGAGCAGGTGGGGCATCATCGCGGTTCCGAGGATGACGACGACGTGGTCACTGAGCGTGCCGAGCGGTCCGCCTCCGGCGGAGTGCTCCCACAGTCCGGGGCTGAGGTATCCGCCCGGTGACACGCTCGTGTCCATGGCCGCCGACAGCAGCGATCCGGGACTCCAGTCGAAGAAGCGGAGCGCCAGCAGAGTCACCGTGGCGAGCGTCACCAGGGCCACGGGCACTTTGGCGACCTGCACGAAACTGGTGCCGCGCAGATCGGCCACCCCTGCGAAGCACGTGACCAGGAATCCCATCAGCACCGTGCACACCACCTGGGCCCGCTCGCTCGGCATGCCGATCAGAAGGGCGGTGGTGATGCCGCCGGCCCGTAGTTGCACCATGAGCAGGGGCACGGCGATGCACAGTGTCACCACGGCGCCGGCGATCCGTACTCCCGGCCCCTCGGCGCGCAGGGAGAACAGCTCGCCCAGGGTGTAGCGGCGGGTCGCGCGAATCCTGGAGGCGAGGAGCAGGAAGACGCCGAGTGCGAGGGCGCTGTCGACGGCGGTCGAAACTCCGTCGTAGCCGAAGAGGGCGATCGCTCCCGGCAGCGAGACCAGGATGATGACCGTGATCTGTTCCCCCGCCATCGCGACGCCGTTGAAGACGGGCGGGAGGGACCGGCCGGCGACGTAGAGGCGTTCCGGGTCGTCGTCCTGCGTGGCGAGCGTGAAGACCCACAGGAGACAGAGGCCGATGAAGACGAGGAAGGCGCTGATGACCGCGCCCCTCGCGGCGGTGCCGATGAGATCGGGCGAGCCGACGCTCAGGAGGTGCGTCGTCACCACGCGCCCCCGGCCGAACGGGAGGCGGCAGTCGTCGCCGAGGCCGGTTCGAAGGAGGACATGGCCCGGTTCCCGTACCACCAGGTCCCGCCGACGAGGACGACCAGCTGGGTGAATGCCCACGTGATGGCGAGGGTGAGACGGCCGTACACGGAGATCTCTCCGAGAGTCGTGGAGCAGGAGAGCAGGACGCCGACGGCGAGCGGCAGCGCGTTGACGGTGACCAGCATCCGTGTGTCACGGGGGGAATGCCGGGAGGAATCGGAGGGCACGGGACCTCTCTCTGGAAGGACAGGGAAGACGGACTCGATGCGAGGGGGCGGGGGACGGTCGCAGCCGTTGAGGATGGGCGAGGGAGCCGGGCAGCCGTGCTCCGTACCGGTCCGGAAGCCATGCCTGTGACCGCCGGGGTTCGACGGTGGCGCGGCGTCCGCGGGGAAGGCGCAACAGTTCTACGGCGAACGACGGCCTCGGCGTGACGTCAGAGCACGACGGCCCGGCCGCGGTGAGGCCGGTGAAGCGCCTCGCACCGCGGGCGTCGGGCGTCAGCGGCGGCTGGTCGCGGTTAGGCCGGCGTAGTGCCCGGCCCGCTCCAGGAGCCGGGGGACGCCTGTTTCGAGCGACGGTCCGAAGACCGTGTCATGAGGACGCTCGCCCCGCTGCCAGCGGGTGTAGATGGCCTCGCAGAAGATCGCCGCCTTCCAGAGGGCGAGGGCCTGGTACCAGGGGAGCGGGGTGAGATCGAGGGCCGTGCGGCGCTGGTAGCGCTCTGCCAGTTGGCGCTGGGTGAGGTAGCCGGGTGAACGGGTCACCTTGGTGAGTTCGAGCGGCGTGGCAGGGCTGCCGGCCTCGGACCAGGTGGCGGTGAGGTACCCCAGGTCCGCGAGCGGGTCGCCGAGCGTGGCCATCTCCCAGTCGAGGATCGCGAGGACCTCGGCCGGGGCCCGCGGGGCGAACATGAGGTTGCCCATGCGGTAGTCGCCGTGCACCACCGACGCCGCCTGGCTCGTCGGCAGGTTCTGGGCGAGCCAGTCCGCGATGCGCTCCACCGCGGGCAGGCTGCGGGTGGTGTTGACCTCCCAGAGGCCGCGGAACCGCTCGACCTGCCGCCGGAGGTACCCCTCGGGCCGGCCCAGGGAGGCGAGCTCCCCCCGGGTGACGTCGATGCCGTGCAGAGTGACAAGGGTGTCGACGACCGCCTCGCTGGTCAGCCGGCGCTGTTCGGCGGGGGAGAGGTGGGGCGGGATCGTGTCGGTGACGATCGTGCCGTCGAGTCGGGACATGAGGTAGAACGGCACGCCCAGAACGTCCTCGTCCTCGCAGACGGCGAGGATCTCCGGCACCGGCACCCCGTGCCCGTGGAGGATCTTCTGGATGCGTGCCTCGCGCACCATGTCGTGCGTCGACTTCGGCAGCGGCGGGCGCGGGCCGCGGCGCAGGACCACGGACTCGCCGCCGCGTTCGATCAGGTAGGTGACGTTGGAGTGGCCGTCGCCGATGCGTTGCCACGCGATCGGCCCGCTGCCGATGCCGTGGGCGTCGAGAAAACCAGTGACCGCGTCGAGGACCAGGAGGGGAGGGCTGTCGAGGTGACGGGACCGCTCGCGGCTTGCGACGACTTCCACGCCGTCGGGGACGGTGTGCATCACGCGCCCCCGTCCCGGCCGACGACGGCGTCGCCCAGGTATCGCTCACCGGCCTGGACGGTGGCCCGCCGACCGGCCGAGGCACGGCGTGCGATGGCCCACCGGTGGGTCTCGTTCGAGCCGTCGTAGATGCGGAACGGACGTACCTCGTTGAGGTACTGGGCGAGGGGGAGCCCGTCGGAGACCCCGTCTCCGCCGCAGATCTGGATGGCGCGGTCGATCACCCGGAAGATCGCCTCCGAGCAGTGGACCTTGGCGACCGAGGACATCGCCGAGCCCGCCTTCGGGTCGCTGTGCAGGAGGGCCGCGGTCTTGGTGATGATCGCGTCGGAGGTCTCGATGTCGATCACGGACTCGGCGATCAGGTGCTGGGCCAGGCCGAGGGAGTCGATCGGACCGCCGAACAGCTCTCTCTTCGCGGCCCGGTCCAACGCGATGTCGTGCGCCCGGCGCGCCAGTCCCAGCCACCGCATGCAGTGGGTGAGCCGCGCGGGGCCGAGCCGTACCTGCGCGTACCGGAAGCCGAGTCCGACCTCGCCGAGGACCGCGTCGTCGGAGACGAAGCAGTCCTCGAGGTACAGGTGCGGGTGGCCGCCGTCGATAGCGCGGTCGACGGTGTGGATCGCCTCGCCGACCCGGATGCCGGGGTTCGTCAGGTCGACGAGGAACATGGTGGCCCCCTCGGGGGAGCCGTCGACGGCCGGGGTGCGCGCCATGACGATGCAGAACGCGGCACCGACGGCTCCGCTGGTGAACCGCTTGTGGCCGTCGATGATCCAGCCGCCGTCGGTGCGTACGGCGGTGGTCCGCAGCGCCGCCGGGTCGGATCCCGCTCCGGGGTGGGGCTCGGTCATGCCGAAGCACGACCGGACGTCGCCGGCCGCCAGAGGCGCGAGGTAGCGCTTCTTCTGCTCCTCGGTGGCGATGAGGTTGAGCATGTGCATGTTGCCCTCGTCGGGGGCCATGCAGTTGAGCACGCTGGGGCCGATCGGCGAGTAGCCGGCCTCCTGGAGGACCGGCGACCAGTGCTCGATGGGCAGTCCCTGCCCGCCGTACTCCTTCGGCACGAGCGGCGCGAAGACACCGGCCTCCTTCGCGGCGGTCTGGAGCCGGTCGCGGGTGGCCTGGTCGAGACGTCCGCCGGGGGCGGGTTCGGCGTCGATGACGGTCTCGCGGATGAACCGGCGCGTGCGCTCACGCAGCTCCGCGAACTCCGGCGGAAGGTCAGGGGTAGTCATGGCTGTCCTTAGTGAGAGGAGCGAGGTCGTTACGCGGTGCCGCCGGCGACCGTGAGGCCGCCGTCGACGGTGAGGACGTGGCCGGTGACCCAGGAGGCGTCTTCCGAGGCCAGGTACGCCACGGCGGAGGCGATGTCGGAGGGCACGCCCAGACGCCGCAGGGGGTAGTCGGCGGCCACCTCGGCTTCCCTGCCCTCGTACAGGGCTTCGGCGAACCGGGTCTTCACCACGGCGGGGGCCACCGCGTTGACCCGTATCTCCGGGCCGAGCTCGATGGCCAGGGTCCGGGTCAGGTGGGACACCGCCGCCTTGCTGACTCCGTAGAGGCCGATGCCGGGTGACGGGGTGTCACCGGTGACGGAGGAGAGGTTCACGACGGCGCCCCGACGTGCGGTGAAACCGAGCTTCGGGTGGGCCACGGCGTCCTGCACCCAGGCGAGGGGGGCGAGGACGTTGACCTCCAGCACCTTGCGGGCGACATCGAGCTCCAGGCCGACGACGGGGCCGTAGGCGGGATTGATGCCCGCGTTGTTCACCAGGACGTCCAGCCCGCCGAACTCCCGCGCAACGGTGTCGAAGACCTCGCGACGGTGGTCGGGATCATCGGCCTTCCCGGCGACGGTGACGACGCTGCCCGGGGGGAGGGAGGCCGCCGCCTCTTCGAGGGGACCGGCCTTGCGCGCGGTCAGGCACACGCGCGCCCCTTCGGTGACGAGCCGTTCGGCGACGGCGAGACCGATGCCCCGGCTCGCTCCCGTCACGACGGCGGTGCGGCCCGAGAATCGGCCGGTGTGGTTCTTGCTCATGGATCAGTCCTTCGGGGGGCGCGCCGGCCCGGTGCCGTCCGCGTCGCGGAGTTCGGCCCGCCGGATCTTGCCGCTCTGGGTCTTGGGCAGGTCGGACAGGAAATGGACCGTGCGGGGGCACTTGTAGGCCGCCAGCCGGTCGCGGGAGAAGGCGATCAGCTCCTCCGCGGATGCGGTCAGACCCGCTTTAAGCGAGACGTAGGCGACGACGGTCTCGCCGCGGTACGCGTCCGGCTGCCCGACGACCGCGGCCTCGAGGACCGACGGGTGCTCGTACAGCGCGTCCTCGACCTCGCGCGGCCAGACCTTGTACCCGGACACGCTGATCTGGTCCTTGAGCCGGTCCACCAGGTAGACCCAGCCCTCCTCGTCGATCACCGCGACGTCACCGGTACGCAGCCGGCCCTCCGGCATCGTGTGGCGGGTGGCCTCGGGCTTGCCCCAGTACCCGGGCACCACCTGCGGACCGCTCAACTCCAGCTCACCCTGCTCGCCCCTGGGCAGCGGATCGCCGTGCGGGCCCACCACACGCGCGGTGAGGCGCGGCAGGGCCTTGCCGACGGACAGCGTGCCGCTCGGCAGGTGCACCGGCGCCCGCTCACCCGGCGGCACGGCGATGACGGCGGACGTCGTCTCGGTCATCCCGTAGCCGTTGTGGAGGTAGACGCCGAACTGCTCACGGAACCGCTCGACGGTGGCCGGCGGGATCGGCGCGCCCCCGGAGTAGAGGGCCTTCGCCGTCCTGAAATGGCCCGGTCCGGCCTGCGGGAGCTGGAAGATCGCGTTGTACGCGGTGATGGAGCCGATCGTGTAGGTCACCTTGTGCTCGGCGAAGGTCTCCAGGGCGATCTCGGGGTGGAACCGCCCGGCCAGGACGAGCGTGGTGTCGGTGAGCAGGGAGATCGTCGCGTTGACCACCGCCCCGGTGATGTGGAACAGCGGGGCCATGGCGAACACGACGTCCCCATCGCCCACACCCATCCAGGACGCGCAGGTCGCCACCACGCTCAGGACGTTGCCGTGGGTGTTCATGGCGCCCTTCGGCGGGCCCGTCGTCCCCGAGGTGTACGTCAGGAACGCGACGTCGTCGCGGGTCGGCTCCACGGGCGAGGGGCCGCGGCCCTCGAACTCGCCGATCAGGGCCACCAGGTCGCCGTCCGGCGCGGGGGCCAGGCGTTCCGTCGTCGCGAAGACCCGCGGATCGTTCCGCGACTGGTAGTCCAGCGCCGACGTGCTGATCAGCCACCGCACCGAACTCCCCGCCAGTGTGCCGAGCGTCTCGTGGACGTCCTCGTCCGCGCAGACGACGCCGACCGCCCCGGAGTCCTCGATGATCCGGCGGAGTTCCCGGCCCCGGTACATCGGGTTGAGTCCCAGGGCCGTGGCCCCCAGCTTCCACAGGGCCAGCAGCACCAGCGCGTACTGCGGAACGTTCTGCAGGTACACCCCGACGCGGTCGCCCCGGCCGGTTCCGCGGGCCTCGAACGCGGCGGCCAGGGCGTCCGACGCCGCGTCCACCTCGCGCGCCGACAGGACGCCGTCGAAGTAGCGCAGCGCGATCCCGTCCGGGTTCTTCGCCACGCGAGCCTTCCAGGCGGCCACGAGCGAGCCGGGTGTCGTGTCCGGCCCCGTACCGGACCCGTCGGGGGACGTGTCCCGCCGCCCGCCGTCATCCACTGTCATCTGCTGTCCTTCCCATCCGCGTCCACGCGCTCGGCGCGCCGGTCACGTGAGTTCGCGCTTGAGGATCTTTCCGGTGGACGTCATCGGCAGGGTCTGCACGACCTCCACGATGCGCGGGTACTTGTAGCCGGCCATCTGCTCCTTGCCCCAGGCGACCAGCTCGTCGGGGCGGGCCTCGGCGCCGCGCTCGAGGATGACGAACGCCTTGATCTCCTCGCCGTGACTCTCGTGCGGCACGCCGACGACCGCGGCCAGGCTGATCGCCGGGTGTGTCATCAGGACCTCCTCGATCTCGCGCGGGTAGACGTTGAAGCCACCGCGGATGATCAGGTCCTTCGCCCGGTCGACGATGTAGTAGAAGCCGTCCTTGTCCCTGCGGGCCAGGTCGCCGGTGCGGAACCAGCCGTTCCTGACGGCTTCGGCGGTGGCCTCGGGGCGGCCGTGGTACCCCTTCATCACGTTGTGGCCCTTGACCGCGATCTCGCCGACGGCGCTGCCCGTGCCGTCGTCCTCGACCTCCGACCAGTCCGCGTTGACGAGCTTGACCTCGACGCCCCAGATCGGCACGCCGATCGACCCGGGACGGGGCTCCCGCGCCGGATCGCTGAAGGTCACCACCGGCGAGGTCTCGGAGAGGCCGTAGCCCTCCAGGACCTGGACGCCCAGTCGCTCCCTGACCTGCTTGATGAGTTCCGCGGGGAGCGCGGCGCCGCCGGAGACGCCGACGCGCAGGTTCCTCGCGATCCTCTCGACGTCGACGTCCTCGGTGAGCGCCTGCAACAGGCCCCACCACATGGTGGGGACACCCGCGAAGACGGTGATGTCCTCCCGCTGCATCAGGGACACCGCCTGCCGGGCGTCGAACCGTGGCAGCAGCACCAGCGTGCTCGCCGTCGAGAAGCCGGCGTTCAACTGCACGGTCGCGCCGAAGGAGTGGAACAGCGGCAGCACGACCAGATGGGTGTCCAGCGCCGGCCGGTTCTCCAACAGCTGGTTGACCGCGAGGGCGTTGAGTACCAGGTTGGCGTGGCTGAGTTCGGCGCCCTTCGCCTGCCCGGTCGTACCGCTCGTGTAGAGCAGCACGGCCGGGTCGTCCCCCGACGTCCCGATGCTGTCGAACGTCGCCGCGGTGCCCCGCAGCGCGGCGCACATGGTCTCGACGCCCTCGATCGGGCTCTCCGCCGCGGGATCGGCGGTGATGAGGAAGAAGTGCTCGCAGCCCGGGGTCCCGGTGAACCCGGCGTGGCCCTCCGCCCCCATCGGCAGGCCCTCGCCGCCCTCGAAGCAGAAGTACGCCTTAGCCCCCGAGTCGGCGAGGTGGTAGGCGACCTCCCGGCCCTTGAGCAGGACGTTGAGGGGGACGACGACGGCGCCGGCCTTGAGGATCCCGTAGTAGACGATCGGGAACCAGGGCACGTTCGGACAACTGAGCGCGACCTTGTCGCCGGGCCAGACGCCTCGGTCCACCAGGAGGTTGGCGACCTGGTTGGCGGCGGCGTCGATCTGGGCGTAGGTGAGACGCGTCGTACCGAGGACGACGGCGTCGCGGTCCGGGTACGTGCGGGCGGAGTCCTCGAGCAGGACCGAGAGGTTCAGCATGGTGCCATTTCCGGAAAGGTGGACCGGGCCAGGCCGCGGAGGAACAGAACACGCGGCCTGGCTCGGAGCGGGTGGGGGTAACGCGGGACTCGATGCGGGTGTCACAACTTCCGCAGGAGCCGGTCGAGGGCCTCGGCCGTCGCCTCGACGTCGGCGGTGGTGTGCGCCGTGCTGAGGAAGACCTTGCCGGACGGCATGAAAAGGAAGCCCTGCCGCAGCATCCCTTCGAGGATCACCGCCCAGAGCCCGCTCGTTCCGTGCAGCCCCGTCGCGCCACCGGCGGGGACGTACTGGAGGAGCGAGCCGACCCGGTTGAAGCTGCCGAAGTCGGGCGACGAACCGAGAACGGCGCCGACGAGGGCTTCGAACTCGGAGGAAACCCCTTCGAGTTGCTCGTAGACCGCGGGATCGGCCAGGACGCGCATCGTCGCCGTGACGGCCGCCAGCGCGATCGGGTTGGCGTTGAAGGTTCCGGCGTGCACGACACCGGAGGTCACCTGGTCGATCAGATCGGACCGGCCTACGACGGCGCTCTGGGTGAAGCCGCCGGCCATCGCCTTCCCGAAGACGGACAGGTCGGGAAGGACGCCGTACTTCTCGGCCGCCCCTCCCCGGGCGATCCGGAACCCGGCGATCACCTCGTCGAAGACGAGGACGACGCCGTGCCGGTCGCAGAGGGTCCGCAGCGTCGACAGGAACTGCGGTGAGGGCGCTTCGACGCCCGCGTTGCTCATCACCGGGTCGACGAGCACGGCCGCGAGGTCGCGCTCGACGGCCTCGCCCAGCAGACGCTCGGCCAGCCGCACGTCGTTGAAGCGCGCCACGACCAGGTCGTCGAGGACGCTGGCCGACTGTCCCGCCCCACCGGGGGTGGCGGGGCGATCGCAGTCGTCCTCGGACATCCCGGCGTACACGGTGTCGTGCCAGCCGTGGTAGCTCTTGGCGAACTTGAGGACGCGGCGCCGTCCGGTGGCGGCGCGCGCGAGGCGCAGCGCCACCTGCACCGCCTCGGTCCCCGTGTTGCTCCACAGCAGCCGCTCGCCGTGCGGCACGGCTTCGAGGACCGCTTCCGCCGCGAGGTACTCCAGCGGGTGGCCGGTGCCGACGACCTGCATCTTCGTCGCGATCTCCGACACCGCTGACAGCACACGCGGGTCACCGTGACCGAGGACGAGCGGCCCCCAGGCCATCACGTAGTCGACGTACCGGTCGCCGTCCAGGTCCCAGACGTGTGCGCCCCGCGCCTCGCGCACGAAGAGCGGATGGGGTGGCATCGCTGCGCGCAGGCCCGATCCCACACCCCCGCCGACACTGCGGCGGGCTCGCTCGAAGGCCGAGCGTGATGATTCCAGGGCCATGAGATCGCCCCTGCCTTTCAGTACGTGATCACCGAGCGGATGCCGATGCCGCGCTTCATCTGGTCGAACGCCTCGTTGACGTCCTGCAGACCGATCACGCTCGTCACCAGGGAGTCGAGATCGATGCGGTCGTTCATGTAGTGGTCGATCAGCAGCGGGAAGTCGGAAGCAGGCTTGCTGGAGCCGTAGTTCGAGCCGATGAGCGAGAGCTCCTGATCGGACATGACGAAGGGGTCGATGGAGACCTTCAGGCCGTCCGCCACCTGCCCGGCGACCACCGCCGTACCGCCCCGGGCCAGGACCTCGTAGGCAGCCTCGATGGTGCGGGGCAGCCCGATGGCCTCGATGGCGATCTCCACACCGCGTCCGTCGGTGAGCTGTCGCACCCGGTCCGCGAAGTCCTCGCGGCCGTTGTTGATCAGGTCGGTCGCACCGAAGACGCGCGCCTGCTCCAGCTTCTCGTCGGAGATGTCCGCGGCGATGATCCTCCGCGCGCCGGCGAGCCGGGCCCCCTGGATCGCGTTCAGGCCGACGCCGCCGCAGCCGAGGACCAGTACGGTGTCGCTCGGCCGCACGTTGGCGGTGTTGACGGCCGCGCCGACACCGGTCGTGACGGCGCATCCGACCAGAGCCGCCTGCGGGAACGGGGCGTCGTCCCGGACGGCGATCGCACCCGACTCGGGCACGAGGGCGTACTCGCCGAACGTTCCGAGGCCCGCGAAGCTGAGGACGTCGTCCCCGTCGGCGGACGTGATCCGGGGCCGGCCGTCGAACGACAGGTGGTTCGCCGAGTGCTGTCTGACCATGTCGCAGAGGACGGGCCTGCCGCTGATGCAGTAGCGGCAGCGGCGACACGAGGGCGTCCAGGACAGCACGACGTGGTCGCCCTTCTTGAGCGTCGTGACGCCCTCGCCGACGCTCTCGACGATCCCGGCTCCCTCATGGCCGAGGATCATCGGCGTAGGAACCTCCCATTCGCCCAGGAGGACGTGGAGGTCGCTGTGGCACACCCCGCTCGCCTGGAGTCGCACGAGCACCTCGCCGGGCGGAGGCGTCGAGGGGATCGTCACTCGCTCGATGGTCAGTGGTTCGTTCGGCGTCCTGAAGACGGCGGCGTCGAACTCGATCGTCATGAAGGTCTTCCTTCCGTGTGGTAGGGCGGTCACGTCCGAGCGGTGCGGATGAGCTTCTTGTTGGCGAACTCGTCGATTCCCGCCCGGCCGAGCTCGCGGCCGAAGCCGGACAACTTGACGCCACCGAAAGGCAGTTCCGCGCCGTCGAGGCCGACGCCGTTGATGAAGACCATGCCGGCCTCGATCCTGTCGGCGACGCGCAGCGCCTGCTCGGCGTCCGTCGTGAACACGTAGGAGCCAAGCCCGTACGGGGTATCGTTCGCCAGCTCGACGGCCTCGTCCTCGGAGGCGACCCGGTAGACGGTCGCGACGGGGCCGAAGAGCTCCTCGGCGGCCGACGGCGACGCCGGGGAGAGGTCCGTCAGCACGCCGGGCGGGAAGTACGCCCCCTCGCGCTGCCGTGCGGAGACGAAGGTCGCCCCCTCGGCGACGGCTCGCCCGACCTGCTCCTCGACGTACTCGGCGGCGGCGACCGAGGAGAGCGGCGCCAGGCCGTCGGTCAGCGCGAGCACCTTTTCGGTGAACCTGTCGAGGAAGGCGTCGTAGAGGTCCTCGGCGACGATGAAGCGCTTCCCGGCGTTGCACGCCTGCCCGGCGTTCTCGAACCGCGCCTCGACCGCCGCCTGGACCGTGGCGTCGAGGTCGTCGGTCGACAGCACGATGAACGGGTCCGAGCCGCCCAGTTCGAGCACCACCTTCTTGAGGCTGCGTCCGGCCTTCTCGGCGACCTCCGCGCCGGCCCGTTCCGAACCGGTGAAGGAGACGCCCTGCACGCGGGGGTCCGCGATGGCGCGGCCGATCTGCTCCCCCGTGGCGTGGACGTTGACATAGCAGCCCTGGGGGAAGCCGGCGTCCGTGAACAGCTGCTGGAGAGCCGCGGACGATTCCGGACACTGCGACGCGTGCTTGAGCACGATGGTGTTGCCCAGCGCGAGGTTGGGCGCGGCGAACCGGGCCACCTGGTAGTACGGGTAGTTCCAGGGCATGATTCCAAGCAGCACGCCGACCGGCTGGCGGCGGACGAAGGCGGTGCCCTCTCCCCCCAGGAGCTCGATCGGCTCGTCGGTGAGGAACTTCTCCGCGTTCTCGGCGTAGTACCGGTAGATCGAGGCACTGAACTCGACCTCCCCGACGGCCTCCTCCACCGGCTTGCCCATCTCCCGGTGGATGATCTCGGCGAGCTGCCGGCTGCGCTCGTCGTGCAGGGTGGCGACGGCGTGCAACAGCTGGGCGCGCTGTTCCACGGAGGTCTGCCTCGACCACTGCGCGTAGGCCTCCGCCGCCGCGTCGAGCGCCGCGTCGACGGTCTCGTCCGTCGCGGTGGGGTACTCCTTGACCAGCTTGCCGCTGGCGGGGTCCACCACCGCGTACACGTGCCTCTTCGCCATGCTGACTCCTTCGTCGTGATTCGGGTTCATGCGGGGGCCCCGGCCGTGCGGGCCGGGTACGGGTCCAGAGCCGCGTTGCGGTCGTGCAGCGCGCGGTAGGCGCGGAAGTAGACGAATCCCTGGGTGCCCCAGGTCGCCAGCGCGGCGGTGTAGAAGATCGTGCGGTTCGCGTCGTCGAACGGCAGGGGGAAGAAGTCGTACGTGATCGCGACGGTGGTCCCGGCGGCCGTGACCAGTCCGGTCCAGACCGCCGGCCACCTCGCGCCCGCGCTCCAGAGCCGTTTGACGAAGAAGCAGAGGAACGCGGCCGTGAGCAGGTTGACGACGACGTAGAACGCGGAGACCCAGAATGCACCGCGGTCGGTGTGGAGATCCGCGCCGTGGAAGGGGCGGAGGAACAGGGCGGCGACGATCGCGACCCCGAACACGGCGACGTCGACGCCGCGGCTCGGCTTGTAGCGATGGGTGACCTTCATCAGGCCCAGGACCAGGATGAGGGTGATGCCGACCGACCTGGAGAACGCGTCGAAGAAGTACGCCACGTCGTACAGCACGCTGTCGCTCTTGGCCCCGAGCAGCGACCAGAGCAGGAAGTTGGTGCCCGACGTCGCGACGACCATCCACTCGAGACCCAGGAGGTAGTTGCCGTAGCGGCGGATGAATCTCCAGCCATAGAAGTAGCCGGCGAAGATCATCCAGAGGTCGGCCAGCAGGAACAGCGTCTCCTTCATCGGGACGCCCCCTCTCGGACGTCGCGAGTCAGCAGGGTGAGGACGCTCTCGGCGGTGCGCTGGCCCGTCAGAACCGCGCCGTTCATGGTTCCGGCCCATTCGCCGGCGGTTTCGGAGCCCGCCCAGTGGACGCGCCCGTGGGGCTCGCTCAGCGCCTTGCCGAAGCTCGTGGTCGCATAGGGGGCGACGGCGGGATTGGGGCCGCCCGGGGCGAAGGGCTCCGCTCCCCAGCAGTGGTCCACGTAGTCGATCGGGGCGAGCGCCTGCGGACCGTAGAGGTCGGCGAGCTGCCGGACCACCCGGTCGCGCCGGGCCCCGGGGCCGAAGCCGTCGAAGACGCGCGGATCGCAGAAGGCCATCAGGACGCCCGGTCTGCCGGGGGCGGGGGACACGTCGAAGGTGATGAACACGGTCCCGGTGTCGGTCACCGCCTCACCGGAACAGCCCTCCGCCCTCCAGAACGGCCTCTCGTAGGCCACGAACGCCTTGCTCAGCACGCCCATGCGCCAGGTCCGCGTGAGCCCTTCGCCCCGTTCGGACAGAGCGGGCTCGAAGGCGATGGCGGCGCGGTGCGCCGGCGAGGCCGTGACGATCGCGTACCGGGCCCGGATCTCGCCGGAGTCGGTGCGGACGGTGACGCCGTCGTCGTCCTGTGCGATGCGGCGCACCGGTGTCTCCAGGCGCACGCGGTCGCCGAGCCGCTCCGCCACCCGCTGGGCGATCTCCTGGGTGGTCTCGACGATCCGGTCCTGCTGCTGGCCGCCCTCGACGTCCAGCATGTGGTCGAGCCCGCCCGCCGAACGGATGTAGCGCAGTGCGTGCAGCAGGGAGACGTCTCCCGGGGTGCAGCCCCATTGCACCTTGCTGATGACGGTCATCAGCGCACGGGTGCCGGGCAGCGCGTTCTTCCGGTCGAGCCACTCGCCGAACGAGATGGCGTCGAGCCGGCCGGCCCCCGGCGTCTCCCACGCCGCGTCCACGTCGACGGTCGCGACCAGCTTGTTCACCGCCGCCTGCATGCGCGCCATGTCCACCAGGGCCGCGGGGGAGACCTTGGGAATCGTGCCGCTGTAGGTGCGGCGCCGGCCCGCCATCCACAGCACGTTGCGGCCCTGGGCGAACTGGTCGGTGGTGGTGCACCCCACCCGGCTCGCGAGGTCCCGGACGGCGGTGTGGCGCCGGGCCACCCACGTCGCTCCGAGGTCGACCTTCACCCCGGCCACCTCGCCGGAGAGCGAACGGCCTCCGACCCGGTCGCGGCCTTCCACGACCAGGACGGACCGCCCCGTGCTCACCAGTTGCTCCGCCGCGCTCAGACCGGCGAAACCGGCACCGACGACCACGACGTCGACCGTGGTGCTCCCGGAGCGGGGCTCACGAGTTCCGGACATGGCTGCCTCCTTCACCCACGCGGTTCGCGTGTTGCGAGATGTAGGCGGTGACCGGGGCGACGAGGGACTCGGGGAGGTGATGGCCCATGCCGGGAATGACCACGTGCTGGGCCGAGCGGATCGCCCTGACGGTCGCGGCGCCGCCGCTCGGGTGCACCAGCGGGTCCCGGTCGCCGTGGATGACCAGCGTCGGGGCGGTGATCCGGCTCAGCTGGGCCGTCCGGTCCCCGGAGCGCTGGATGGCCTGGATCTGTCGCGCCGTGCCGGCCGCCGGGTCGCCGGCGCTGCGGTCCCAGCCGCGCGCCGCGATGGCCGCCTCGGCCGCGTCGTCGATGGGATGTTCCGTTCCCGCGACGTGACGGGTGAGCCTCAGATGGGCACGGACCGCCGCGGTTCTGTTCCTCGCCGGCGGGGCGGCGAGGAGCCGGATCGTCGACAGAGCGGGCTGACCGACCTTGCGCGCCCCGGTCGTGGAATAGAGGGAGGCCAGCGACAGGACCCGCTCGGGCGCCGTGGCCGCGATCGTCTGCGCGATCATCCCGCCCATCGACCGCCCGACCAGGTGCACCCGCGCGATCCCGAGATGGTCGAGTACGCCGACGGCGTCCTGGGCCATGTCGGCCAGCGTGTACGCGTCGCCGCGCGGACGCGCGGTGATCTGACGCCAGATCCCGGGCGGGGGCGCGGCGACGAACGTCGACTGGCCAGCGTCGCGGTTGTCGATCGCGACGACCCTGAATCCGTGGGCGACGAGGGAGCCGACGAACGAGTCGGTCCAGAAGGTGAGGTCTTCGCCCAGTCCCGCGATGAGCAGCATCGCGGGGTCGTCCTTGTCGCCGTGGTCCCGGAAGCAGATCGTCATCCCGGACGGCAGGGTCGCGTACTGGTCGGCGCTCTCGACGGCGCTTGTCTCAGGCACGGGTGGCTCGCCTCCCGTCGGACGCCGGCGCGGCCGCCCGGCGGGTGCCGAACCGGAGGTTCTGGTCCGCCACCGGGCCGCGCAGCGCCCTGGCGTCCTCGGGGTAGGACATCGCCATCCGCCAGGGCTTCTCGGGGCCCTGTTTGGGCATGAGCTTCTCGCCGCGCTTGGCGTATCCGGCCTGGAGGTCCATGACGGGCCTGCGGTTCGTTCCCGGCGGCGCGACCGGAACCACCGCGTCGTATCCGCGGGCGTCCATGTGCCTGACCAGGTCGATGAAGTAACGGCACATCAGGCTCACCTTGAGCGTCCAGGACGAGGTGGTGTAACCGATCGCCATCGCCCAGTTCGGCATCCCGCTCAGCAGCATGCCGCGGTAACAGAGCGCGTCCGCGATGTCGACCTGGTGCCCGTCGACCACGAGGGGCATGCCGTCGAAGAGCCGCAGGTTCAGCCCCGTCGCGGTGACGATGATGTCGGCTTCCAGCTCCTCACCCGACGCCAGGACGATGCCGCGCTTGCTGAACCTCGCCACGGCGTCGGTGACGACGGAGGCCCTTCCGTCCTTGATCGCGTCGAAGAAGTCGCCGTTCGGTGCCACGCACACCCGCTGGTCCCACGGGTCGTACGGCGGATTGAAGTGCTTGTCGACGTCGAACCCCTTGGGAAGGCGCTTGACGTTCTCGCGCCGGATGAAGGCCCGTCCTGCCTTGGGGAAGGTCCGCAGGCCCTTCACGACGGCGTGTTCGGTCCAGATGTTCTTGAACCGCGTCACGGCGTACCCGCGCTCTTCCCCGAGCAGCTTCGTGAGCGCCAGGGCGACCTTGTCGACGCGGGGGAGCGCCATGACGTAGGTGGGGGTGCGCTGCAGCATCGTCACGTGCCGGGCGGCGCCCGCCCCGGTGGTCATGGCCGGCACCAGAGTGATCGCGGTCGCGCCGCTGCCGATGACGACGACCTTCTTGTCGCTGTAGTCGAGTCCCTCGGGCCAGTGCTGCGGATGGACGATCTGGCCCTCGAAGTCCTCCCGTCCCTGGAACTCCGGGGAGAACCCCTCGTCGTACCGGTAGTAGCCGGTGGCGGCGAAGACCCATCCCGCGTGGATCGTCCTGGTCCGGGTCGCTCCCGTGGCGGAGTCCGACGTCTGGACGGTGAGGGTCCACCGTGAGTCCGCCGTGGACCACTCCGCGCGGACGACCCGGTGGCCGAGCCTGAGGACGCGCTCCAGGCCGTTCTCCTCGACGGTCTCGTGGAGGTACTCCTTGATGAGCGGAGCGTCGGCGATCGCGGCTTCGTGGCGCCAGGGCTTGAACGCGTATCCGAACGTGTGGAGGTCGGAGTCCGAGCGGATGCCGGGATAGCGGAACAGGTCCCACGTGCCTCCGATGTCGTCGCGCGCTTCCAGTACGGCGAGCGACTTGTCGGGCAGCTCCCGGCTGAAATAGGTGGCCGCGCCGATCCCGGAGATTCCGGCTCCGATGATCACCACGTCGAATTCCTCGACGGCGTCCAACACCTCAGCTGTCATGGCGTTTCCTCGCTGTTCCTGTGGCGGTTACCTCACTGTCGCGAGCCGCGACCGCCTGCGAGAACGACAGCGGGCACCTCCTTCGCCAGGGCTCGGTGCACGATGCACAGGCGGACCGGGCCACTGCGCCCGTACGGTGTCCGACGTTTGGGCGGAGGCCCCGGTCGAGCCCGGGCCCGGCCCTTCCGGGAGGGCGGCCGGAGACGACCGTCCAGCGGCGTCTTGCTGCCGCGGCCATTGCGGGAGCAAGACCGGGCTGGTAGAGGTTTCCCCCTGCTGTTTAGTGGTACTAAACGGCGGGGTCGTGGTCATGCGGGGAGGAGACCGAACCCGCTGTCGTCACGACCTCGCCGCGTGCCAGAACCCACAGGTGTATCGAGCCGCGGGGTATCGCCGCCGTCACTCCCGCGATCGCGGCCGAGCGGAAGCGGCCGACGACCCGGAACCCGCATGGGGCCACGTCTTCTCGGGCGGGAGGTGCCATCTCCTGCCGCTCCGGCCCAGCCACCGCGAGGGAGCCGCACCCGTTCGTTCGCGCAGGCGTACCGCTCCACGCATTCCTTCACCCACCCATGACGAGCCGGTACCGGCCCGTGAGCCGAAAGGTGATCGCGATGACCGACCTCTCCAAGACAGGGCACGCCGAAGCACCCGGCGGTGAAGCGGGATCGGGCAACCCGCTCCACCGCGGGCTCGGCGTGTCGCAGATCGTGTTCATGGTCGTCGCCGCGGCGGCACCGCTCGGCCTCGTGGCCGGCGGGGTGCCGCTCGCCTTCGCCGTGAGCGGCAGCCCGGGGATGCCGCTGTACTTCGTGCTGTCCACCGTGCTGCTGCTGGTCTTCGCGGTCGGCTTCACGCTGATGGCCGGACGGGTACGCGACGCGGGGGCCTTCTACGCCTACGTCCAGGCGGGGCTGGGCCGGATCCCCGGTCTCTCGGCAGCGACCCTCGCGCTCTTCTCCTACACGCTGCTTCTCGTCGGGGTGAACGCCTACGTCGGGGTCGCGACGAGCAACGTCATCGAGCGGTACGCCGCCGTCGGCTCCCCGTGGTGGGCCTGGGCGCTCGTCTCGCTGGGCGTCATCGCCTTCCTCGGCTATCGCGACATCGAACTGAGCGCCAAGGTGCTCGGTGCCGTGCTGGTGCTGGAATCCCTGCTGCTCCTGGTCCTGGACCTCGGCATCGTGGGCCACGGCGGCGCCCACGGACTGACGGCCGAGCCGGTGTCGCCCTCGATCGTGGGCACCGGCTCCCTGGGCCTCGGCGTCATGTTCGCCCTCTTCGGGTTCATCGGCTTCGAGGCGACGGCCGTGTTCCGCCACGAGGCGAAGGACCCCGACGTCACGGTCCCGCGGGCGACGTACGTCGCGATCCTGGTGATCGGAGCCTTCTACTCGTTCACCGTGTGGGTGATCGTGGTGGGGGCCGGCGTCGACTCGGTGGTCGGAGCCGCGCAGGCCGACCCCGAGGGCCTGGTCCTCACGCTGACGCGGAGCTACGTGGGGTCCGTCTGGGCCGACGCCATGCAACTCCTGCTGATCACAAGCCAGTTCGCTTGCGTACTGGCCTTTCACAACGTCGTGACGCGCTACCAGTTCGCGCTGTCCCGGGCCGGCGCGCTTCCGGCGTCGCTGAGCGTCGTCCACCCCCGGCACCGCGCACCGTCGGCGTCCTCGGCCGTTGCCTCGGCGGTCGCGTTCGTCACCACGCTCGTCGTCGCCTCGCTCGGCCTCGACCCGATCGGGGACCTCTACGCCTGGTTCTCCGGCGCCGCCACGCTCGGCATCGTCCTGCTGATGGCGGCCACCAGCCTCGCCGTCATCGGCTTCTTCCGGCGCACCGACGGGCGGCCGTCGGTGTGGCGGACGGTCGTGGCCCCGGCCGTCGCCTTCCTCGGCCTGGCCTGCGTGGTCTGCATGATGGTCGCCAACTTCCCGCTTCTTGTCGGCACCACCACGGGTGCCTGGGTGATCGGCGGCCTCGTCGCCCTCTCGGCCGTGGCCGGCGCGGTGCAGGCCCTCGTCCTGCGCGCGCGCCGACCGGCTGTCTACGAGCGACTCTGAGCGACGTGCCGGTCAGCTCGTGAGCGCAAGGGCGCGGCCGGTCTGTGCACCGTGCACCGCCCTCGGAGGAAGCCGGTGCCCAGTGTCGTTCTCACCACGCCCGTGGCCTGTGACAGTGGGGTACCAGGCAACCGCCACCGGCGAAGTCCCGTCTCGCCGAGCACCGTGTCGTGGGCGGGCCGACCGAGGCGCCCGAGGGAGTGACGTTGAAGAATCGGACTGTCGTGGTGGGGCTCGGTGCCACTGGCCGGGCCATCGCCTCCTCCATGCTGCGACGCGCGGACGTGGAGATCGTGGGAGCGGCGGACCGGGACCCCCGCGTGGTCGGTCAGGACCTCGGAGTGCTCCTCGGCGGCGTCGCGAACGGTGTCGTCGTCGTGAGCGACCCGGCCGAGCTGCCCGCCGCCGACCTCGCGATCGTGGCGACCGTCTCGGATCTGCACAGGGCGGCCGACGTCCTGCTGCCGCTGCTGGAACGTTCGTACAACGTCCTGAGCATCTGCGAAGAGCTGGCCCATCCATGGCGGAGCCACCCCGATCTGGCCCGGCGGCTCGACGACACGGCCAAGGCGCACGGCGTGACCGTCCTGGGCAGCGGGGCGAACCCGGGCGTCCTGATGGACACCCTTCCTCTCCTCCTGACCGCACTGACCCAGCGTGTGGAGAGCGTGCGGATCCGCCGGCGGACGAACATGTCACGCTACGGCGCGATCCTGTCGAAGTTCGGCCTCGGTCTGACCACGCGCGAGTTCGCGACGGCTCGCAGCCGGGGCGAGGTCGTCGGGCACCACGGCTTCGAGCAGGCCATCGGGGCGCTCGCGGCAGGGCTCGGATGGGATCTCGACTCGGTGGACGTGGGAGAGGTCGAACCCGCTGTCGTGACGAGTTCGCCGCGCGTCGGGGACCACATGCGTATCGAACCGGGGCAGATCGCGGCGGTCACTCACGCCGCGCGGGGCGTACTCAAGGGCGAGGTGGTGATCGATCTGGAGATCACGTTCGGGTTCTTCGAGCCGGCCGACGAGGTGGCCGCGGGTGACGACTACCGGATCGTCGGAGAGGAGCAGGTCGTCGACCTCCGTTCCTCCGTGGGCTTCGATTCCTTCCTCAGCACCGTCGCGGCGGCGGTCAACGCCTCCACCGCGGTCGTCGAGGCGCGTCCCGGTCTCCTGACGATGGGGGACCTGCCCGCCCGTTCGGTCGCGGCCAAGGGAGAGCGGCGAGCGGACCGGGCCTCACTCGGGGCCACGACTTCTCAGGACTGAGAGAGCACGAAGTGGGGCGGACGCCCCACCTGGAAGGAGATCGGGACAGCATGAGGACCGACAGCACGAAGTACACCAGCTTCACCGGCTGGATCGACCCGCCGGACGACGTGCAGCCCGCGCTGGACGGCGACCTCACCTGCGACATCGCCGTCATCGGCGGCGGCATGGGCGGCATGGCGGCCGCGCTGCGCCTCGCGGAGCGCGACCAGGACGTCGTCCTGCTGGAGGCCGAGTTCTGCGGCTACGGCTCGGCCTCGCGCAACGGCGGTCAGATCGCCGGGGCGCCGGGCGGTGACCTGCGGATGCTCAGCCTCCAGTCCCCGAAGAAGATGCCGGTCATGGCCAGACTGGCGGAGCACGCGGGCCGCTATGTGGAAGACCTCATCAAGAGGCACGACATCGACTGCGACTACGTGGCGAACGGCCTGGTGTGGGGTGCGGTCTCACCCCTCATGATGCTCAGGGTGCGTACCCAGGCGGCGATCCTGCGCGCCTTCGGCGGGGGCGGGACCGTCGGCAGCAGGGAGGAGCTCGGCCTCCCCGCCGGCTTCGTGGGCGGGATGCGGGAGTCCATCGGCGGGATGCTGAACCCGGGCAAGCTCGCCCGTGGCGTGCGCCGCGCACTGCTCGCTTCCCCGGCCAAGGTCTTCGAGCGGACGCGGGTGAGCGATGTCCGGCGCACCGGCGGCATCGTCGAGATCACGACACCGCGCGGCACCGTTCGGGCCGACAAGGTGCTGCTCGCGACCAGCGTCTACGGCGGCGAGTGGGACATCACGCCCAAGAACCTCGCGACGCCGCTGTACGTCATCGAGATCGAGTCGGAACCCATTGCGCCGGAGCGGCTCGCCGCGCTCGACTGGACCAGTCGGTCCGGCATCATCACCCAGCACCAGTTGATGACCCACTACCGGCTCACCGAGCGCAACACCATCGTCTGCGGGGTCCGCAAAGCGCAGCGAGGCCAGACCTATCCGCTCCCGGACCGGGTCCCGGACCCCGCTGTCGTGCGGGACATGGGGAAGGACCTGGCCAACCGGTTCCCGTCGCTGTCCGACGTGGCCATCGAGCGGGCCTGGGGCGGTTGGATCGGCATCAGCCCGGACTGGCTGTCGGTCGCCGGGCAGGTGGGTGACAACGTCTTCTACGCGATGGCCTGCAACGGCCACGGCCTCTGCCAGGTGCCGTACGTGACCCATCAGCTCGCCGACTACATCGTCGACGGTGAGATGTCGGACGACCTCGCCGGCATCTGGTCGGACGCCTCGAAGTACTCGCCGTCGATGTCGCTGCTGTTGCAGCCGTTCGTCCTCCGGGCCATCTGGGGGCTGGACCGGTTCAACGACTTCCTCAACGGCAGCAGGACACGGGCCCGACGGGCGCTCCGTCGGGGTAGGCGCGGGGGTTCCTGAAGGGCGGGCGACGCCTGCTCCGTGACGGCGCGGTGTGAGATCGCCACCCGCTACGACAAGACCGCCGGGTCCTGCGAAACAGCCGCCGCCCTGGCATCACTCCTGATGCGGGCCCAGCATGCGACGACAGGATCTAGGCGGGCCTTCGCGCGGTGCGCGGCAGGGGAGGCGACAGGACCCAGAGGACCTCGCTCACCGTCGGACCCGGATTGTCGAACTGGTGAAGCGTCTGCCCGGAGAACGACGTGGACGCCCCTGCCGACAGTATCCGGGGCTCGCCCCCGACGATCAGACGGGTCGAGCCGCTCAGCCCCATCGCGAAGATCGTGGCGGTGTCGAGCCGATAGGGGCCTCCGGTGCCCCCGCCCGGCTCGATCACGGAGCGGAAGACCTGGAACGCTGTGGTGCCGACGGGCGTGAGCAGGTACTCCGCCACGCCCTCACCGCCCATGCCGATCCGGCTTCCACCGTCCACGACGTGCTCGTCGGGGTACGCGAACAGCTCCCCGACCCCGATCCGCAGCACCTCGCAGACGCGCAGCAACGTCGGGACGGACACGCTGGTGAGCCCACGCTCCAACTGGCTCAGAAAGCCCTTGGTGACCTCTGCCCGGTGCGCGACCTCCGTCAACGACAAGCCGCGGTCGAGCCTGATCTTCCGCAGCCGCGCACCCGTGGACGCCTCGAGGGCGGCGGAGCCCCGTTCCGCTCCGCCTGCCGTCCCGCCGTCACCGATGGACATGGTGTCCTCACCGCCCGTCCCGAGGCCGAGGTCGTGTGCCTGTCAGGTGACGGGCCGACCCGGACGAGTCCTCTCCGTGGCACGAGGCTAAGGCATGTGCTCCAGGGGCAGTCGGTGCGCCCCTGGGGGAGGGCGACGGCCTCAAACCCCTTGTGGCGCCGGCGAGGGCATGGTAAATCTGCCGCCGTTTAGTGTTGCTAAACAGCGGCTGAGGGCCGGCGACGCCTTCGCCGTCGGCCAGGCCGCCGGCAAGCCCTTCATCGGTCTGGGACACGGCATGTCGGGAGCCTCGGCTCCCCGAGAGCAGAGGGACACTGAGAACATGGAAGAGCTGTGGCCCCCGCCCTCGCGTGAGGTCGCCGATGCGATCAGGTCCCTGTGTCAGCGCCTGCTGACGCAAACGGACGCCCTGATCGACGCCTTCGCAAGGCCCTCTCTCGTGGCCCAGAACGATCCCGCTCTCCTCGCGGACGCATCGCTGGTCGAGGAGGATCGCGCGCTCAACCGCTCTGAGGTGGTCCAGTGGTTGACCGCAAACGTTCAGCAACCGGGGCGGAGGGTGGAGCCCTACGTCAGTCCGAGGACCACGGCGTACATCAACGACCTCGTCTCCCGGGGCATCGCGCCCGACTTCGCCGGTGCCTGGCGCGTGGCCCTGGGGATCGGCTGGCGGCGATGGCTGGAGGAATGCGTGGCGGACTGCGCGGACCCCGATCTTCTCGTGGGGGTCCTGCACGTGACGGCGCAGTCGCTGGTGCAGTACGCCCTCGACTCCGTCGCGGCCCTGCGGCAAGCCGGACTCGCCGCGGCGATGGGGAACACGGATGCCGAGGGGATCGCGCTGATCCAGCTGATCGCCAGTGGGGCGCCGATGGCTGAGGACCTCGCCGAAGGACGCCTGCGCTACCGGATGGCGCGGTGGCACGTGGGCCTCGTCCTCTGGGTCGACGGTCCCCAGGAGGCTGACGCCCTGGACGAGGCGATCGCCGCCGTGCGCTGTTCCGCCGGAGGCCGAAGCGCCCTGGTGGCGCGCGCCAGCGCCACGTCGCGGTGGATCTGGCTCTCGGGGGAAGCCGTCCCGGACCTTCACCACGTGGAGAAGGACCTCGCGGCGACCGACGCGGTCCGCGCGGCGGTGGGAAGGCCGGGACGAGGTCTCGAAGGATTCCGCTCCAGCCACCAGGACGCCCTCGCGGCGCAGGCGCTCGTGATCCGGCTGGGTTCCGACCGGCGGTTCACCGCCTACGCCGACGTCGAGCTGATCGACGCGCTCACGAAGGACCGGCCCGGCGCGCGTCGGTTCGTCATCAACACCCTCGGGCCGTTGGCCGAAGCCGACACAGCCCTACGACAGGCACTGCTCACCTACGTGCAGTGCGGCTTCAGCACCACCCGGGCGGCCGCCGACCTCTACGCGCACCGCAACACCGTCGAACGGCGCGTCTCACGCGCCAACGAGCTCTCGGCCGTCAAGGTGGAGGAGAACCCGACCCACGTGGCGGCGGCGCTCCTGGTGCTGGACATCGCGCCTGACATCGTGACGATCGCTCCTAGCTGAGCTCACGAGGCACGGGCCGGGGTCGGCATCTGCCGCGCAGCGTCAGTACTCGTGTGTAGGTTCCGACCCTGGACGTTTGACAGGTCCGCGGTATGTGGACGCGGACAGGGGCTCGCTCGGTTGACGGTTCATCAGGCAAGTCAGCATTCGGTCAGCATGAGTCGCAGAGCGTTCCCGCAGAAATGCCCGAACAGCCGCCGGTGACGCCGGGAAAGCCCAGGTGAGGGCCGTATCGCCCGGGCAGAGCGATGTTCCTCACCAACATCGTCCGGCGCGTGCCGGTGTACAGTCGAGACCGCCCTTGACCTGCACAAAGCAGGCAGGGAGCCGTCTTAGAGGAGTCCAACATGCTGCGCACCATGATCAAGTCCAAGATTCACCGCGCCACCGTCACCCAGGCCGATCTTCACTACGTCGGGTCCGTGACCGTCGACGCCGATCTGATGGACGGTGCCGATCTGCTGCCCGGCGAGCTGGTGCACATCGTCGACATCACCAACGGGGCCCGGCTGGAGACCTACGTCATCGAGGGGGAGCGGGGTTCCGGGGTCATCGGGATCAACGGCGCCGCCGCGCATCTGGTCCACCCCGGTGACCTGGTGATCCTCATCAGCTACGCGCAGATGGACGACGCCGAGGCGCGGGCTTACGTGCCGCGCGTCGTGCACGTCGACGCCGCGAACCGCATCGTGGAGCTGGGCGCCGACGCCTCGGCGCCCGTGCCCGGCAGCGACACCGTGCGTCCGCCGCACGCGGTGCCGGCACCCGCCTGACCGAGGGAGCGCAGCGCATGGCAGAGCAGCGGCCGACCGCCGAGCCGAGCATCCGCGACGACCGGGAGAAGGGGCGCCTGGAGGCGTACGTCGACGACGTCTTCGCCGGCGTGATCGTCTACTTCGCCCTCGACGAGGAGCCGCACGCCCTCGTCGCCGTGCACACGGTCGTGGACGCCGACCACGAGGGCCGGGGGATCGCGGGCGCACTCGTGCGCGAGTTCTACGCGATCGCCGCCCGTCAGGGCGTCCCCGTGGTGCCGCTCTGCCCGTACGCCGCCAAGTGGGCCGCGCGCCACCCCGAGGAGGCCCCGCCCGCCTCCGCCGAGGTGCTCCACGCGGCCAGGCGGCAGCTGGGCGCCACCCCCGGCCTGTGGTGAGCCGGAACCAGCCCCGCCCCCGCCCGTGACCCGGACGGGGGTGCGTGCGGGGCAGGGGCGGTGCCTCCGGTGCCACCCTGGAGGGAGCAAGGGGGATCGCGGGGGGCCGTCGACCGGGAGGTCCGTCATGACCCATCCGTACCCCGACCCGCTGCCGCCCTCGCCGATCCCGTCCCCGGAGCCGGCACCCCCTCCGGTGCCGCCGCCCAACCCGGTGCCCGCCCCGCCCGACCCCGTCCCGCCCGGCCCGCCGCAGCCCGGCGGCCCCGTGCCCCCGCCGGAGCCCCGGCCCCAGCCCGGGCCCGCCGGGCGCCGGGAGCGGAGCGAGGCGTCAACGGCCCGGTGACGCGGGGGAGTCCGCCGACCTGGCGGACTTCCGCATCCGGCTTGTCACACAGCGTGCGACCCCCGTAACTTGGTCCGCTGTCGCTGTGTTCTAGGGGGGCCCATGGCCGTACGCGGACGTCACCGCCGCCACCAGCCGAGCCGGATCAACCGCGCCTCGCTCACCGCCACCGTCGGAGGCGGCATCGCGCTGCCCCTGATCGGCGCCGGAGCCGCCGAAGCGGCCTCGCTCGACGTCTGGGAGAAGGTCGCGTCCTGCGAGTCCTCCTCCAACTGGCGCATCAACACCGGCAACGGCTACTTCGGCGGCCTCCAGTTCAGTCAGTCCACCTGGGAGGCGTACGGCGGCCGCGAGTTCGCGCCCCGCGCCGACCTGGCCTCCAAGGACCAGCAGATCGCCGTGGCCGAGCGGGTCCTCAAGGGCCAGGGTCCCGGCGCCTGGCCCGCCTGCGGCAGCCGCGCCGGACTCGCCCGCGGCGGCCCCTCACCGGACCGCGCCGACGGCGGGAACGGGGGAAGCGGCGGGAACGGCGGGAACGACGTACGGACCGCCTCGCTGCCCGCGCAGCGCGCCCTGCCGCGGACCGAGCCCGTCAAGGCCGGTCCGACCACCGTCCCCACCGTCCGCGAGATGTACACCGTCACGCCCGGCGACTCGCTCTCCGCGATCGCCCGCGAGGAGCGGGTCGGTGGCGGCTGGCAGCGGCTGTACGAGATCAACCGCAAGCTCGTCGGGGAGGACCCCGACCTGATCCTCCCCGGCCAGCGCCTCACCTTGCGGATCGCCGCCCCTCCCCGCCCGATCGCCCGCCCGACCGACCCGCAGGCGCCGCCGTCCGCCAAGGTGACGACCCCGAAGCCGCCGGCCACGGCCACCACGAGGAACCCGGCCGTCAGGCCCGCCGCGCAGCCCGCCCCCCGGCCGCAGTCCAAGCCCCCGGTCAAGGCGGCCCAGGCACCGGCCAAGCCCGCCGCCAAGCCCGCCGCCAAGCCCGGGAACCAGGCCGAGCCGAAGCCACAGAGCAAGCCGCAGAGCAAGCCGAAGCCCCAGCCGAAACCGAAGCCCCAGCCCGAACCCCGGCCCGAGAGCCAGGCCAAGCCCAAGCCGAAGCCGAAACCCCAGCCCAAGCCCGCCGCCGCGCCCCGCGAGGACACCTACGCCGCACCCGTGTCCGCCGGTGTCGGCACCCGCTACGGCAAGCCCGGTTCGTCCTGGTCCAGCGGCTATCACACGGGCGTCGACTTCCCCGTCCCCACCGGCACCAGCGTCAGATCCGTGTCGGACGGGCGGATCGTCTCCGCCGGATGGGCCGGCGCGTACGGCTACCAGATCGTCGTCCGCCACGACGACGGCCGCTACAGCCAGTACGCCCACCTCTCCGCCCTCTCCGTCCGCGAGGGGCAGCGGGTCACCGGCGGGCAGCGCATCGGGCGCTCAGGATCGACCGGCAACAGCTCGGGGCCGCATCTCCACTTCGAGGTGAGGACGGGTCCCGGGTACGGCTCCGACATCGACCCCCTCGCCTACCTCAGGGCCCGCGGCGTCTCCATCTGACGCCGAGGGCCCGCCGTCGCCGGGGCGGGTCATCCGGTCGAGGGTCAGCTCGACCAGCCCGCCCGCGGCGACCGCGCCGCAGACCAGCGCCGCCACGGTGCCAGCCGCCCCGTACCGGAACCCCTCGCCGAAGAGGGTGATCCCGACGGTGGCGGCCACCACCGGGTTGACCACCGTCACGGTGGCGAGCGGGGCGGCGAGCCCGGCGCCCCGGTAGGACGCCTGGGAGAGCAGCAGCCCGGTGACCGCGAGCGCCGACAGGACGAGCGCGGGGGCCCACTCGGCGAGCGGAGCGTCCCCCGACCACTCCTCGGCCACCGTCTTGGTGAAGACCGACGCCACCCCGAAGGCCACGCCCGCGCCGGCCGCCAGCGCCACGGCGCGCAGCGCCGGCCGGCTCACGAGCCGGGCGAGGACGAAGAGCGCCGCCACCGCGGCGAAGGTGGCCCCGGCCAGCAGCCAGCGCTCCCCGCCGTCGGGAGTGCGGCCCTCGGTGCCTTCGGTCACGCTGAGCAGCCCGGCCAGTCCGGCCGTCGCCATCAGTGCCCCGTGCCAGGCCCGCCGCCCCGCCGGGCGCCGTACGAACAGGGCCGCCATGGGCAGCGCGAAGACGATGGTGAGGGCGCCCAGCGGCTGCACCACGCTGAGCGGCCCGAAGGCGAGGGCGACGACGTGCAGGGCCGCGCCCACGCCGTTGAGCAGCACGGCGCCCCACCAGACGGGATTGCGCAGCGGGGCGTACGCTGGCCCGGCGGCGGCCGCGACCCGTTCCTGCACGATGGCCGCGGCCGCGTACGCGACGGCGGAGACCAGTGACAGGAGGACGGACAGCAGCAACGGACTCATACCCTCCACGATCTCTCGCCGGACGGTTCCCGTCGTCAGACCAGGGAACCCCTTCACCGCTACCGCCGTCGCAGTACACAGCGGCCCCGTACACCTGGAGGCGTACACCACTGCAGGTCAGAACGGTGCAAACCAGGTGAAAGGCCCGTCCGGGTCGATGCCTGCCGCCGACCCGCCCCGCGAACCCGAGCCACATCCTGAGCCAGTTCCTCGCCGGACGGGTCCACATTGGACCGGAAGATCACCGCGCGCACGGGGCACGCTGCTCCCCCGCCCGCGGGATGCGCCGACCACCCCCCGGCACACGCCGACTACACCCCCCGGCACACGCCAACCGTCCCCCGGCACACGCCGCCCCCCGGGCACACGCCGATCACCCCCGCCATACGCCGATCACCCCCGGCGATACGGTGGCCCCGCGCCGCCCGGGCCGTACCGGCGGCGCGGAGCCCGAGGGGGAACGGTGGATCCCGAGCAGAGCACGCAGGACGCGACCCCGGCGTACAGCCCCGCCGAGGCCGCCGAGACCGCCTCCATCGGCGGCTTCTTCGCCCTCCGGACCGCCCCGCCGCCCACCGGCGGCGACCACCGGCCGCTCGCCCGGCTCTACGCCGCCGAGGACCCGGACGGAGACGCGCCGCTCCACGCGCGCGTGGACCGGGTCGCCGACCGGCTCGGCGCGCCCGAGCGGCGCGTCGGCGCCTCCGTCGCCCACCTCGGGCTCGCCGCCCGCCTCTGGTCCACGGCGCTCGGTCCGGCCGCCCTGTACGGCCGTTTCCCCGCCCTCGACCCCGCCGACCTGCACTGGGATCCGGCCCTCACCTCACCCGACGACCTGTGGTGGGCGGGCGCCGACACCCGGCCCGGTACCGTCGGCGCGCTCCGCGAGGCCGTCCACGAGGCGCACCTCGTGCCGCTGCACGCCGCCTTCGCCCGCGACGGGCGGATCTCGCCCCGGCTGCTGTGGGGCAACGCCGGCTCGGCCCTCGCCGGCGCCCTGCGCGAGCTGACCCGCTGGGCCCGCGCCCATGACCGGCCCGGTGCCGCCGACCGGGCCGCCACCCTCGTCCAGGGCCTCTTCGACCACCCCGACCTGGCCCGCACCGTCCGGGGCCCCGCACTGCGCCGCACCAGCTGCTGCCTCTACTACCGCTGTCCGTCCGGCGGCCTCTGCGGCGACTGTGTGTTCGACCACGCTCCGGGAACGGGTTTGGAGCGGCGGGCCCCCGCTCCGTAAAGTTGTCCCTTCTGAAGACCCCCGGCGGCATCCCGCCCGCGAGCGATCGAGGAACGACGAAGGCCATGACGGTGACTGAAGAAATCCAGGGGTACGGGCCGGGCATCGACCCCGAGCGCCTGGCCGTCTGCCTGAGCGTGCTCGACGAGCTGGAGAAGATCGACGTCGACCACCCCGACGCCATCGCCGTCCGGCGCGCCACCGCGGGCATCTACCGCACGGTCAAGCAGCGCCGCCGCCAGGACCGCCGGGCCGCGAAGACCGCCCACGACCGGGCGGTCACCGAGGCGACCGCGACCGGCTCCGCCCAGCGCATCGACGACGAGACCGAGGGCATCCTGCCCTCCTCGGTCACCGAGGCCGGCCGGATCGCGGGCATACTCCAGCGCCCCCGGTCCTGCTACACCTGCAAGACCCGGTACGTCGAGGTCGACTACTTCTACCACCAGCTCTGCCAGGAGTGCGCGGCCCTCAACCGCTCCAAGCGGGACGTCCGCGCGGACCTCACCGGCAAGCGGGCCCTGCTCACCGGCGGCCGGGCCAAGATCGGCATGTACATCGCGCTGCGGCTGCTCCGCGACGGCGCGCACACCACGATCACCACCCGCTTCCCGAAGGACGCCATCCGCCGCTTCAAGGCGATGGAGGACTCGGCGGAGTGGATCCACCGCCTGGAGGTCGTCGGCATCGACCTGCGCGACCCGGGCCAGGCCGTGGCCCTCGCCGAGCAGGTCTCCGCGGCCGGTCCGCTGGACATCCTGATCAACAACGCCACCCAGACCGTGCGCCGGCTGCCCTCCGCCTACGCCGCCTTGGTCGACGGCGAGTCCGCGCCGCTGCCGGCCGGTGAGCTGCCCGCCCACCACGTCATCGGCGCCTTCAACTCCGGCGCGGTCGACGGCCTCGCCGCGCTGCCCGTCGGCACCAGCGGCCTCGACGCCCAGAAGGTCGCCGACCTCGCGCTCGTCGCGGGCAACGCCGGTCTGGAGCAGTACCAGGCGGGCACCGCGATCGACGCCGGCGGTCTCCTCCCCGACGTGGTGGAGTCCAACACCTGGGTGCAGACCATCGACCAGATCTCCCCCGTGGAGCTCCTGGAGACCCAGCTCTGCAACTACACCTCGCCGTTCATCCTGATCAGCGCCCTGCGCCCGTCGATGGCCGAGGCCGCCGCCAAGGCCGCGAGCGGCCGGGCCTACGTCGTCAACGTCTCCGCCATGGAGGGTGTCTTCTCCCGCGGCTACAAGGGCGCCGGGCACCCGAACACCAACGCGGCCAAGGCCGCCATGAACATGGTGACGCGGACCAGCGCCCAGGAGATGTTCGAGGCCGACCGGATCCTCATGACCTCGGTGGACACCGGCTGGATCACCGACGAGCGCCCGCACTTCGAGAAGCTGCGGCTCGCCGAGGCGGGCTTCCACGCCCCGCTGGACCTGGTCGACGGTGCCGCCCGCGTCTACGACCCGGTCGTGCGCGGCGAGGCCGGCGAGGACCTGTACGGCGTCTTCATGAAGGACTACGCTCCCGGCAAGTGGTAGGCGGGCGGCCCCGGCCGCGGGCTTCCGTCCGACGTCAAGAGCGCCCTTTCCCCCGGGAAGGGCGCTTTTTCGGTCTCCGTCACCCGAACGCATCACACTTTTGAGCCCGGTAGAGCGCGTGCGCGCTCATCTGGTTACTCTGATGTCCACGGTCGGCCACCGGAGCGACACCCGCTCCACAGCCGATCAGGGGACTGGCCACCCACCTCGGCCGCGGTCCCGCCCAAGAACGGCGCCACCGCGACCGAACGGCCCTACGTCTCCCCTGAACGCGACACAAAGGAGTGCGCGGTGACACCCGAACTGACGAAGCAGGAACCGCGACCGTCGGAACCTTCCGAACGACAGCGGCGCACCGGCGAGCTGGGCAGCCTCGAAGTCTGGGCCAGGTCGGCCCCGATCCGGCTCGCGGGCTACGAGGACGACCTCGCCGAGCCCCACATCCTGCCGGGCATCGACTGACAGCGCTGCCCCCGACGCAAGGTGTCGTCCCCGGGCCGCCCGCCGCGGCCCCCGTACGGCCCCGGGTGCCCCCGGTCCCTCCCGGACCGGGGGCACCGTCGTGTCCGGCCTCAGCCCCGCAGCCGGACCGGCGGCAGGTACTCGCGCAGCAGTCGCCGCTGCCACCACGCCCCGGTCGTGCGCAGCTCGCGCCAGGTGGAGAAGCGGTACCGGTAGAGCCGGGCGCGGACGTGGACCGGCGGGGCGTCCGGGAAGGGGTTGTGGGCGAGCAGCCGCAGGGTGTCCCGGTCCCCGGCGAGCAGCCGCTCCACGAACGGCCCGAACCACTCGCGCGCGTAGCCGGGGGAGAGCGCCGCGAACCACATCAGCCAGTCGAGCCGCAGGTGGTAGGGGGCGAACTGGCGCGGGAGACGGCGGGGGTCCCCGGGTTTGCCCTTGAAGCCGTACTCCCGCCACTCCGTGTCCGGTCCCGGCTCCGGGTCGCTCGTCCCCTCCACCACGATCTCGTCGCGGACGCGGCCGACCGTGCCGAAGGCCCCGTAGGTGTTGACCAGGTGGAAGGGGTCGTAGGAGCGGTTCATGGCCTGCCGGCGGGAGAGCAGGTTGCGGACCGGGCGGTGGCTGCGGACCAGGACCAGGGCGGTGAGGGCGAGGACCAGGGCGACGTACCAGGGCGGGGGGTCGGGGCGGGGGTGGTCGCCGGTGAGGGCCGAGAGGTCGAGGACGGAGGCGGCGAGGACGATCGTGAGCCAGTTCAGCCAGGCGAAGTTGCCGGAGAGGACGAGCCACAGCTGGGTCGCGATCATCAGGCCGGCCGCGATCGAGGCCACCGGCTGCGGGGTGAGGAGGAGGAAGGGGACGCCGAGCTGGACGACGTGGTTGGCGGCGGCCTCGACGCGGTGCAGGGGGCGGGGGAGCCGGTGGAAGAACCAGCTCAGCGGGCCGGGCATCGGCTGGGTCTCGTGGTGGTGGCAGAGACAGGTGAGCCGCCGCCAGCAGGCGTCGCCGCGGATCTTGATGAGGCCGGCGCCGAACTCGACGCGGAAGAGGAGCCAGCGGAGCAGGAGGAGGACGAGGAGCGGCGGCGCCACCTCGTCGTTGCCGAGGAAGACCGCGAGGAAGCCGGTCTCCAGGAGCAGGGACTCCCAGCCGAAGCCGTACCAGGTCTGGCCCACGTTCACGATCGACAGGTACAGGCCCCAGAGCAGCAGCCACAGCGCCATGGCGGCGGCGAGCGGCACCGCGTCCCCCGCGCCGGCGGCCAGTGCCGCGGCGAGCACGACGCCGGTCCACGCGACCGTCGCGAAGAGCCGGTCCGAGTAGCGCCAGTGGAAGAGCGAGGGCGAGCGGAGCGGGGTGGTCCGGCGCAGGTACGCGGGTACGGGGAGCATGCCGCGCTCGCCGATCAGTGCCCGGAACTGCAGGGCGGCCGAGAGGAAGGCCACGCAGTACAGCACGGCCAGGCCGCGCTGGAAGACGGTCCGGGCCGGCCACAGCTCGGGGGCGGTGAACCACTCCATCGCCTCCAGTATCGGCCCGAGGCGCCCGCCGGGGCTTCCCGGAGGGGTATTCCTGCGGGGGTCCCGGAGCAGGCTTCCCGGAAGGGCAAACCCTGCGGAGGCGTGGAGCGGGGCTTCCCGGAAGGCCTTCCCGGCCGGCCTCTGGGGCGGGCCTTCCGGGTGGGCCTCAGGCGGCGGCGATCCTGGTGAGGGCTCTGCCGAGCCGGCGGGCGTACGCCAGCTGGAGGCGTGGGACCACGGGGCCGGCGAGCCGGGTGTACCAGGCGGCGGGGCGGCTGAAGGCCGTGATGGTGAAGCGGACGGTGCCGTCGGGCTCCAGCTCGACGAGGAAGGACTCCTCGCCGGACTCCGGATGCCCGGTGAGGGTGCCGTACGCGAAGCCCGCCCGGTGCTCCTCCTCGGGCACCCAGACGACCCGGCAGGGGACCCCGTAGGCGAGCGGGCCCACGCCGAGGGCGACCTCCAGGGTGACGCCCTCCGCGGCCCGGCCGGCGGCGGAGCGGACCCGGGCGCCGGTGGCGCGGTGCATCCGCCACGTGGTGACGGCCTCGGCGGCGGCGCGGAAGGCCTCGGGACCGTGGCCGACCGGCGTGCTGTGGCGCAGGTGGTGGTAGCCGGAGGGAAGGGCGTCGGGGGTGCGGGTGGCGCCGACCTCGCGGTAGGTGAGGGTGCGGCGCGGGGTCAGGTCGCCGAGGATGCGGGTCATGCCGGGAGCTCCGTTCGCGGGAGGGTGGCCGGGTGGCGGGGGTCGGTGGGGCGGAGTCGGCGGTGGGCGAGCAGGGCGCAGACGGCGAAGCCGAGCGCGTTGCCGAGGCCGTGCGTGGCGGCCATCCAGGTCAGCGTGGGGTGGGGCAGGCCGGTCGCCTCGCCCAGGGCCCACCAGAGCGCGAGCGCCATGGTGGCCACGAGGACGAGGGCGGAGACGCCGAGCAGGGCCCGTGTGGCTCGGTCGGCGGCGAGTCCGCGCCGCTCGCGCAGGGTGAGCACCGCGACGGCGGCCATGCCGGCCGTGAGGACGACCGCGCCCGCCAGCTCCGTCCAGTCGTCGACGAAGTAGCCGACCAGGACGAGCAGGGTGCCGGCGGGGACGCTGAGCGCGGCGGTCCTCGCCAGGGCCCCCTCGTCGGAGGCGCGGCAGAGCAGTCCGGCGACCAGGGCGGCGGCGAAGCCCGCGAAGTGGAAGTGCGGCACGGTCAGCGCCAGCAGGTCGAGCTCGAAGCCGAGGAGCGGGTACGCGGCCCGCTCGGCGACGAGCGCCACGCCGGCGACGGACGGGGAGACGAGTGCCGTGACGACGGCGATCTCGCCCGGCCGCAGCGACCTCGTGAGGACCAGCCGGGCCGGGGCCTGGAGGGCGAGCGCCAGGGTGGCGAGCGCGTAGCAGGCCGCGAGGGCGGTGGCGGTGTCGGAGCGGGGGAGCCAGAGCGAGACCGCGCCGGGCAGGGCCAGGAGGGGCCAGGCCCGGCGCAGCGCGTCCCAGCCGGGCGGCCGGGGCCCCTCGACGAGGGCGAGCCCGGTGGGCACCACCCACAGCATCCCGATCGTCACGACCGGGACCACGAAGGCAGACAGGGTGCTCATGACGTCCATCCCCCCGACTTGAACACGTTCAACGGCGACGGGACCGAGCGTAGGGGTTCTCTTGAACGCGTTCAAGTCCGCCGTCCGGTCGAGCGTGCCGCCCGGTCGGACGCGCTCCGCTTGCCTCCCGTCACCGGCTGCGACAGAACGGGAGGAACCCACCCGAGCCGACCGGGAGAAGCATCGTGCGCCTCACGCAGCGCCGGACGCGGAGCACCCCCGCCGTCCGCCCCGCCCCCGGAGCCGCCCACCACCAGGGCCGCACCGCTCTCGCCGCGACGCTCGGCGCCGCCCTGTTCCTCGCCGGCTGCTCCTCCGAGGGGACCGGCGGCGCAGGCGGCCGGGCCGCCCTCGGCGCCGCCCACGAGGTGCACCTCCAGCCGGTCGCCGCCCAGGGCCCCGACCCCTTCACCGCCTCCACCGCGCGCGGCGCGGGACTCCGCGCCCTCCAGGAGGCGGACCCGGCGGCCCGGCCCGTCAGCGCCCCCGGCATCCGCGAGGTCACCGGCTCCACCCCCGGCCTCTACGGCGGCACCCGCGCCGAGGCCAGCTGCGACGTCGAGCAGCAGGTCGCCTACCTCGCCGCCGAACCCGCCAAGCTCACCGCCTTCGCCGACGCCGCCGGGATCCCCGAGGGCGGCGCCGCCGACTGGCTGCGCGACCTCACCCCCGTCCTGCTGCGCGCCGACACCCGCGTCACCAACCACGGCTTCCGCGACGGTCGCGCCGCCGCCTACCAGGCCGTCCTCCAGGCCGGCACCGCCGTCCTCGTCGACCCCTATGGCACCCCCCGGGTCCGCTGCGCCTGCGGCAACCCGCTGCGCGCGCCCGTCAGCGTCTCCGGCGCCGTCCACCACGGCGACCCCTGGGCCGGCTTCGACCCCGACCACGTGATCAGCGTCAAGCCCACCACCACCGTCGTCGCCAGCCTGGTCATCGTGAACGTCGCCGACGACAGCTGGATCGAGCGCAAGGCGGGCAGCGACGGCGACCAGGACCGCAAGCCCGACACCGAACCCGCCTGCGACCCCGCCACCTGCGCCCTCAGCGACCCGGTCACCCCCGACCCCGACGCCCCGGACGGCGCCACGACCCGGCCGCCGACGGAGCGCCCCGACACGCCCTCCCGCCCGACGACGCCCGACGCCCCCGCCGCGCCGGACACCCCGCCCGCGCCGGACACGCCCACGGCACCGCGGAACCCCGCGACCCCGGACCCGCCGAGCGTCCCGGACACCCCCTCGGAGCCGTACCCCGAGCCGGACGCGCCCTCCGACCCCCCGGCCGACCCGTACACGGACCCGTACACCGAGCCGGACCCGTACACCGACCCGTACACCGAGCCGGACCCCGACCCCTACACCGACCCCGACGGCGACCACCCCCTCCCCGAGGACCTGCTCCCCGTCGATCCCGGACCCACCCAGCCCGACACCTTCCCCGGCTGAAAGATCGTTCCTGGTGCGCGAGGAACCCGCCGGCCCTAGCGTGGCTCCCATGAGCGTGGGCAGCGGGGGAGCGGACACGACGGGCCGGCCGGGCGCGGCGGCGGACGGCGCGGCGGCGCCGATCCTCAGCGCCTTCGGAGCCGCCTTCCGCATGGGCGGCTTCGACTGGGACCTGACCACCGGCGCCATGAAGATGGACGAGGCCGCCCTCGACGTCTTCGACCTCGCGCCCGACGAGTACGACGGACGCCCCGAATCGCTCGGCATCCGCGTCCTGCCCGACGAGGGCCGCCGCCTCGACACCCTCGTCGCCCAGGCCCTCAAGGAGGGCAGCGACCAGTACGGCGCCTACTTCCGCATCCGCCGCCGCGACGGCTCCCAGCAGTGGACCCACACCCAGGGCATCGTCCACCGCGACCCCACCGGCCGCCCCGTCCGGATCATCGGCGTCCTGCGCGACGCCACCCACGAACTCACCGAGTCCGCCGCCCGCCTCGGCCTCGACGAGGGCCGCAGACAGCGCGCCGGGGTCGTCGAGGGCACCACCGCGGCCCTCGCCCACGCCCGCACCGTCCAGGACGTCATCGACCTCCTCAACGACTCGCACGCCCTGGAGCACTTCGGCGCCGCCAGCCTCGTCATGGGCCTCCTGGAGGCCGGCCGCATCCACCTCGTCGCCGAAGGACCCCACGGGGCCTTCGTCCCCGGCACCCGTTTCACCCGGGTGGACGAGCCCTACCCGATGAGCGAGGTCATCCGCACCCTGAGACCCCGCTTCATCGACACCGCCGAGGACTTCGCCGCCTCCTTCCCCGTCCTCTGGCCGCACATCAGCGGCCTCGGCATCACCGCCGCCGCCTACCTCCCGCTCATCGCCCAGGCCCGCCCCATCGGCGCCCTCGGCCTGCTGTACAGCGACCGGACCGGATTCAGCGAGGACGAGCGGACCCTCCTCGTCGCCCTCGGCAGCAGCATCGCCCAGAGCCTCCAGCGCGCCATGCTGTACGAGCAGGAGCACGACCTCGCCGAAGGCCTCCAGCAGGCGATGCTGCCCCGCCGGATCGCCGACGTCCCCGGCGCCCAGATAGCGGTCCGCTACCGCTCCGCGCGGCTCGGCCGGGACATCGGCGGCGACTGGTACGACGTCATCCCGCTCCCCGGCGGCCGGGTCGGCGCCGTCATCGGCGACGTCCAGGGCCACGACACCCACGCCGCCGCCGTCATGGGCCAGCTGCGGATCGTGCTGCGGGCCTACGCCGCCGAGGGCCACACCCCCGCCACCGTCATGGCCCGCGCCTCCGTCTTCCTCCACGAACTCGACACCGAGCGCTTCGCCACCTGCACCTACGCCGAGGCCGACCCCGGCACCGGCGTCGTCCAGGTGGTCCGCGCCGGCCACGTCGACCCGCTGGTCCGCGAGGCCGACGGCAGCAGCCGCCGGGTGCCCGTAGAGGGCGGACTCCCGCTCGGCCTCTCCGCCGAGTTCGGCCGCCTCGACTACCCCGTCACCACCCTCGAACTCGAACCCGGCCAGACCCTCATGCTCTACACCGACGGCCTCGTCGAGAAGCCCGGCGCCGACCTCGACGAGGGCCTCGAATGGCTCTCCGCCCTCGTCCGCCGCGGCCCCTCCGACCTCCAGGAACTCGCCGACCTCCTCTGCGAGGTCGTCGCCGACCGCGGCGGCGAGGACGACGTCGCCATCCTGCTGCTCCGCCGCCTCGGCGCGTACACCCCCACCGGCGGCCGCTTCCGCCAGCACGTCGCCCAGAGCGATCCCGAGGCGCTCAGGGCCGCCCGCCACATGATCCGGGCCGCCGTCCGCGCCTGGGGCGCCGGCTCCCGCGCCGACGAGATCGAGCTCGTCGCCGACGAGCTCATGACCAACGCGCTCATGCACACCGACGGCGGCACCATCGTCACCCTGCGCAGACTCCCCGGCACCGAACGCCGGCTGCGGGTCGAGGTCGAGGACCGCTCCAGCGCCCTCCCCCGCCGCCGCGAGGCCGGCGAGGCCGGCGTCTCCGGCCGCGGCCTCCTCCTCGTCGACCAGCTCTCCGACAGCTGGGGCGTCGAGTCCCGGGGCGGCGGCAAATGCGTCTGGTGCGAGTTCGCGGTCCCCGACTGACCCGCCCCGGCCGGTGTCCCCGCGCGGCGCGCGCCGCCGTGCGGCAGGGTGGAGGGCATGCCCGAACTGCCCGAGGTGGAAGCCCTCCGCGCGTTCCTCGGCGAGCACCTCGTCGGCAAGGAGTTCGCCCGCGTGCTGCCGGTCGCGATCAGCGTGCTCAAGACGTACGACCCGCCGCTCGGCGTCCTCGACGGCACCGAGGTCACCGGCGTCGACCGGCACGGCAAGTGGCTCGACATCACCGCCGCCACCTCCGGCGGACCGCTGCACCTGCTCGTCCACCTCGCCCGGGCCGGCTGGCTGCGCTGGCAGGACCCGCTGCCCTCGGGCCCGCCCAAGCCGGGCAGGGGCCCGCTCGCCCTGCGCGCCGCCCTCACCGGCGGCGACGGCTTCGACCTCACCGAGGCCGGCACCACCAAGCGCCTCGCCGTCCACCTCGTCCACGACCCCCACGAGGTGCCCGGCGTCGACCGCCTCGGCCCCGACCCGCTCGCCGAGGACTTCGGCCCCGAGGAATTCGCCGCCCTCCTCGCCGGCGAACGCCGGCAGATCAAGGGCGCCCTGCGCGACCAGAGCCTGATCGCCGGCATCGGCAACGCCTACAGCGACGAGATCCTGCACGCCGCGAGGATGTCCCCGTTCAAACCCACCGCCACCCTGACCCCGGACGAGACCGCCGCCCTCTACGAGGCGATGCGGACCACCCTCCACGACGCCGTCGACCGCTCCCGCGGCCTCGCCGCCGGCAAGCTCAAGGCCGAGAAGAAGACCGGCCTGCGCGTCCACGGCCGCACCGGCGAACCCTGCCCCGTCTGCGGCGACACGATCCGCGAGGTCAGCTTCTCCGACTCCTCCCTCCAGTACTGCCCCACCTGCCAGACCGGCGGCAAGGTCCTCGCCGACCGCCGCATGTCCAGGCTGCTCAAGTAGACGCGACCGGAGCCGCCCGGTCCGCCCCTGAAGTAGGCTCCCGCGCATGCTGCGCGTACTGGCCGTCGACGACGAGGAACCCGCCCTCGGGGAACTCCTCTACCTGCTGCGCGCCGACCCCCGGGTCACCACCGCGGAGGGCGCCGGGGACGCGACCGCCGCGCTGCGCCGGATCGGGCGCGCGCTGGAGTCCGGGCCGGACGGCGAGGAGGCCGTCGACGTCGTCTTCCTCGACATCCACATGCCCGGCCTCACCGGCCTCGACGTGGCCCGGCTGCTCGCCGGCTTCGCGCGCCCGCCGCTCGTCGTCTTCGTCACCGCCCACGAGGGCTTCGCGCTCCAGGCCTTCGACCTCAAGGCCGTCGACTACGTCCTCAAGCCGGTCCGGCGCGAGCGGCTCGCGGAGGCCGTGCGGCGCGTCCACGAGCTCGTCCACGCCACCGCGCCCGCCCCGGCCCCCGCGCCGGAACAGATCCCCGTCGAGCTCGGCGGCGTCACCCGCTTCGTCACCGTCGACGACATCGCCTACGTCGAGGCCCACGGCGACTACGCCCGCCTCCACACCGACCAGGGCAGCCACCTCGTCCGCATCCCGCTCTCCACCCTGGAGGAGCGCTGGGCCGACCGGGGCTTCGTCCGCATCCACCGCAGCCACCTCGTCGCCCTCGACCGGGTCGACGAGCTCCGCCTCGACGGCGGCGCCACCTCCGTCCGGGTCGGCGCCACCGACCTCGCCGTCAGCCGCCGGCACGCCCGCCACCTGCGTGACCTGCTGATGCGCCGGGCCGGAGGCTGACCGGCGGCCCCTACCGGCGACCGGCCCGTTCCGCTTACACTCCACGGGCCCACCCGCCCGTCAGAGAGCGACGCCGATGCCGGAGCACCCCGAGCCGCGCCGGCCCCGGCGCGAGACCGTCACCTACGCCACCGCCGTGGGCGGCCGCCCCGCGCCCCGCCCGGCGCACCCGCCCGCCCGTTCCGAGATCGACGAGCAGACCACCCTGGGCCACACCTACGTCCGCTCCCTGATGCGCAGCCAGCTCCGCGCCGCCCTCACCGCGCTCGGCGCCCTCGCCCTCCTCGTCGGCACCCTCCCGCTCGTGCTCGCCCTGCCCGCCCCAGAGGCGCTGGTCTGGGCGGCCCTCGGCGTCGGCGTGTACCCCGTCGTCTGGGCCGTCGCCCGCTGGTACGTCCGCCGGGCCGAGCGCAACGAGCGCGACTTCACCGGCCTCGTCGAGCGCTGAGACCCGTGGACCGCCCCGCATGAACCAGGCCTACGCGGTCGCCGCCGTCACCGCCGTCGTCCTCGCCACCGTCCTCGTCGGCGCCCTCGGCCTGCGGGTCTCCCGCACCACCTCCGACTTCTACGTCGCCTCCCGGACCGCGGGACCCCGGCTCAACGCCGCCGCCATCAGCGGCGAGTACCTCTCCGCCGCCTCCTTCCTCGGCATCGCGGGACTCGTCCTCGTCCAAGGCCCCGCCATGCTCTGGTACCCGGTCGGCTACACCGCCGGCTATCTGGTGCTGCTGGTCCTCGTCGCCGCCCCACTGCGCCGCTCCGGCGCGTACACCCTCTCCGACTTCGCCGAGGCCAGGCTGGAGTCCCCCCAGGTCAGGCGGCTCGCGAGTCTCTTCGTCGTCGGCATCGGCTGGCTCTACCTGCTGCCGCAGCTCCAGGGCGCCGGGCTCACCCTGGAGATCCTGACCGGCGCCCCCGACTGGGTCGGGGGCCTCCTCGTCGCGGTCGTCGTCACCGGCACCGTCGCCGCCGGCGGCATGCGCAGCATCACCTTCGTCCAGGCCTTCCAGTACTGGCTGAAACTCACCGCCCTGCTGGTGCCGGCCTTCTTCCTGGTGACCGCCTGGCACGGCGACGGCGCGCCCCGGGCCCGCTTCGACGCCCCCGCCGTGCTCCGCGAGCACACCGTCGTCCGGGTCGCCGACACCGTACGCATCGGGCTCGACGCCCCGCTGACCCTCACCGTCACCGGCACCGTCGACGCCGTCCGGTACGAGGACCGGTCCGTGACCCTCGCCGCCGGCAACCACCACGTGAAGGGCGGCACCGTCCTCGCCCTCCGGCCCGGCACCCCGCTCCCCGAGCGGCGCGCCGACGGCGCCGACCCCCTCGGCTGGTCCCAGCCGCTGGCGGGCGGCCGCGACGGACACCAGCTGTACGCCACGTACGGACTGATCCTCGCCACCTTCCTCGGCACCATGGGCCTGCCGCACGTCGCCGTCCGCTTCTACACCAGCCCCAACGGCCGGGCGGCCCGCCGCACCACCCTGGTCGTCCTCGGCCTCGTCGGCGCCTTCTACCTGCTGCCGGGGGTGTACGGGGCACTCGGCCGGATCTACGCCCCCGAGCTCGCCCTCACCGGCTCCGCCGACGCCGCCGTCCTCGTCCTCCCCGACCGGATCGTCGGCGGCGCGCTCGGCGACCTCCTCGGCGCCTTCCTCGCGGGCGGGGCCTTCGCCGCCTTCCTCTCCACCGCCTCGGGGCTCACCATGTCCGTCGCCGGGGTCCTCGCCCAGGACGTGCTGCCCTCCCGCGCCGTGCGGCACTTCCGGCTGGCGACCCTGCTCGCCGGTGCCGTCCCGCTCGCCGTCGGCTTCGCCGCCTCCAAGGTGCCCGTCGCCGACGCGGTCGGGCTGGCCTTCGCCGTCTCCGCCTCCTCCTTCTGCCCGCTGCTCGTCCTCGGCATCTGGTGGCGCCGGCTCACCCCGCCCGGCGCGGCCGCCGGCCTGCTTCTCGGCGGCGGCTCCGCGCTCGGCGCGGTGATGGCCACCCGGGCCGGGCTCGCCCCGCCGGGCTGGGCCCACACTCTGATGGCCTGGCCCGCCGTCTGGTCCGTCCCGCTCGGCTTCCTCACCATGGTCCTGGTCTCGCTCGCCACCCCGCGCAGCGTCCCGCCGGGCACCGCGGCGACCCTCGCCCGGCTCCACCTTCCCGAGGAGTTCACCGCGCCCGGAGAGTTCACCGCCCCCGCCCCGACCGCGCCCGCCCCGGCCGACCTGACACCCGCCCGGACCACCCCGGGGCGGCTCGCCCGGACCGGCGACGCACCCGCACCGGCCGCACCCGCCCCCGCGCCCCGGGCGACCGGTCGCGCGCCCGCCCGGAGCGCCGAGGCGCCCGGTCGGGAGGCACCCCGGTGAGCGGCATCGCCCTGGCCGCGGCGGGCGCCGCCGGCGCCGTCCTCCTCGCCGCCGGCGTCGTGCTCGGCCGGGTCACCGCCGGGCGCGGCGACCGCTCCGCCGACCTCGACCTCGGCACCCCCGTCGAACGCGCCACCTTCCACACCCTCCACACCGCCTCGCTCGCCGCCCCGCCGCTGCGCGCCGGACTGACCGAGGAGACCGCCCGCCGGGCCGCCCGCCCGCTCCGCTCGCTCCTCGGCACCGAGGCGCTCTGCCTCACCGACGGGTCGGCCGTCCTCGCCTGGGACGGCCCCGGCGAGGAGCACCACCACGCGGGTGTGCCGGAGCTGGCGGCGGCGACCCTGGAGACGGGCCGCAGCCGCTCGGCGCCCACCGGGTGCGACGACCCCGGCTGCGCGCTGCGGTGGGCGGTGACCGCCCCGCTCACGAGCGAGGAGGGCGTTCTCGGCGCGCTCGTCGCCTACGGCCCCCGGGAGTCGGCGGTGCTGGTCCGGGCCGCGACCGAGGTCGCCCGCTGGGTCTCGGTCCAGCTGGAGCTGGCCGAGCTGGACCGCTCCAGGACCCGGATGGTGGAGGCGGAGATCCGCGCGCTGCGCGCCCAGATCTCCCCGCACTTCATCTTCAACTCCCTGGCCGCGATCGCCTCGTTCGTCCGCACCGACCCCGAGCGCGCCCGGGACCTCCTCCTGGAGTTCGCGGACTTCACCCGCTACTCCTTCCGCCGGCACGGCGAGTTCGCCCAGCTCGCCGACGAACTCCGGGCGATCGAGCAGTACTTGGCGCTCGCCGGGGCCCGCTTCGGCGACCGCCTGAAGGTGACGCTCCAGATCGCCCCCGAGGTGCTGCCGGTCGCGCTGCCCTTCCTCTGCCTCCAGCCGCTGGTGGAGAACGCGGTGAAGCACGGGCTCCAGGACCGCGCGCGAGGCTGCCGGGTGACGATCGCCGCGCGGGACGCCGGTTCCGAGGCGGTGGTGACCGTCGAGGACGACGGCGTCGGCATGGACCCCGAGCGGCTGCGGGCGGTGCTGCGCGGCGAGCACCCGGGCGGCTCCGGCATCGGCCTGTCCAACGTGGACGAGCGACTGCGCCAGGTGTACGGGGCGGAGTACGGCCTCGTCATCGAGACCGGCGTCGGCGCGGGCCTGAAGGTGACCGCGCGCTTCCCCAAGTACCGTCCGGGGGTGCACCCTTCGCCCACCCGCTGACCGGTCAGGAGAGCCAGACGGCGAGGTGGGCGAGGGGCAGGCCCAGCTGCCAGGCGGGCAGCCAGGCGCGGGCCGTCTCGTCGACCCGTACGCCCGCCCCGGCGGCCGGCAGGCCGTCCAGGTCGGCCGCGTGCACCCAGGTCTCCCGCAGCGCCCGCCAGGTGTCCCGGGCGAGCGCCAGATCGGCCCCTTCGGGGTCCTCGGCCTCCTCGGCGGCGAGCCGCTCCTCCACCCACTCCGGCCACCCCGCCTCGTACGCGGTGAGGTGCAGCCACTCGTCGGCGGCCGGTTCCCCGGAGAGATGGACCGTGAGGGTCAGCGCCCGCAGGGAGGCGCGGTGTTCGAGCGAGCCGGGCTCGGCCAGGCCCGCCGCGGTCAGGTACTGGTCGGACAGGTACTCGGCGCACAGCCAGGCCATCGGGACGGCCAGACCCCCGCCGCTCCTGCGGCCGGCGCCGTTCGTGCTCTCGGGCGACAACGCTCCCACCTTCTCCGGACGTCGGGACCCGCGGTTCTCGGGACCCGGAGCTGAGCCTCCTCCGCTCGGGGCGTCCGCGTGGACCGCTTTGCTCAACTCGCCGGTGTGGTTTCGGATACGTTCTCCGGCCGGATCGGTGCCGGTGGGGTCGACGGTGCGGAAGGGGCGGAAGGGGCGGGGGAGGGGCGGCGCCGGAGGAGCGAGGCGAGCGCGGTGACGGCGACGACGAGCGCGAGCGACGGCAGGGGGAGCATCGCGCCGAAGGAGTCGTCGAGCCCGTCGATCCCGTTCCATACGACGGCGATCCACGCCGTGGTCCCCACCAGCACCATCGCCCCCGTTCTCCGCTCCCCGCCCAGCCGCATCCCGGCCCACAGCACCAGCGGCATGACCAGCGCGGTGTTGAGCAGCGCGGTGGTGAAGACCTGGGCGGTGCCGTAGCCGGTGGGCGCCCCCAGGGTGGCGGAGGCCTGCCCCACCAGCGCGAACCGGAGCGTGTCGGAGAGCACGACGTGCGCGGCGCCGACGGCGACCGAGCCGACGACGACGCCCTTGAACAGGCGGGGGAGGGCGGGGGTGTGAGGTCGTGAGGCCATGGAGCCGACTATACGCACTGTGTATACATGGAGTGCATAGACCCCCGGGCTCCCGCGCCGGCACGGCCGCGGGAGGGGGGAGGAGCGAGGGGGAGCGGCTAGGGCGTGTTTCGAAAGTCCCGCCTGCCCCGCGACGCCTGGCACGCACGCTCGCCGCGTTGTCGGGATCGTCCGAGTACGCCCGGTACGAGGA
>NZ_JBIBWV010000004.1:0-23495 GCF_043081625.1 Streptomyces sp. NPDC014861
TGTGTTAAGCACGCCGCCAGCGTTCGTCCTGAGCCAGGATCAAACTCTCCGTGAATGTTTACCCGTGATCGGGTGACACTCGCGTTGAGCGGGACGGTCAGGTCGGAATGTGACCGACCGTCCACAGCGTCCTCGCTGTGTTTTGTTTCAAAGGAACCTCGACCAACCGAAACCGGTTGGACGGGGTATCAACTAATCTGGCGTTGATTTTTGGCACGCTGTTGAGTTCTCAAGGTGCGGACGCTTCCTTCGTTCCTGTTTCCAGGCCCTCCGGGCGCTTCCTGCGCTTTCTTCGTTTCCGACTCTATCAGATCTTTCCGACCCGATTTCCTCGGTGCTTTCCGGTCCCGAATTGTTTTTCTCGGGGCCTTCCGGCGTGTTCACTACTTTAGCCGATTTCCCCGGCGACTCATAATCGAGCCTTTCGGAACGAATTTCGGCATGCCGAAATAAGCCCCGGAGGGATTCGTAGCAGTGAGTGGTTTGCCGCTCTCGGGGCGCTTGAAAAAGCACCACCGTCTCAAGCGGCTCGGGCCACATTACGCGTCCGGCCTGGCCGGGTCAAGTCGGCGCTTCCGGGGCGTGTGGGGACGGTACGGACTGACCGTGGGGTCCTCGGCGATCCAGAAGCGCCAGGGGTGCGGGGCGCCGTCGCCGCCGACGCCGGTGCGCGGGCCCGTACGGATGAGGGAAGGGGACGGTGGGGTGCCGGTCAGGACTTCGAGGGGGGCGTCCGGGCCGGCGCAGACGTCGGTGCCGTCGAGGGCGCGGGGGACGTCCAGGGCGGTGGCGAGGCGGGCCGGGCCCCGGGCCAGTTCGGCGTCCCTGCGGGCCGAGCGGCGGCGGGGGCGGGCCAGCTCGGCGCCGCGCAGGATCTCGCCCGCTCGGAGGAGTACCCCGCTCGCCTCGCCCTCCGGGCCGCACACCAGGTTCAGGCAGTGCCACATGCCGTAGGTGAAGTAGACGTACGCGTGTCCCGGCGGGCCGAACATGACCGCGTTGCGGGGCGTGCGGCCGCGGAAGGCGTGCGAGCCGGGGTCGATCGCTCCGGCGTACGCCTCCACCTCGGTGAGTCGCAGTTCGATGCGTCCCTCGTCGGTCGTACGCACGAGGGTGCGGCCGAGGAGATCGGGGGCGACCTCCAGCACGGGGCGGTCGAAGAAGCTCCGCGGGAGCGGCGTACGGTCGGGGCTCTCGCTCATGGCGTCCGAGCGTAACGGGGGAGCACTCCGGAACCCGCTACGGTCGTCGCGCGTATGTATGGGGACAGGAACGAGAAGGAGAGTGGCATGGGATTCAAGAAGCTGCTGGCGAGCCTGGGTGCCGGTGGGGCGACCGTGGAGACGGTCCTGACCGAGGAGAACGTGGTCCCGGGCGGTGTCGTCCAGGGCGAGGTGCGGATCCAGGGCGGCAGCGTCGACCAGCAGATCGAGGGGCTGTCCGTCGGCCTCCAGGCGCGCGTCGAGGTCGAGGGCGGCGACCAGGAGCACAAGCAGGACGTCGAATTCGTGAAGGTGCGGCTCGGCGGGGCGTTCGAGGTGAAGGCCGGCGCGGTGCACGTGGTGCCGTTCGGTCTGGAGATCCCGTGGGAGACCCCGGTCAACACGATCGGCGGCCAGCGTCTGCACGGCATGGAGATCGGCGTCTCCACCGAGCTGGAGATCGCGCGCGCGGTCGACTCGGGCGACCTCGACCCGATCAACGTGCACCCGCTGCCGGCGCAGCAGGCGATCCTCGACGCCTTCATCCAGCTGGGCTTCCGCTTCAAGAGCGCGGACATGGAGCGCGGGCACATCCGCGGCACCCGCCAGAAGCTGCCCTTCTACCAGGAGATCGAGTTCTTCGCGCCGCAGCAGTACCGCGGCCTGAACCAGGTCGAGGTCAGCTTCGTCGCGGACGACCGCGAGATGGACGTCGTCCTGGAGATGGACAAGAAGCCGGGGCTCTTCACCGAGGGCAGCGACTCCTTCCGGGCGTTCAAGGTGGGTCTGGACGACTACCGGGGCACCGACTGGAACGCTTACCTCAACCAGTGGCTCGCCGAGGTCGGCGGCCGTCGCAACTGGATGTGACACCGAACGATCCGGAGGTTTCGACCATGTCCGAGGCTCAGAGGGCACCGCTCCCCCACGCCTTCCATCCGCCGGTGGCGGATTTCGCCGTGACGAGCGACGACGTGGCGCCCGGCGCGGTGCTGAAGGACGCCCAGGTGTACGCGGAGGGGAACACCTCCCCCCAGCTGCGCTGGGAGGGGTTTCCCACGGGGACCAAGAGCTTCGCCGTGACCTGCTTCGATCCGGACGCGCCGACGGGCAGCGGCTTCTGGCACTGGGTGCTCTTCGACATCCCGGCGTCGGTGACCGAGCTGCCCGCGGGTGCCGGTTCGGGCTCCTTCGAGGGGCTGCCGGCCGGCGCGGTGCACGCGCGGAACGACTACGGGTCGAGGGATTTCGGCGGGGCGGCCCCGCCGGCCGGTGATCCGGCGCACCGCTACGTCTTCACGGTGTACGCGGTGGACACGGAGAGGCTCGGGCCGGACGCCGACACCTCGCCGGCGGCCGTCGGGTTCAATCTGCGCTTCCACACGCTGGGCCGGGCCCAGCTGGTCGGTGAGTACGCGGCTCCCCCGGCAGGCTGATCGTTCGTCTGTTGTTTGCCCGCTTCTGGTCTTGGAGAGATCAGAAGCGGGCATCTTTTGTTGCGCACGAAATTACGTTGTCCGACCCTGGCCTGCCCGGCCATCGTTTGATCCAAGCCCGCCAGGGGGGTGGGCCGGCACACGGGAGGTGGGCACCATGCGGGACACGCTGGTTCTGAACGCGAGCTTCGAGCCGCTTTCGACGGTCACGCTCAACCGCGCGGTGGTGCTTGTCCTGCAGGACAAGGCCGTCGTCGAGCAGTCCCATCCCGATCTGCGGGTGCGTGCCGCCGCCGTGGACCTTCCGGTGCCCCGGGTGATCAGGCTCTGCCGGTTCGTCCGGGTGCCCTTCCGAAGACAGGCGCCGTGGTCGAGGAGGGGGGTGCTGGTCAGGGACCAGCACCGGTGCGCGTACTGCGGGAAACGCGCGACGACGGTGGACCACGTGGTGCCGCGGGCGCAGGGGGGTGGGGACAGCTGGCTGAACACGGTCGCCTCCTGCGCGGAGGACAACCACAGGAAGGCGGACCGGACGCCGGAGCAGGCGGGGATGCCCCTGCTGGTGCAGCCGTTCGTGCCGACGCCGGCGGACGCGATGCTGCTGGCGTTGCGGGCCGGTGAGCGGTCGGAGCTGCCGGACTGGCTGGCGCGTACCGCCGCCTGATCCGTACGGACGTGTCAGGGCTCGCCCCCGAGGGGGCGGGCCCTGCGTCGTGCCGGGGTCACTTGAGGGTGAGCTGGAGGATGGCGACGACGCCGACGGCGATGATGACGCCGCGCAGGACGGCGGGCTTGAGGCGGCGGCCGACCTTGGCGCCGATCTGTCCGCCGAGGGTGGAGCCGACGGCGATGAGGAGGACGGCGGTCCAGTCGAACTCGGCGACGAAGAGGAAGAAGACGGCGGCGACGCCGTTGACGACAGCGCCGAGGATGTTCTTGACCGCGTTGATCCGCTGGAGGTCGTCGTTGAGGAGCAGGCCCATCAGGGAGAGGTAGAGGACTCCCTGGGCGGCGCCGAAGTAGCCGCCGTACATGCTGGCGAGGGTGAGGCCGACGAGGAGGGCGGGGCCGCCGTCGGGGTGGGCCTCGGTGCCGGTGCGTTCGCGGCGGCGGCGGAGGGCGGCGGCGATGCGGGGCTGGAAGAGGACGAGGACCAGGGCCAGTCCGATGAGGACGGGGACGATCGCGTCGAAGGCCTCGGAGGGCAGGGCGAGCAGCAGGACGGCGCCGGCGAGGCCGCCGACGAGGGCGGCGGATCCGAGGCGGAGCACCCGGCGGGTCTGGCCCTTGAGTTCGCGGCGGTAGCCGATGGCGCCGCTGATGGAGCCGGGGACGAGGCCGAGGGCGTTGGACACGTTCGCGGTGATCGGGGGCAGTCCGGTCGCGAGGAGGACCGGGAAGGTGATGAGCGTTCCCGATCCGACGATGGTGTTGATGGCGCCGGCGCCGATGCCGGCGGCGAGGACCGCCAGCATTTCCCAGATGGACAAGGCCGTTTCCTCACATGGTCAGTGGCTCGCCTCCCCGCCCTGCGCGCGGCGAGGGTCGAGGGGCTCGCACCGATCATGCCCGGACTTACGTGTACGTGTCAGCCATTAGTTCAGTCGACGGTCGGTTCTTCCCGCCTGGCGGCCGGTACGTCCTTGGAGAAGGAGGGGGCCGGGGATCCCTGGCCCATGTTGCCGAGCGCTCCGGAGAGGCCCTTGAGGGCGTCGCCGATCTCGCTGGGGACGATCCAGAGCTTGTTGGCGTCGCCCTCGGCGATCTTGGGGAGCATCTGGAGGTACTGGTACGAGAGGAGCTTCTGGTCCGGGTCGCCCGCGTGGATGGCCTCGAAGACGGTGCGGACGGCCTGGGCCTCGCCCTCGGCCCTCAGGGCGGCGGCCTGGGACTCGCCCTCGGCGCGGAGGATGGCGGACTGCTTCTCGCCCTCGGCGCGGAGGATCTCGGACTGGCGGACGCCCTCGGCCTGGAGGATGGCGGCGCGCTTGTCGCGGTCGGCGCGCATCTGCTTCTCCATCGAGTCCTGGATGGAGGTCGGGGGCTCGATCGCCTTGAGCTCGACGCGGTTGACGCGGATGCCCCACTTGCCGGTGGCCTCGTCGAGGACGCCGCGGAGGGCGGCGTTGATGTCCTCGCGGGAGGTGAGGGTCCGCTCCAGGTCCATGCCTCCGATGATGTTGCGGAGGGTGGTGACGGTGAGCTGCTCGATGGCCTGGATGTAGCTGGCGACCTCGTAGGTCGCGGCCCGGGCGTCGGTCACCTGGTAGTAGATGACGGTGTCGATGTTGACGACCAGGTTGTCCTGGGTGATCACCGGCTGGGGCGGGAAGGGGACGACCTGTTCGCGCAGGTCGATGCGGTTGCGGATCGTGTCGATGAACGGGACGACGATGTTGAGGCCGGCGTTGAGGGTGCGCGTGTAGCGGCCGAAGCGCTCCACGATCGCGGCGCTGGCCTGCGGGATGACCTGGATCGTCTTGATCAGGGCGATGAAGACGAGCACCACCAGAATGATCAGGACGATGATGACTGCTGACATCGTGTTCCCCGTGCCCTTCGCTGCCGGTTGTCTGCCGGGTCTGTTTCGATGATCGAGTTTCCCAGACGCCGGGGCGTCATGGGCGGCCTTCGGTCAGATGACCACGGCGGTCGCCCCCTCGATCTCGACGACGTCGACCTCCTCGCCCGGTTCGAAGACGCGGGTGGCGTCGAGGGAGCGGGCCGACCAGATCTCGCCGGCGAGTTTGATGCGGCCGCCCTGGGCGTCGACCCGTTCCAGGACGCGGGCCTGACGGCCTTTCAGGGCGTCGATGCCGGTGGCCAGGGAGGGGTCGCCCGCGCGGTGGCGGGCGGCGATGGGCCGGACGACGGCGATGAGGGCGACGGAGACCGCCACGAAGACGATCACCTGGGCCACGACGCCGAAGCCGAGGGCGGCGGTGACCGCTCCCGCCACAGCGCCGACCGCGAACATGCCGAACTCGGGCATCGCGGTGAGGACCAGGGGAATGCCGAGCCCCACCGCGCCGATCAGCCACCAGATCCATGCGTCGATGTCCACAGGGTCATGGTAGGGCGGGTGGGGCCTCGTGGGACAGGGCGCGGTGCGGTGCCGGTGCCGTGGCTGTGCGGGTCACGGCGGATCACGGCCCTGCGGGGCGGGGCTACTTGAGGGGCAGGCCCTGCGCGGTCCAGCGCTCGCCGACGCGCTCGACGACGAGCGGGAGGCCGAAGCAGCGGGAGAGGTTGCGGGAGTTGAGCTCGGTCTCCATGGGTCCGGCGGCGAGCACCTGCCCCTGACGGATCATCAGGACGTGGGTGAAGCCGGGCGCGATCTCCTCGACGTGGTGGGTCACCATGATCATGGAGGGGGCGTACGGGTCCCGGGCCAGGCGGCCGAGGCGGCGGACCAGGTCCTCGCGGCCGCCGAGGTCGAGACCGGCGGCGGGCTCGTCGAGGAGGAGGAGCTCGGGGTCGGTCATCATCGCGCGGGCGATCAGGGTGCGCTTGCGCTCGCCCTCGGAGAGGGTCCCGAACCTGCGGTCCAGGTAGTCGTTCATGCCGAGGCGGTCGAGGAAGGCGCGGGCGCGGTCCTCGTCGACCGGGTCGTAGTCCTCGTGCCAGGTGGCGGTCATGCCGTAGGCGGCGGTGAGGACGGTCTGCAGGACGGTCTGGCGCTTGGGCAGCTTCTCCGCCATGGCGATGCCGGCCATGCCGATGCGGGGGCGCAGTTCGAAGACGTCGACGCCGCCGAGGCGCTCGCCGAGGATCGTGGCGGTGCCGGTGGTGGGGTAGAGGTAGCTGGAGGCGACGTTGAGGAGGGTGGTCTTGCCGGCGCCGTTGGGGCCGAGGATGGCCCAGCGCTCTCCTTCCTTGACCGACCAGGAGACCCCGTCCACCAGAGCCCGTCCGTCGCGGACCACGGATACGTCCACCAGCTCCAGTACATCGCTCATGAGCGCGTTGTCTCCCCTTGCCGTCGAGTCGTGTCGGCTCGTGTCGTCGCCTTGGGCCGCGGGCGCGGCGTCCACGGGAAAACCTACGTCATCGGCGGGGCGGCCCGGTCCCTAGGGCGTCGTTCGGGTCCTTAGTCTGGGGGGATGCTTTCGGAACCACGTTCAGGACGCCTGGCCGCCTGGGGGAACGCCCTGCTGGCCGGGGCGGTGTCGCCGGACGACGCGGCACTGGCGATTGTCGGGGAGGACGCGGTGCACCGCGTGGCGGGGCTGCCGGGTGAGGCGGGCCCGGTGGGGCTGACGCTGGCGCTGGGGCGGCTGCGTCGGCTCGGGGTGACCGGGTGGAGGGTGGCGCTGCCGGCGCCGGGGCATCCGCTGGGGCTGAGCGGTCCGCCGGACTTCAACGCGCGCGCGTTGGAGGCGGAGGAGGCCGTGGTCGGTCACGGGGCGCCGTACGGTCTCGTGCCTGAGGTCTCGGAGGCGGGGCCGCGCGGGGACCTGCACGTCGAGGTGGTGTGGCACTGCCTCGCGGTGCGGGAGGCCCCGCCGGCGGACGTGCCGTCGCTGAGCGAGGCGGAGCGGGAGCTGGCGGAGGCGCTGCGGGAGGCGACGACGGCGCTGACGCGGCTGGACGTGGCGGCGTCGGGTCCGGCGGCGGAGGCGGCCCGGGACGCGTACCGGGCGCGGGCGGAGGCGGGCCGCGAGGTCCTGGCCCCCGGATACCCGCCGCGCGCGGTCCGGGTCCTGGAGCTGGCCCAGCGGATCGGCCTCATGGTCGACCTGGCCTACGGCAACGGCCACGGCGGCGCGGTCAGCGCGTCCGAGATGGCGGCGCGGGGCGAGGTGCTGCGGCCGGTGGAGCGGGTGGCCCGGCGAGCCCAGGTCGCCGCGTACAACGCCTGGGTGGAGGAGCGGGAGCGGGAGCGGGGGGTCTGACCCGGGCGGTCGGGCGCCGGCTCGGCGCGTACCGCGGGCGGCGCGGGGGGCGCGTGCCACGGGCGGGGGGCGTGGCGCGGGCGGGGCGCGTGCCCGTCCCGTCGCGCCGGGCGCGCGCCCTGCGGCGGGCGCGGTCTCGCTGTGGGGCTCGCGGGCGGGTGTCGGCCGTCGTACGGACGTGTGGGCCTCGCGGTCCGCTGCGGGCGCGGTTCCCTGCGGACGGGGGCCGGTGCGGCGGGCCGCGGTCCTGGAGGCGCCCCCGGCGGCGAGCGGGAGGGGCCCGGCGGGCGGTGGGGGCTTCCTCACGCGCGGGGAAAAGGGGACGGCCCCCGGGCGGGGTGCCGGGGGGCCGTGGGGTGGCGGGTCAGCCGTTGAAGGCGCCGTTGCCGAAGGCGGGGTTGAGCAGGCCGATCACGTTGACCGTGTTGCCGGAGACGTTCACGGGAACGTGGACCGGGACCTGCACCAGGTTGCCGGAGGCGACACCCGGGGAGTTGAGGGCCTGGCCGTGGGCCTCGGCGCCATGGGCGGAGGCGACACCGGCACCGGCGGCGACGATGCCACCGGCGACCATGGTGAGGGCGGCGGCCTTCTTGAGGTTCTTCACTTGGTACTTCCTCCTGGTCATCGCTGCGGCCGGTCCGCCGCAGCACGCCATGGAGAACGCCGCCGGCCCCGTCGGGTTGCGCCGAACGGGGGATGTGCACCCGACGGTATGACGTTGTGAACGGGCGTGCGCCCCGGCGCGTGACGGGAGTGTTTCAGGGCGTGAGGCCGTGGCGTACCGCCCAGAGCGCCGCCTGGGTGCGGTCGGCGAGGTCGAGCTTCATCAGGATGTTCGAGACGTGGGTCTTCACCGTCTTCTCGGAGAGGACGAGCGCCCGGGCGATCTCCCGGTTGGAGCGGCCGTCGGCGATGAGGCCGAGGACCTCGCGCTCGCGCTCGGTGAGGGTCGTGCCCCGTCCCGTGCCGCCCTGGGGCTCGTCCTGGGTGAGGAGGAAGCCGGCGACCTCGGGCTGGAGCAGGACGTGGCCCGCGTGGACGGAGCGGATGGCGCCGGCGAGGGCGTCGGGGTCGACGTCCTTGTAGACGTAGCCGGAGGCGCCGGCCCGGAGGGCGGGGACGACGGTGCGCTGCTCGGTGAAGCTGGTGACGATGAGGACCTTCGCCGGGTTGGCGAGGGCGCGGAGCCGCTTGAGGGCCTCGATGCCGTCGGTGCCCGGCATCTTCACGTCCATGAGGACGACGTCGGGGCGGAGCTCCTCGGCGCGGGCGACGCCCTCGGCGCCGTCGGCGGCCTCGCCGACGACCTCTATGTCGTCCTGGACCTCCAGGAAGGTGCGCAGGCCGCGGCGGACGACCTGGTGGTCGTCGACCAGGAGCACGCGGATGGGCTTGTCAGCCACCGGGGACCTCCATATCGATCGTGGTGCCCTCGCCGGGGGCGGAGGTCACGGTGAGGGCGCCGCCGACTCCGGCGGCGCGGTCGCGCATGGACACCAGGCCGAGGTGACGGCCGGCGCGGCGGACCGCCCGGGGGTCGAAGCCCCGGCCGTCGTCGGTGACGGTGAGCCGGGCGCCCTGGCCGTGCCGGGCGAGGGCGACGGTGACCCGGGCCGCGTCGGCGTGCCGCAGGGCGTTGTGCAGGGCTTCCTGGGCGACCCGGAGGACTGCCTCCTCCTGGGCGGCGGGCAGGGCGCGGATGCCGGGGCTGTCGAAGACGACGGTGGCGGTGTGGGCGCGGTCGAGGACCTGGATCTGGGTGCGCAGGGTGTGGACGAGGCCGTCCTCGTCGAGGGCGGCGGGGCGGAGCTCGACGACGGCGGCGCGCAGCTCGTCGGCGGCCTCGGCGGCGAGCGCGGCGACCTGCTGGAGCTCGCCCTTGGCGCGGGCGGGGTCGCGGTCGACGAGGGCGGCGGCGGCCTGGGCGGTGAGCCGGAGCGAGAAGAGCTTCTGGCTGACGGCGTCGTGCAGTTCATGGGCGAGCCGGGAGCGCTCCTCGGCGATGGTGAGCTCGCGGCTGCGCTCGTACAGCCGGGCGTTGGTGAGGGCGATGGCGGCGTGCTGCGCGAGCATGCCGAGGAGCTCCTCGTCCTCGGCGGTGAAGCCGCAGCTCCCCTCGGGCTTGGGGCAGCGCTTGTTGGCGAGGAAGAGGGCGCCCAGGGTCTCGTCGCCGTCGCGGACGGGGAGGCCGAGGAAATCGGAGAGCTCGGGGTGGGCGTCGGGCCAGCCGCCGAAGCGGTGGTCCTCGCGGACGTCGGCGAGCCGCTCGGGCTCGGCCTTGTGGAGCATCGCGGCGAGGACGCCGTGCTGCCGGGGCAGCGGGCCGATGGCCTTCCACTGCTCGTCGGTGACGCCGTCGACGACGAACTGCGCGAAGCCGCCGTGGTCGTCGGGGACGCCCAGGGCCGCGTACTCGGCGTCGAGGAGTTCGCGGGCGGAGGCCACGATCGTCTTGAGGACGTCGCGGACCTCCATCTGCCGGCTCATCGCCAGGAGCGCGGTGCTCACGGCGGCGAGGCCGGAGCTCGGTCGGTGGCTCATGGGTTCACGGTACCGGCGGGGTGTGACGGTCCGTATGGGGCTGGGGACGGCGGTGGACCGGGTCCCGGGACCTAGGTCGAAATGCCCTGGGGGCCTGGTCGGGGCCTTGACCGGAGGCCTGGTCGAGGGTGGGAGGGAGCCGGGGCGGCGGAGGGGCGGCGTACGGCACACACGCGCGGGGCGGGCTGGGAGGGCCGCCCGGGGCGTCCGCACGGGCGCGCGTGGCGTCGGGCGGGCGCGCGTGGCGTCGGGAGCGCTGTCGGTGGCGCCGTCCGGCGCTGTGGGAGCCGGAGGGGGGTGTGTCTGGGCCCGGAAGGGGCTGGGTGGGCCCGGAGGGGGAAACGGGAGGGAGAGGGGAGCACGCGCGCGCGTGCGAGGGGCGGTCCGGGCCGCCCGTGTGCACGCCAGGCCGCCTCGTGCACGGGTGTACGCCAGGCCGCCCACGGCCACGGGTGTACGCCGGGCCGCTCGCGTACACGGGTGTACGCCGGGGCGGTGGGCGCGGGTGGCCGTCTCGGAGGAGTTCGGGCGGGGGCTTCTCCTCCTTGAGGCGGACAACGCTGACTGTGCGCGTTGCCTCCGCAACTTCCGGTGAGCTTGTTACGCGTCCGATGTGAGCCCGCGCATAGGACGCAGGTCACTTACGAAGCTCCCTAGTGGAGCGTTCTGCACCGGTTCGGGGTGGGACCAACCGGACCTGAAGGGGTGTGTCGGGCACATACACGGAGCCCTGATCCACTACCCGGGATCGTACGTCACACCTTTGCCACGCGATTTTGCTGCCGCTAAGAATTGCCCCCGTCGCCGCCGAGCAGGCGCAGCGCCGCCCCGGCCCAGCGACCCCCAGCGATTCGAAGAGGTAGTCCTGCATGTCTCAGAACACCCCTGGCCACAGTCGTGGTCTGAAGAAGACCCACAAGGCCACGATCGCCGGCGTCGCCGCTCTGGGCGCAGCCGCGCTCACCCTCTCCCTCGTGCCCGGCAACGGCTCCACGGAGACCGAGCCCCAGGCGCTGAACACGAACCAGCGAGTGGCCTGGTCGTACGACGCCAACGCTCCGCAGGCGAAGGCGCTGGCCGCGAGCGTGGCCGACCAGCACACCACCGTCGGCCTCCAGGCCAAGCTGGACGCCGCGGCGAAGGCGAAGGCCCAGGCCGCCGCCAAGGCGAAGGCCGTCCAGGCCGCCAAGGCCAAGGCCGCGGCGAAGGCGAAGGCCGACGCGGCCGCGAAGAAGGCCGCCGCGAAGGCGAAGGCCGCGGCCAAGGCGAAGGCCGAGGCCAAGGCGAAGGCCGCCGCGAAGAAGCGTGCCGCCACGACGACGGCCGCGAGCCGCTCCGTCACCCGCACCCCGGTCTTCGCGAACAACCTCGACGGCTGGATCCGCGAGGCGCTGCACATCATGGACAAGCACAACATCCCGGGCTCGTACAACGGCCTGCACAAGAACATCATGCGCGAGTCCAGCGGCAACCCGTACGCGATCAACAACTGGGACATCAACGCCATCAACGGCGTCCCGTCCAAGGGTCTGCTCCAGGTGATCTACCCGACCTTCAAGGCGTACCACGTGAAGGGCACCAAGTTCGACCAGTACGACCCGGTCGCCAACATCGTCGCCGCCGCCAACTACGCGGCCGACCGCTACGGCTCGATCGACAACGTCAACAGCGCCTACTGAGTCGCCTCGACGACGCCGAAGGGCGGCACCCCGTGCGGGGTGCCGCCCTTCGGCGCGTGCGGGGCGGGAGCGGGGCGCGTGCGGGCGCCTGCGTCCGGCGGGGCCGCTACTTGCGCATGACCTCGGGCTCGTGGCGCCGCAGCAGGCGCGCGACCAGGACGCCGAGGACGGTGGTCATGAAGAGCAGGACGGCGATGTTGAAGCCCCACTGGGCGGCACTGTGGTCCCAGAGCGGGTCCAGGTCGGTGGGGTTCTTCGGGTCCCACGGCGCCATGAGGTGCGCGAGGTCGAGCGTGGTGCCGGCGCCGGCGATGGCCCAGCGGGACGGCATGAGCCAGGCGAACTGCTCCAGGCCGGGCGAGCCGAAGACCTTGAAGAGGATGCCGGTGAACACGACCTGGACGATGGCGAACATGACCAGCAGCGGCATGGTCTTCTCGGCGGTCTTCACCAGGGCGGAGATGACCAGGCCGACCATCATCGAGGTGAGGCCGAGGGCGATGACGACGAGGCAGAGCTCGACGGCCGGCGGCATGAGGAGGCCCTCGGCGGGCAGGTCGCGGGTGGCGAAGCCGATGGCGCAGAGGATGACGCCCTGGAAGGCCGTGATGACGCCGAGGACGATGACCTTGGACATCAGGTAGGCCGAGCGGGAGAGGCCGGTGGCGCGTTCCCGTTCGTAGATGACCCGTTCCTTGATCAGTTCTCGGACGGAGTTCGCGGCGCCGGAGAAGCACATGCCGACCGTGAGGATCAGCATGATGATGCCGGCGTCGCCGTTGAACCGGGACGGCGGTGTGGGCGGGGCGAGGCCGAAGTCGGAGGGGATGACGACCGAGACGAAGCCGATGACCGCCGGGAGCATCACCATCAGGACGAGGAAGCCCCTGTCCGAGACGATCACCGAGGTGTAGCGGCGGATCAGGGTCCACAGCTGGGAGCCCCAGCCCTGCGGCTTGGGCGGGCGGGACATCGCCTGCTGCGGCATGTGGACGGGCTGGGCGGCGACGGCGTCGATGTCGGCGGCGTACAGCTGGTAGTGCTGCGAGCCCTTCCAGCGGCCGGCCCAGTCGTAGTCGCGGTAGTTCTCGAAGGCGGAGAAGACGTCGGCCCAGGAGGAGTAGCCGAAGAAGTTCAGCGCCTCGTCCGGCGGGCCGAAGTACGCGACGGAGCCGCCGGGCGCCATGACGAGGAGCTTGTCGCAGAGGGCCAGCTCGGCGACGGAGTGGGTGACGACGAGGACGGTGCGGCCGTCGTCGGCGAGGCCGCGGAGCAGCTGCATGACGTCGCGGTCCATGCCCGGGTCGAGGCCGGAGGTCGGCTCGTCCAGGAAGATCAGCGAGGGCTTGGTCAGCAGCTCCAGGGCGACCGAGACGCGCTTGCGCTGGCCGCCGGAGAGCGAGGTGACCTTCTTCTCCTTGTGGATGTCGAGCTTGAGCTCGCGCAGCACCTCGTCGATGCGGGCCTCGCGCTCGGCGGTCGCGGTGTCGCCGGGGAAGCGGAGCTTGGCGGCGTACCGGAGCGCCTTCTGGACGGTCAGCTCCTTGTGCAGGATGTCGTCCTGCGGGACCAGACCGATGCGCTGGCGCAGCTCGGCGAACTGCTTGTAGAGGCTGCGGTTGTCGTAGAGGACGTCGCCCTCGTTGGCGGGCCGGTAGCCGGTGAGCGCCTTGAGGAGGGTGGACTTGCCGGAGCCGGAGGGGCCGATGACGCCGATGAGGGACTTCTCGGGGACCCCGAAGGAGACGTCCTTGAGGATCTGCTTGCCGCCGTCGACGGTGACGGTGAGGTGGCGGGCCGAGAAGGAGACCGAGCCGGTGTCGACGAACTCTTCCAGCTGGCCGCCGACGATCCGGAAGGTCGAGTGGCCGACGCCGACGATGTCCTGCGGGCCGAGGAGGGCGGAGCCGCCCTTCGGGATCGGCTGGCCGTTGACGTAGGTGCCGTTGTGCGAGCCGAGGTCGCGGATCTCCATGCGGCCGTCGGGCGTGGCGTGGAACTCGGCGTGGTGGCGCGAGACCTGGAGGTCGGAGACGACCAGTTCGTTCTCGAGCGCACGGCCGATGCGCATCACGTGCCCGAGGGCGAGCTGGTGGAAGGTGGTGGGGCTGCGGTCGGAGTAGGCCGAGGACGCCCCCGCGCCGCCACCGGTCTTCTGCGCGAGCTGCTCGACCGGACCGCCTCCCTGGTGGGGGACCTGCGGCGCGGGCTGCTGCCAGCCGCCGTGCTGCGGCGGCGCGGCGTCGTGGGTGGCCCACTCCGCCTGCGGCTGGACCGGCTGCTGCACGGGGTGGACCGGTGCGCCGCCGCCCTGGTGGACGTGGGCCGGCTGCCCGGTGTGCGCGGCCTGTCCGGCGTGCGCGGCGGAGAGGTTCAGGCGCGGGCCGTCCGTCGGGTTGCCGAGGTGGACGGCGGTCCCGGGGGCGATCTCCAGCTGCTGGAGCCGCTGTCCGGCGACGAAGGTGCCGTTGGTGGAGCCGTGGTCCTCGATGGCCCAGCTCCGGCCGTTCCAGCTGATCGTGGCGTGCCGCCACGAGACCCTGGCGTCGTCGATGACCAGGTCCCCCTGGGGGTCGCGGCCCAGGGTGTACGACCGGGACGGCTCCAGCGTCCAGGTCCTGCCGTTGAGTTCGAGTACGAGTTCTGGCACTCCATGCCCCACTGTGTGTCCCCCGTTGCACCCCCGTCGCGGGGGCCCTAGGGATGGCGAATCATCCTGGGGAACTATTTCAGGCCGGGTCCCGGATCCGAAAGTCGGGCGGCGTGAAGACCCGAGGGAGGGCCGCCGGGGGCGTCGCGGCGGGGGCCGGGCCGACCGGGTGTCCGCTACGCGGGACGGGGCGCCGGGGGGCGACGGGCGCCCGATACGGTGGGAGCACCATGAGCGCATCGCAGACACCGGACGTTCCCGCCGTTCACGCCGCGGACGTGCCCACGCTTCTCGTCAAGATCTTCGGGAAGGACCGGCCCGGTATCACCGCCGGTCTCTTCGACACCCTGGCCGCCTTCTCCGTCGACGTCGTCGACATCGAGCAGGTCGTGTCGCGCGGACGGCTCGTGCTGTGCGCGCTGGTCACCGAGCCGACCGTCGCCCCCCAGGGCGAGCTGCGCGCCACCGTGCACAGCTGGGCCGAGTCGTTGAAACTCCAGGCGGAGATCATCTCGGGCACCGGCGACAACCGCCCGCGCGGTGAGGGGCGCTCGCACGTGACGGTGCTGGGGCACCCGCTGACGGCCGAGCAGACGGCGGCCATAGCGGCCAGGATCGCCGGTTCGGGCGGCAACATCGACCGTATCTTCCGGCTGGCGAAGTACCCGGTGACGGCGGTCGAGTTCGCGGTCTCGGGGTGTGCGACCGAGGTGCTGCGGACGGCGCTGGCCACCGAGGCGCACACGGTCGGGGTGGACGTGGCCGTGGTCTCGGCGGGCCTGCACCGGCGGGCGCAGCGGCTGGTCGTCATGGACGTCGACTCGACGCTGATCCAGGACGAGGTCATCGAGCTCTTCGCGGCGCACGCGGGGTGCGAGGAGAAGGTCGCCGAGGTGACGGCGGCGGCGATGCGGGGCGAGCTGGACTTCGAGCAGTCGCTGCACGCGCGCGTGGCGCTGTTGGAGGGCCTGGACGCGTCGGTGGTGGACAAGGTGCGGGCCGAGGTGCGGCTCACGCCGGGGGCGCGGACGCTGATCAGGACGCTCAAGCGGCTCGGCTATCAGGTGGGTGTGGTGTCGGGCGGCTTCACGCAGGTCACGGACGACCTGAAGGAGCGGCTGGGGCTGGACTTCGCCCAGGCCAACACCCTGGAGATCGTGGACGGGAAGCTGACCGGCCGGGTCACGGGCGAGATCGTGGACCGGGCGGGCAAGGCGCGGCTGCTGCGCCGGTTCGCGGCGGAGGCCGGGGTGCCGCTGGCCCAGACGGTGGCGATCGGCGACGGCGCGAACGACCTGGACATGCTGAACGCGGCCGGGCTGGGGGTGGCGTTCAACGCCAAGCCGGTGGTGCGCGAGGCCGCCCACACGGCGGTGAACGTGCCGTTCCTCGACACCGTGCTGTATCTGCTGGGGATCACCCGCGAGGAGGTCGAGGTCGCGGACGGCGGCGAGGAGCCGCTGGAGCACTGAGTCCGCCCGCCCGTCGCCGTACGGAGAGGGGCCCGGTCGTCACGAGGACGGCCGGGCCCTTCGGCGTACGGGCTCCCGCGGGTGGGCCCGTCGCGGGCCGACGGGTCGCCCGCCGGGGCCGTGGGGCGCCCGGGCACGTGCACGTGCCGGGCCTTGCCCGCTGAGCGGCCGTGGGGCGGGCACGGGGCCCGCCGGTCAGGCGCGGGCCCGTCCGGCTCCGGCCCGTCAGGCTCAAAGCCCGCCGGCCGTGGGCCCGCCGGCCTGGGCGTGGGGCCCGTCAGGGATGAGGCCCGTCAGGCGTACGGCGAGGCCCGTCAGGCGTGGGGGGTCCAGAACTCGGCGAGGTGGCCGACGCCGTGCTCGACGGACTTCCAGGTGCCGGTGAAGGTGAGGACGGCGTAGGCGGCGGTCGGGTAGCCGCTGCGGTTCATCCGGGCGAGCGCGTCGCCCTCGGCGTCCCCGGCGAGGGCGTCGGCCAGAGCGTGCATGCCGGGGTTGTGGCCGATGAGGAGGACGTCGTCCACATCTTCCGGGACCTCGTTGAGCAGGGCGATGAGCTCGCCGAGGGACGCCTCGTAGATCCGCTCCTCGTAGACCGTCTTCGGGCGCTCGGGCAGCTCGTGGACGGCGAGCTTCCACGTCTCACGGGTGCGGGCGGCGGTCGAGCAGAGGGCCAGATCGAAGTGGATGCCGGACTGGGCGAGCCTGCGGCCGGCCACGGGCGCGTCCTTGCGGCCGCGCTCGGCGAGCGGGCGCTCGTGGTCGGACTCCTGGCCCCAGTCTGCCTTCGCGTGCCGGAGCAGCACGATCCTGCGGATTGATTCGACGCTCATGGTCCACAGCTTGGCACGGATCGGCCCGTCCTGACTCAGAGAGCGAGGGTTTGCCCGATCAGCCGGACGACCCTGCCGATCCCTTCCTCCCCGCCCGCCGCCGCTGCCTCACCGGGCCCGGTGACCAGCAGGAGGAGCACGGTGAAGGCGGCCACCGGGAGGGCGAGGGCCCACCAGGGCAGCCGGGTGTCGACGCCGGTGGGCGTGGTCCGGTCACCGGTGCGGGTGAGGGCCGCCATGGCCGCCTCCGTGGTGGGGTGCCCCCTGGACGCGGTCCACGGGGGAAGGTGGGTGCCGCGGAACCGCGGTGTGTCTCCACCGTAGGGAGTGCGGGAGCCGCGGCCCATCCGGTGATCCACCTACTCGCCCCTGAGTCTTCCCCCTAGGGGATACGGGGGTTGTCCCTACCCCGGGCCGGGGCGGGCGTCCCCCGCGCTCGCGCGGGCGGGTCGGGTCAGGGGCTGGCGATCGAGGCGATGACGCCGATGACGACCGTGATGCCGAGCATCGCGCCGAGCACGAGGAGCAGCTTCTTCTGGCCGCCCTGGGGATTGGGTTCGAGAACGGGCATGCGCACAGTCTCGCATCTCAGGATTCGTCTTCGATCGTCCGGTCCCGTCCGGCGAGCGATCCCACGATCATCTGCGGCACCATCAGCCCGCCCATGAGGGCGATCGGCACGCCCCAGCCGCCGCTGTGCTGGTAGAGCACGCCGACGAGGAGGGGGCCGGGGATGGAGATGAGGTAGCCGACGCACTGGGCGAAGGCGGAGAGGCGGACGACGCCGGCGCCGGTGCGGGAGCGCAGGCCGATCATGGTGAGGGCGAGCGGGAAGGAGCAGTTCGAGATGCCGAGGAGCACCGCCCAGACCCAGGCGCCGCCCGCCGGGGCGAGGAGGAGGCCGGTGTAGCCGACGAGGCCGCAGCTGCCGAGGGCGACGACGATCGGGCCCTGGTGGCGCATCCGGGTGGCGAGGCGCGGGATGACGAAGGCGAGCGGGACGCCCATGACCATGGTGACCGCGAGGAGGACGCCCGCGGTGGAGGCGGGCACGCCGGCGTCGCGGAAGATCTGCGGCATCCAGCCCATCGTGATGTACGCGCCGGTGGCCTGGAGGCCGAAGAAGCAGGCGAGCGCCCAGGCGGTGCGGCTGCGGCGCATGGGGCGGGGCGCGGCCTCGGCGGCGGGGACGGTCGGGGTCGCGAGGGAGGGCGCCGCGGCCGTGCCGGGCGCCGCGGCCGGTGCCGTACGGGCGGCGCCGGTGCGGTCCTTGACGAGCGGGAGCCAGGGCAGGACGGCGACGGCGGCGAGTACCGCCCAGACGCCGATCCCGAGGCGCCAGTCGCCGCCGAGGGCGTCGGTCAGGGGGACGGTGACGGCGGCGGCGAGCGAGGTGCCGAGCGCGAGGGCCATGGAGTACAGGCCGGTCATGCTGCCGATGCGGTCCGGGAAGTACCGCTTGACGATCACCGGCATCAGGACGTTGCTGACGGCGATGCCCATGAGGGCGAGGGCGCTGGCGGCGAGGAAGGCGGCGGTGCCGTTGGCGAGGGGGCGCAGCAGCAGCCCGGCGAGGATCGCGGCCATGCCGGCGCAGACGACGGCGGCGGGGCCGAAGCGTCGGGCCAGGCGCGGGGCGGTGATGCCGAAGATCGCGAAGCAGAGCGGGGGCACGGAGGTGAGGACACCGGCGACGGTGCCGCTCATGTGGAGGCCGGCGCTGACCTCTTCGAGGAGGGCGCCGAGGCTGGTGATCGCGGGGCGCAGGTTGAGCGCGGCGAGGACCAGTCCGACGGAGACGAGGCCGAGGGTCCAGCGGGCGGAGCGGCCGCCGTCCGGGCCGGGCGCGGGGCGCTCCTGGGCGGGGGCCGGCCGGGTCGCGGCGGCGGGGTCGAGGGTCTTCGGCTCGTCGGGCATGGAGCCATCATAGAATCATGGGATGATTGGCTGTCCAATCGCGAACACCGCTCGCGGACATCGAGTCGCAGGCACCGATCGCAGGCACCGATCGCAGGCGCCGATCACGGACACCTCTCGAACCGTCCACCCCGGCACCAGCACCCCTGACCCCGACCCCTCCCCGGAAGGCGAGTCCCCCATGGCCCTCGGGCACCCCCGGCGCACCGGTCTGACCGACCAGGTGATCGCCGAGCTGCGGAACCAGATCACGTCCGGCGAGTGGCCGGTCGGCTCCCGGATCCCGACCGAGCCCGAGCTGGTCGAGCAGCTGGGCGTGGCCCGCAACACGGTCCGCGAGGCGGTCCGCGCCCTCGCCCACAACGGGCTGCTCGACATCCGGCAGGGCTCCGGCACCTACGTGGCGGCGACGAGCGAGCTGGCCGGGGTGATGCACCGGCGGTTCGCGGGCTCCGATCCGCGGCACGTGGCCGAGCTGCGCTCCACGCTGGAGTCGGCCGCCGCGCGGTTCGCGGCCCTGCGGCGCTCGGAGCGGGACCTGAAGCAGCTGGACGCGCTGCTGGTCCGGCGCGAGGAGGCGTGGGACTCGGGGGACGCGGAACGGTTCGTGACGGTGGACGCGGCCTTCCACCATGCGGTGGTGGCGGCGTCCGGGAACGACGTGCTGACCGAGCTCTACGCGGACCTGGGCGATCTCCTGCGGGAGTGGCTGCGCGACGACGTGGGGCAGGTGCTGCGGCCGGAGAACCACATGGACCACGCGCGCCTGGTGGAGGCGATCCGGAGCGGGGACGCGGAGCGGGCGGCGGAGGAGGCGGCCGGCTATCCGTTCATGTGCCTGGGCGGGCGGGAGGGGACGGATCCCCGAGCGGTTCGTGGGTGACCCACGCGGAGCGGACGTCCTTCCAGCAGCGGGCGGTGACCGTGGCGTGGTCGGCGGGGGCGACGTCCACGGGCGCGCTGTCGGTGTCCAGGTCCCACCAGGGGTCGCACTCGACGTGGAGCCGTACGCGGTCGGTGCGGGGATAGGGGTTCCGGCAGTGGGCGGTGACCCGGCTGCCCTCGACGACCGTGTGGCAGGAGGCCCCGAAGTCCTCCGGTCCGTCACCGGCCGACGGGGCCGCGACGGGCTCCTCGGCGGGGGCGGGGGCCGCGTGGACCTCCGCGGCGACGGCGGTCCCGAAGAGCAGTGCGGCGACCGAGGCGTAGGCGGCGAAGCCGCGCTGGAGCGTGCGCATGCCCGTACCTCCTCCCCGTGAGTAGCCGGAACGACACGCTCCGACCAGTCTGCGGTGATCCGCCCGGTTTTTCGAGTCGAGAGCGCCGGAGCCGGGAGCGGCCGGGGCGGGCAACGACCAGGGCGGACGGCCGGAGCCGAGGAACAACCGGGGCAGACGGCCGAAGCCGGGAAACAGCCAGGGCAGACAGCCGGAGCCGGGAGAAATGCCGGGGCAGACGGCCGGGGCCGGGAAAGTGCCGGGACAGACGGCCGGGGCCGGGTGCGGTCCCCTGGGGGACGCGCACCCGGCCCCGGCCGGTGCGGTACGTGCGGTGTCAGGCGCCGATCGCGTGCAGGCCGCCGTCGACGTGGACGATCTCGCCCGTGGTCTTCGGGAACCAGTCGGAGAGCAGCGCGACGATGGCGCGGCCGGCCGGCTCCGGGTCGGAGAGGTCCCACTCCAGCGGGGAGCGGCTGTCCCAGACGCTCGCCAGCTCGGAGAAGCCCGGGATGGACTTGGCGGCCATGGAGCCGAGCGGACCGGCCGAGACCAGGTTGCAGCGGATGTTCTGCTTGCCCAGGTCGCGGGCCATGTAGCGGCTGGTCGCCTCCAGGGCGGCCTTGGCCGGGCCCATCCAGTCGTACTGCGGCCAGGCGAACTTCGCGTCGAAGGTGAGGCCGACGACCGAGCCGCCCTCGCTCATCAGCGGCAGCACGGCCGTCGTCAGCGACTTCAGGGAGAAGGCCGAGACGTGCATGGCCGTGGAGACCGACTCGAACGGCGTGTTCAGGAAGTTGCCGCCGAGGGCGTCCTGCGGGGCGAAGCCGATGGAGTGGACGACACCGTCGATGCGGTCGCCGAGGTGCTCGCGCACCTGGCCCTCCAGGCGGGCGAGGTGCTCGTCGTTGGAGACGTCGAGCTCCAGGACCTTGACGGCCTCGGGGCGGGGGAGCTTCTTGGCGATGCGCTCGGTGAGCGTCGGCCGGGGCCAGGCGGTGAGGATGATCTCCGCGCCCTGCTCCTGGGCCAGCTTGGCGGCGTGGAAGGCGATGGAGGACTCCATCAGCACACCGGTGATGAGGATCTTCTTGCCCTCGAGGATTCCAGCCATGGTGTCAGTGACCCATTCCCAGTCCGCCGTCAACCGGGATGACGGCTCCAGTGATGTACGAGGCGTCGTCGGAGGCGAGGAACCTCACGGCCGCGGCGATCTCCGTCGGCCGCGCGTAGCGGCCGAGCGGGACCTGGGACACGATGCCCGCGCGCTGCTCGTCCGTGAGCACGGCGGTCATGTCGGTGTCGACGAAGCCGGGCGCGACGACGTTGAAAGTGATGTTCCGCGAGCCGAGCTCACGGGCGAGCGAGCGGGCGAAACCGACCAGGCCGGCCTTGGAGGCGGCGTAGTTGGCCTGGCCCGCGGAGCCCAGCAGACCGACGACCGAGGAGATCAGGACGACGCGGCCCTTCTTGGCGCGGAGCATGCCGCGGTTGGCACGCTTCACGACCCGGAAGGTACCGGTGAGGTTGGTGTCGAGGACGGACGTGAAGTCCTCCTCGGACATGCGCATGAGGAGCTGGTCCTTCGTCACGCCGGCGTTGGCCACGAGGACCTCGACCGGGCCGTGCTTCTCCTCGATCTCCTTGTACGCCTGCTCCACCTGCTCGCCGTCGGTGATGTCGCACCGCACGGCGAGACAGCCCAGTTCGGCGAGCTCGGCCGGCGGCTCGCCCGACCGGTAGGTGTACGCGACCTTGTCGCCCGCCTCGGCGAACGCGCGGGCGATGGCGAGGCCGATGCCCCGGTTTCCTCCGGTGACGAGAACCGAGCGGCTCAACGGATCACCCTTTCGATCAGCGGTCTGGTACCTCGAAAACCTATCGGTACCTCCCACGTCATGGGGAATCGGCCTCCGACAGTGGCATGCGGGCGTCGCTGTCGGGTCCCTACAGACGCGGACCGGACCAGGGGTGGTCGCGCGAGGGCTCCGCGGGCGCCCCGGGCCGTGTCGCCGCGCACCCGCGGTGTCGCCCTCCGTCATCGGTAAATGCGCCGAAGAGCGTGACGCGGCGTGATTCACTTCCGGTTGCCGTCAACCGCAGCAGGTTCCCGTCACGCAGAGAGCGAGGCCGCTCGTGGTCCATGCGATCGAACCGACCTTCCATGCCCTTCCGCTGAGGGCGCTCGCCGACGCGGCGCTCGCGCGGGCGCGCGCGCTCGGCGCCGAGCACGCCGACTTCCGCCTGGAAAGGGTCCGCAGCGCCGCCTGGCGGCTGCGGGACGCCAAGCCGGCGGGTTCCTCGGACACCACCGACCTCGGGTACGCGGTGCGGGTGGTGCACGGCGGGGCCTGGGGCTTCGCCTCCGGGGTCGACCTCACGATGGACGGGGCCGCCCGGGTGGCCTCGCAGGCCGTGGCGATGGCCCAGCTGTCGGCGCGGGTGATCGCCGCGGCCGGCTCCGACGAGCGGGTCGAGCTGGCGCCGGAGCCCGTGCACGCGGACAAGGTGTGGGTCTCCTCGTACGAGATCGACCCGTTCTCGGTGCCGGCGGAGGAGAAGAGCGCGCTGCTCGCCGACTGGTCGGCGCGGCTGCTGCGGGCCGACGGGGTGGCGCACGTGGACGCCTCGCTGCTCACGGTCTTCGAGAACAAGTTCTACGCCGACACGGCCGGCACCGTCACCACCCAGCAGCGGGTGCGGCTCCACCCGCAGCTCACCGCGACCGCCGTGGACGGCACCACGGGCGAGTTCGACTCGATGCGGACGATCGCGCCGCCGGTCGGCCGGGGCTGGGAGTACCTGACCGGCACCGGCTGGGACTGGGACAAGGAGCTGGACGAGATCCCGGAGCTGCTCGCCGAGAAGATGCGGGCGCCGAGCGTCGAGGCCGGCCGGTACGACCTGGTCGTCGACCCGTCGAACCTGTGGCTGACCATCCACGAGTCCATCGGCCACGCCACCGAGCTGGACCGGGCGCTGGGCTACGAGGCGGCGTACGCGGGCACCTCCTTCGCCACCTTCGACCAGCTGGGCAAGCTGGCCTACGGCTCCTCGGTGATGAACGTGACCGGCGACCGGACGGCCGAGCACGGGCTCGCGACGATCGGGTACGACGACGAGGGCGTCGAGGCGCAGTCCTGGGACCTGGTGAAGGACGGCACGCTCACCGGCTACCAGCTGGACCGGCGGATCGCGAAGCTCACCGGCCTCGGGCGGTCCAACGGCTGCGCGTTCGCGGACTCCCCCGCGCACGTGCCGGTGCAGCGGATGGCGAACGTCTCGCTCCTGCCCGACCCGGGCGGCCTGTCGACCGAGGACCTGATCGGCGGCGTGGAGCGGGGCATCTACGTGGTCGGCGACCGGTCGTGGTCGATCGACATGCAGCGGTACAACTTCCAGTTCACCGGCCAGCGCTTCTTCCGCATCGAGAACGGCCGGCTGGCCGGGCAGCTGCGGGACGTGGCGTACCAGGCCACCACCACCGACTTCTGGGGCTCGATGGAGCAGGTCGGCGGCCCGCAGACGTACGTCCTCGGCGGCGCCTTCAACTGCGGCAAGGCCCAGCCGGGCCAGGTCGCCGCCGTCTCGCACGGCTGCCCCTCCGCCCTCTTCCGGGGCGTCAACATCCTCAACACGACGCAGGAGGC